>JAEDJF010000072.1 GCA_016296485.1 Oscillospiraceae bacterium
AAAGAGATGGGGGTAATATACAAAAACTAAACCCTTTCCACCCTTCCACCGCTAAAGCGGTCCCCCTCCCCTGATAGGGGAGGTTTTTCGGCGGGGTCAAGACCCCGCCCTACCATAGAGAGTGCGTGGAAAGGCGGGCGGATAGTATCCGCCCCTACGGTTCGGGCGCCAATTTCCCCCACATCAAGGCGAAACTCCTCATCCGTCGCCTAACGGCGACACCTTCCCCAAGGGGGAAGGCTTACGGGCGGATAATATCCGCCCCTACGGCTATCGGACGCGGTGCAAAACGGTGCGAATCGTTGGAAAGCGGCGCAAGGCGTACGCCACACGCGCCGTGCCCTCTGTAGCAATATAAAAAGGGCGTCTTCGCCGCCCCGAACTTTTCAATACTCTTCTGAAAAGGAGGTCAAAATATGAAAATACTTTTCGCTGCGAGCGAGGCAAGACCCTTTATCGCCTCCGGCGGGCTCGGAGACGTGGCGGGGGCGCTGCCCAAGGCGCTCTGCGCCGCCGGTCACGACTGCCGGGTGATACTTCCCCTTTACTCCGACATTCCCCGGCGCTACCGGGAACAGATGCGCTTTGTCGGAAGCTTCGACGTGGAGCTCTCCTGGCGGAAGCAGTACTGCGGGCTCCTTTCCCTCGAGCTCGACGGAGTCACCTTCTATTTCGTTGACAACGAATACTATTTCCGCCGCCCGGGAATCTACGGAAGCTACGACGACGGGGAGCGCTTCGGCTTCTTTTCAAGGGCGGTGCTCGAGTGCGTCCGCCGTATGGAGGGCTTCGTCCCGGAGGTCATTCACTGCAACGACTGGCAGACGGGACCCATTCCCGTTTTTCTCCGGGCGTTCTACCGCGGCGACCCCCTTTACAGCAGGATAAAAACCGTTTTCACCATACATAATATCCAGTACCAGGGGAGCTTCGATATGTTCGTCGCCGGGGACATTCTCGGTCTTTCGGAGGACAAACGCTATATGGTGGAGTACGACGGGCGCTGCAACTATATGAAGGGCGGAATCGACCAGTGCGACGTCGTCACCACCGTTTCCCCAACCTACGCAAACGAAATTCTCGACCCATGGTACGCCTGGGGGCTCGACCGCTTCCTTCGGGAGCGGAAATACAAGCTCACGGGAATCTTAAACGGCATCGACACGGACTCCTACGACCCGGAGACCGACCCGGATATTCCCGCCCACTACAGCGCCGGGGACATTTCCGGCAAGGCGGCGGACAAAGCCGCCCTCCAGCGGGAGCTGGGGCTTTGGGAGGACAAAAACCTTATGCTCATCGGGATAGTGAGCCGCCTCGTCTCCCACAAGGGCTTCGACCTTGTGGAGTACGTGGGCGACAGGATAATGGAGATGCCCGTGCAGCTCGCGGTCCTCGGACAGGGACAGCAGTGCTTTGAGGACTATTTCCGAAGGCTCGAGAGCCGCTATCCCGGCAGGGTAAAGGTCATTACGGACTTCATTCCGCCCCTCGCAAGGCGGATTTACGCCGGGGCGGACGTACTCTTGATGCCCAGCAAGAGCGAGCCCTGCGGGCTTGCCCAGATGATTGCCCTTCGCTACGGCACCGTTCCGATAGTCCGGGAGACCGGCGGGCTCAAGGACTCCGTCACCGACATCGACTACCAGGCGGGCAACGGCTTCACCTTCTATAACTACAACGCGGACGATATGCTTTGGGCGGTGCGCCGGGCGAACGAGCATTTCCACGAGGGGCGCTGGGAGTTCCTCGTGCGCCACGCCCTTCGCCACGACTTCGGCTGGCACCATTCCGCCGCCGCCTACGCCCAGCTTTACAAAGCAATTTCCGGGTAAAAATATAAAGATAAAGGGAGGGGCTCTGCCCCTCCCTTTTTGAGTTTACAAAAAAAGCGCCGCCCTTCCGGCATTGTTCATAAGACAGTAAAACAGACAGAAGGGACAAGTCCCTTGTATCTGTTCTACAAACCGGAATTTAGTGTTTTGCCTGTTTAGCGGATTCACCCGTATATTTTCATTTCAAAGGTTGTTTCGCAGCCGGCAAACTCTATTTTATAAGTTCCTGCTTTGGGATAATCCTCTGTTTCAAAGTAAATTGTTTCCTCATTGAGCGGTCCGGAAATGTAACCGTTTATAGACATGCCGGACATCGAGTATTTAGGAGCATTACTCATGGTCAGATTTTCCACTAAGGTTCTTTCTTCTGCGATTTTTTCGTCCTCTATGAGCGACAGCACCACATCGCCGGTAATCTCTTTGGGTTCTTCACATCCAAAAAACACTTCTACAATTATACTGAAAGGAGACTCCTGTCTCACATGAAGTGAAATCTCATTTTCTTTCTTCCAATCGACAAATTCGTCCACACCCGGCGTATAGACTGTAGGATACTGTGTGCCTTTGTCCGCATACTCCTTTATCAGTGCATCAATCTTATCGCTGGATTTATAAAAGGTATCCGCTAATTCATTTGAATTTGAAAAACCGAATGAAACTCCGTCTTCGTAGCCAAAGACATACACAGTCACCGGCGCGTCATACACGACATACGGATTTGTTTCGCCTATTTTTGCGCTGTACACTTTATCTCCAAGGACTATATTTGCAATTTCATCAAGCAGCGACTTATCTACAACATACAGTTGAGACTTCATATCAAGATTATGCCAACTCCGGTTCCCGATAAATAAGGTCGCATACGAACCATCGTCACCAAGGCGCACCATTGTAACGCATTTTCCTCCCTGCATACCCCCTGACATATTTACAGTATAGGATATGAGCTGTTTGCCTTCGTACTTTTCTCTTTCGGCGCTTTGCTGTCCCATCTTTTTACATCCTCCTGTAACAAAAGCTGTTATTATGAGCAATAGGGTTATAATTACAATCTGCTTTTTCATCTTCGGAACCTCCCAATCAAATTTTGATTCGCAGGTCTGTTCGGCTCCATATTATCACATAACAGGATACAATACAAGAACAGCCACAGCAGAAAAAACTGCTGTGGCTGTTAACCTTCCTATGAGCGCCGCCCCTTCGGGCGGCGCTTTTCATTTTGCTTACTTTCAGTCGTAATGAACGACGGTGTATTTGCCGACGATGGGAAGGTCAACCGCCTTGCCTTTGAAGGCGCGGACGATGCCCATGATTTCAAAGACGACGGCGATTATTGAGCCGATGCCGCCGGCTATCCAGCCGATGACGGGCACGACGCAGACGATTGCGCAGGCGAGGGCGAAAACAATGAGCATAATCGCCTGGTTGACGTGGTAGCGGATAAATTTGGAGTCCTTTTCGGCGAGGAGCGCCACGGCGATAAAGGCGGGTCCGAAGTAGCAAAGGGCGGCAAGGTATTTATTGCGCTCCCTCTCCTCCTCGGGGAAATTCCCGGTTTTGTCGCCGGGGTCAACGTAGGCGGGGGCAGCGCCGGTGGGCGCGCCGCAGTTGGGGCAGAAATTGTCCCCTTCGGGGACGTTGGCGCCGCATTTGGTGCAGAAAGACATATGTATTAGCCTCCTTTAAAATAAAATCATTTCATCATTTCCTTGAGAAGCCCGGCGCAGTACTTCGTGAGAAACCACTCGGAAAGGGCGTTTACCGCCTCATCCGTGGTTGCCCAGGAGGTGACTATCCTTGCGGCGGATTTCCCGTTCGCGAGGCGGCTCTCAATATTGCAGCCGAACTCGTCCACGAGCTCGTCCGCAAGGGCGTCGGGAAGAATCACGAAAATCTGGTTCGTCTGGGGCTTCGCGTAGAACTCAAAGCCGGTGGAGCGGATGGCGTCGGCGATTTTTTCCGCCGCCTCGTTCTCGTGGAGAGCCATTCCGAAGAAGAGCCCGTCCTTGAACGCCGCCTCGAACATCGTGCCGACGACGTAGCCCTTGGCGAGCATATAGCCCTTTTGTTTAATCATATAGCGGTAGTTTTCCCGCATTTCCTCGTTCAGCATCACAAGGGCTTCGCCGAAGAGAAGTCCGTTTTTGGTGCCGCCTATGTAAAAAGCGTCCGTGAGGGCGGCAATGTCCTCAAGGGTGAGGTCGTTCTCCTTCGCCATCAGCGCGGAGCCGAGGCGGGCGCCGTCAAGATAGAGGTAAAGCCCGTTCTTGCGGCAGTATTCGCTGAGGGCGGTGAGCTCCGCCTTGGTGTAAATGGTGCCGAGCTCGGTGCTCTGGGAGACGTAAACGAGCTTCGGCACGACCATGTGCTCGCAGTTGTGCCAGTCGAGCACCGGCTGAATGAGCTCCGGGGTTATTTTGCCGTCGCCGTCGGAGGGGACGTTTATGACCTTGTGACCGGTGTTCTCAATGGCGCCGGTCTCGTGGACGTTGATGTGACCCGTGACGGCGCAGATTGCCGCCTCGTAGGGGTTGCGGAGAAAGAGAGAAATCGCAAGGGCGTTGGTTGCGGTTCCGCCGGCAATAAAGGCGACCTCGGCGTTCGGCGCCTTGCAGCGCTCCCTTATCATATCTGCGGCGGCTTCGGAGTGCTTGTCCATACCGTAAGGACAGTTGGTCTCGGTGCTCCTCGCCGCAAGGGAGAGCAGAATATGGGGGTGCGCCCCCTCGGAATAGTCGTTTTTAAAGCTGTATTTTTTGATTTCGCCGGAACCGTACATTACTCGTTTCCTCCTATATATATTCATACTGTCTTGAGTATAGCACTTTTTGTCTTTGAGGAAAAGACGTTTTTGTAAATTTTTTTGGGGGCGGCTTTCGCCCCTTTCGCCCCTTTGAATCCGTCCCCCAAAAAGCGCCCCATTGGGCGCTTTTTTCGTTGTCAATACCTTTTTTAAAATTTTTTCGGATTTTTTGAAAATTCATCGCTGTTGGAGCTGTAAAAATTATAAAATGGCATTGCAAAGCCAAAAACGGGGATAAAAGTTTTTGAAAAAATTTTTGCGAAAGGAGCTTTAAATGACAGTAAACGAACTTATGAAATCCGCCCTCGCCCTCTGCGGCGAGGGCGCCCCGGCGCCCTATCTTTCCGCCTTTGGGGTGCCGTGGGTAAACGCGCTGATGGCGGAAAACTTTGAAACCGAACAGAACATAAGGCGGGCGGCGGGGCGCCCCGCCCTCGAAAAAATACCCGTGCTCACCGCCCTTTCGGAGGAGGTTCCCTACGACGAAGGGCTCGTAAACTCCGCCTTCGTCTTCGGGCTTGCCGCCTTTATAGCGGACGCGGGCTGCGACCGGGAGCTCGCCTCCTCCTTCCGAAACCGCTATATGCTCGGAGCCCAGACCGCCGCAAAAGCCTTTGAGCACGCCATTTTTGACTGCTACGGGGAGGAATGAGCATGTACGAAGCAAAGCTGAGCACAGTCCGGGTTTCGGATTTTAGGGGCGTCGACCTTTCGAGCCCTCCCGCCCACGTCGCCCCCTCCCGAAGCCCCGACGCCCCCACTATGCTGCCGGACTTTTCCGGCAAGCCCGTCAAGCGCTCGGGCTACTCCCTCAAGCGCAGCCTCGGCGGCGAAATTTTCGGCGCTTTCGTCCTTCGGACCGCCGCCGGCGACCACCTTCTCATCCACTCGGGCACGAAGCTCTTCCTTGACGGCGGCGAAACGCCGGTATTTACCGGCCTTTCCCCCCGCCGCTCCTTCGCGAAGCAGTTCGGCGAGCGCATTTTCATCACCGACGGCGAAAAGCTTCGGGTCTTTTCCCTTTCGGAGGGCGGCGGGGGCGTCCTCGGCAAAGCCGAGGATTTCGCCTACGTCCCCACTATCACCCTAGGGCGCACCGCCGCCGGGGGCGGCTCCGCCTTCGAGCCCTTCAACCTCATCGGAAAGCGCTTTCGGGAGGAATTTTCCTCCGCCGCCGGGGACAAAACCTTCCAGCTCTCCTTCGGCGGGCTCGTTCCCGGGAGCGTTTCCGTCGAGGTTCTGGCGGCGGGCTCGGCGGTCTATGACCGCCGGTGGACGAGTCTCGTCCCCGGGACGGATTTCTCCGCCGACGAGGAGACCGGCGCCGTGACCCTCGTCTCCGCCCCGGGCGTCTCGCCCATCGAGGGGGAGGACAACGTCCGGATAACCGCCGCCGTGGAAATAGAGGGCTACCCGGAGAGAATAAACCGCTGCCGGGTGTCGGCGCTTTACGGCGTCGGCGGCGCCGAAAACCGCCTTTTCCTCACCGGAAACCCGGACTTCCCGGGCGTCGACTGGCACAGCGAGATGAACGACCTTTGCTATTTCGGCGAGAGCTGGTACTCCGAAATGGCGGGCGGCAAAAGCGCCTTCCTCGGCTACTCCCGCCTCGGGGACCTTCTCGTGACCCACAGCGAGGACGCAGAAAACGACTCGACGGTCTTTCTCCGCCAGGGCGTTATTATGGACGGCGAGGCGGCGTTCCCGATGACTAATATCCTCCACGGACCCGGGGCGGTTTCCCTTTCGGGCTTCGGGAACCTCGGCGAGGAGCCGCTCTTTCTAACGAAAAGCGGCGTTTTCGCCCTAACCGCCCACGACGCCAGCGGCGAAAAATACGCCCAGAACCGAAGCTGGTTCATAAACAAGGCGCTTACGAAGAGCGACGCCCTCGGCTCCTCGGTTTTCTGCCCCTACGGGCATTTCATGCTCGTTTCGGCGGGAAGCCGCCTCTATCTTCTTGACGGGAGCCAGAAGAGCTACGACAGCGCCGCCCCCTACAGCACCTTCCAGTACGAGTGCTACTACTGGGAAAACGTCCCGGCGACGGCAATCTGGGTCTTTGAAAATACTCTTTATTTCGGCGACGCCGACGGAAACGTCTATGCCTTCGCCGACCCGGAGGACAGCTCCCCCGGCGCCTACACCGACTGCGGCGCGCCCATCGAAGCCCACTGGGACCTTCCGGAGATTTCCGGCGGGCGCTTCTATAACGCCAAAGCCCTCCGGGCGGTTTTCGTGAAGCTCGAGCCCCGCCCCCACACCTCCGTCACGGTCAAGGCGAAGATAAACGGCGTCTGGTCCGAGCTCTGGAGCGAGAGCGCCGCCTTCCGCTATTTCCGCTGGTCGGGAATAAAGTGGAGCGAGTTCGTCTGGCAGTGCGACGACGGCGCCCGCTCCTTCGGTCGCAGGCGGCTCATTCCCGCCCTCGACAAAATGCGGATACGCTTCGAAAACGCCGTCCCCGGGGAGCCCTTCGGGCTCTACGAAGCCGGCGTCGAGTTCGGCGAAGCCGGGAACAAGGCGTACTAAAGTGTTCGCGCCGTTTTGTGCCGCGCCCGCAAGCCGTAGGGGCGGATATTATCCGCCCGTAAGCCTTCCCCTCGGGGGAAGGTGGATTTGCCGCAAGGCAAAGACGGATGAGGTGTTTCGCCTTTGATTTTTACTGTATGGCGGGGCGCAGCCCCGCCGCTTTCCGGCGCTTCGCGCCGTTTTGTCCCGTACCCGCACACCGTACGGGCGGATAATATTCGCCCGTCCCCCCGAAGGGGGTTCCGGCGGGGTCAAGACCCCGCCCTACGGTCGAGCTCCCGCCTCGCTATGACAG
>JAEDJF010000004.1 GCA_016296485.1 Oscillospiraceae bacterium
GCGCTCCTTGACGGAATCACCGATTCGGGCGAAATCTCCGACGAGGCGAAGGCAGAGGTAATGGCGGAGCTTCGCCAGAGCTTCCGTCCGGAGTTCCTCAA
This sequence comes from Oscillospiraceae bacterium, assembly GCA_016296485.1. Taxonomy (GTDB): domain Bacteria; phylum Bacillota; class Clostridia; order Oscillospirales; family Ruminococcaceae; genus UMGS1668. The sequence continues at coordinate 102 of JAEDJF010000004.1, forward strand.
CCGCCTTGATGAGATAACCTTCTTTAAACCTCTCACCAAGGACAATCTCAGCGGAATTATCGACATAATGCTCGAGTCCCTTAGAAAGCGCCTTGAGGAAAAGACCCTCGGGCTCGAGGTTACCGAAAAGGCGAAGGAGCTCATCATCGAGAGAGGCTACGACCCCGTTTACGGCGCAAGACCTCTTCGGAGATATATCCAGACGAGCCTTGAGACCCTTATCGCCCGGAAAATCCTTTCCGGCGACTTCCCGGCGGATTCCACCATCACCGTTGACGCCGAAAACGGCGAACTCATATGCAGATAAAAAATCCCGTGCTCATTTTTGAGCACGGGATTTTCAGCCTTTATTTCAGTTAAATTAAAGTTCGACTTTATGTTTTTTAAGGGTTTTCGCAAGGAAAACGCCGAGGATTCCGCAGCAGACAAATTCGCCGATTCCGACGGTAAGAGCAAAGAAAGGAAGGGTTCCCTCAAAACCGTAGGCGTAGCGGAGCACGAAGGGAACTATCACCATATTGGCGACGATGGGCGGAACGGGGGCGAGATAGACGCTCTTATTGCGAAGCGCATAGGTTACTAAAGCGCCGATAAGGGTGGCGACGCTTCCGAAAACAACGTCCCAGATAACTCCTCCCGCAAGAATGTTGGAAATAAGACAGCCGATGAAAAGGCCGGGAATTGCCGCCGGAGTAAAAATCGGAAGCACGGTGAGCATTTCCGAAAGGCGGAACTGGATAACGCCGCTCGAAATTCCGAGAAGGGCCGAAATCTCGGTCAGTACGACGTAAATTGCCGCAATGGCGGCGCTTTTGGTGAGGAAGGATATACTTCCCTTTCTGTTATTCATTTTTCAAAATCTCCTCTGGTTTTGTTTTAAGTGAGGAAGGCTTCAAACTCACTGGTCGCAATTATACCACCGAAAAATTTACAAATCAAGAGTTGTACGCAATAAATTAAGATAGTATAATTTAAAAAGACAAGGGGGAAAGAAAATGTCTTTTTATGAAATAATGTGGTATTTCTTCATATACGCCTTTCTCGGCTGGTGTACGGAGGTGGCTTTCTTCGCCGTAAAGACCGGAAAATTCGTCAACCGGGGCTTTCTTAACGGACCAGTCTGCCCGATTTACGGCTTCGGGCTCGTAATAGTGATTCTCCTTCTGACGCCGCTTTCAAAGAACCTTCTGCTCCTTTTCGTGGGCTCAATGGTGCTCACGAGCGCCCTCGAGTTCCTAACGGGCTGGGCGCTCGAAAAGATTTTCCACACCCGCTGGTGGGATTACAGCAACCAGCGCTTCAACTTAAAGGGCTATATCTGCCTTGAGTTTTCGCTTATCTGGGGCCTTGCGGCGACCTTTGTTATGAAAATAATCCAGCCGCTTATCGCCGGAGCGGTGAGGAAGATTCCGACGCCGGTCGGCGTAATCTTTCTCGGGGCGTTCACTCTGCTGATAGTTTTCGACTTTGCGGCGACGATACTCGCAATAAACAATATGCAAAAGAACCTCAAACTTCTGTCAGCCATGGCGGAGGAGGTGCGGAGCTTTTCCGACAAGATAGGCGAAGGAATTTCCGACAAGACCCTCGTTGTGAAAGAGGGCGCGGAGGACGTTCTGGACCGATATTCGGACCTTGCCGCCATGAGAAAGGAGCACAAAGCCGAGGAACAGGCTCTTTCGGAGCGCCACCGCGCCGAGGAGCAGGCGCTCCTCGAGCGTATTCTCTCCGAGGAGAAGGAGCGCATTTCCGAAAACCGGGAGGCGAAATCCGAGGAGCAGCGCATTAAGCTCGAAGCCTTGAAGGCGGAGCTCGGCGAAAAGCTCGGGGCGGCGAAGCGCCGCTACGGGCGGTACCTCAAGGCTTTCCCGGATTTTAAGAGCCTGGATTATCAGGACGTAATAGAAAAGCTGAAGAAAAAATAAACGCCCTTTCGTCTTGAAAGGGCTAAGACCGGAACGCTTTATTTTTTTGCAAGTTCGGATTCTATTAAATAATTCGCGATTTCAAAGGCTTTTATCCGCCTTTTTGCCAAAGTTATCTGGGACTTATATCTTTCCGGGTTTTCTTTGGCTTCAAGAGTCTTTATTGTCTCCGTCAGCTTATGTGATATTGAGTCAATCTGTCTTTTTGCTTCCGCTAAATCATCTTTTGAAAACTCCATTTTTATCTCCTTTCCATATGTAAAGAAACGTCCGAGCGGGGTTCTCCCTTTCGGACGTTTTTTTGTGTTTTTTAAGCGGCTTCTTCCGAAGCGAGGACGAAAAAATCAGACTACCACATCGTATTCGCCGGTTCCGTTTCCGTCGTAATAGTCCCAAAGTCTGTCGGGGGAATAGATTCCCCGGTCGGTGACGACGCCGGTTATTAGCTCCGGGGGCGTTTTGTCAAAGGCGGGATAGAAGCCGTGGACGCCCTCCTTGGCGGTGGGCTTTCCGAGGGCTTCGAGCACCATTTGAGCATCGCGCTCCTCGATTTTGACGTCGGCGGCGTGCTCATGGCATTTGTCCGGCGCGCCGGTCACGTAAAAGGGAATACCCCAGTATTTCGCCGCCAGGGCAATCTGGAAGGTGCCAACCTTGTTGACGACCCAGCCGTCCATGGTGATGGCGTCGGCGGCGCAGGTAAAGACGTCAACCTTCTTTTCGTGCATAGTCCAGCCGGGCATATTGTCGGTGATGACCGTAACGTCAAAGCCCATGTCCGAAAGGACGCTGGCGGTGAGGCGCGCGCCCTGGAAATAGGGTCTCGTCTCCGGGCAGATGAATTTAATCTTTTTGCCCCGGGCTTTACATTCCTTGCACATAAAGCCGAGAATGGTCTCCGCGAAGCACTGGGTCATAACGGTGCCCTCGTCCGGGAACTTGTCTACCAGGTACTTGGCGATTTCCTCGATTTTGCGGTAGCGGGCGTCGGTAATGGCGATGACGTGGTCAAAAATCGCCTTTACGGCGTTTTTCTCCCCGGCGGAGAGCGCCTTTTCTGCGGCGGAAAGACAGCCCTCGGTTATCATCAGCATGCGCTTCGCGGTGGTGGGGCGGGCGTTTCCGATGATGTCGGAGGCCTCCCGAAGGTAGTCAAGCTGGGCGGCGGGGGCAAAGTCCTCCGCTTCGTGCGCCGCAAGGACCATTCCCATTCCGGCGGCAAGGTAGGGTCCGGCGCTTTGGGTGACCATATCCTTTATTGCTTCGGCAACCTCTGCCGAGGAGCGACAGGTGACGAAGCTCACCGGGTGCGGGTAGCACCGGCGGTCAAGAATCCGCACCTCGCCGTTTTCGTACCATGCGACGTTTTCATATTTGAGAAGGAACGCAAGTCCCTCGTCGGCTCTTGCCATTTCAGAGAAGCCTCCTTTAATGTAATAGGAATAAATTTAATTATACTCCTTTTCTCTTTTTGTTACAATATAAAAATAGGGCGGCGTTTTCGGGCTTTCAAAAAGCCCGAATAATAAGGAAAAGAACGGCAAAAACTAAAAACGGGTATAAAAATCCTTGTTCAAAAAAAGTTTAAAAATAAACTGCAATACATTTGGGCTTAAAACGCACTAATATATAGCCCGGCAACAGTTCGTTGTTGCAAAAGGGCGCACCGAATGGTATAATATCAATACTTATCACGGGCGGGTATGCCCAAAAAGAAAGGAAATTCTAAAAATGAAAAAACTTCTTGCAGTAATTCTTGCGGCAACTATGCTTCTCAGCTTCGCGGCTTGCGGCAAAAACGCCGAAACTAACGATGGATCCGATATTTCCACTGAGGAGCCGGGAGTCACCGCTCCCGCCGGAACTCCTGAGGAGATAATTGATGCTGTTTACGCTGAAAAATCCGTAAGCCTCAACCTTATGACCACCGCCGTTGACCTCGAGGACGAATACGCTCCCAAATACAACCTCGGTCTTGACGACGTTTCCAAAGTCAAGGAAGCCGCCGTTTCCGAGCCTATGATGGGTTCCCAGGCATACTCTCTCGTTGTAGTAAGAGTTAACGACGCCGCCGACGCCGAGGACGTCGCAAACGAGATGCTCAACGGCATCGACCAGAGAAAATGGATCTGCGTTGAAGCGGACACCCTTAAAGTTATGACCAAGGGCGACATCGTTCTTCTCTTCATGGTTGACAGCGGTTTTGCAGACACCGTCACCGTTGACGAGATTGAAGCCGCTTTTACCGCCGTCTGCGGCGGAAGCCTTGACCTTGTTCTCAGCAAATAAGGACGAAACCTTAAACTAAAACGGGCGGCATTGACGCCGCCCGTTTTAAGTCGAAAAGATATTCCTTTTAGTTTTATTTCCACGTCTTGTGGGAAAGGAGAAAAATGCTTTTTTCGAGCGTACCTTTTCTTTTTTATTTTCTTCCGGCGGTGATGCTCTGCTATTTCGTCGCCCCAAAAAAGCTCAAAAACGCCGTACTTTTGGTTTTCAGCCTCCTGTTCTACGCCTGGGGCGAGCCGCGCTACGTCTTTTTGATGGCTTTCTCGATTGTAATGGGCTATGTTTTCGGCTTGCTTATCGAAAAGTACCGGGGCAAAAAAACGGCGAAGCTCCTTCTGGCGGCTTCCGTCGTAATAAGCATAGGGCTTCTCGGCTACTTCAAATACGCTGATTTCTTTATCGGGAATTTTAATGCGGCAACGGGGCTTTCGCTTCCGCTTCTCAAAATCGCCCTTCCCATAGGAATCAGCTTCTACACCTTCCAGATTCTCAGCTACACCATCGATGTCTATCGCGGGAGCGCGAAGGCGAGGAGAAATATCGTCGATTTCGGCGCCTACGTCGCCCTTTTCCCCCAGCTCATCGCGGGTCCCATCGTCCGCTACACGGACATTGACGCGGAGCTCACCGAGAGGACCCACAGCTTTGAAAAAGCCGCCTTCGGGATCGAGCGCTTCGTGGTGGGTCTTGGGAAGAAGGTGCTCATCTCAAACGCCTTCGGCGAGCTTTGCTCGATTTTCAGAGCCTCCGGCGAAAAATCCGTCCTTTTCTACTGGGTTTACGCCGTGGCCTTCACGCTCCAGATTTATTTCGACTTCTCGGGCTACTCCGATATGGCAATCGGCCTCGGACGGATTTTCGGTTTCCACTTCCCGGAGAACTTCGATTACCCCTATATTTCAAGAAGCATCACCGAGTTCTGGCGCCGGTGGCATATGTCCCTCGGCTCCTGGTTCCGGGATTACGTATATATCCCCCTCGGGGGAAACCGGGTGTCGAAGCCCCGTTGGTTTTTCAACATTTTCGCCGTCTGGATGTTGACGGGCTTCTGGCACGGCGCGGACTGGCAGTTCATCGCCTGGGGGCTTATGTACGCCGTGCTCCTCATTATTGAAAAGCTGTTCTTTAAAAAGGCGCTGGAGCGTCTTCCCGCCGTCATAGGGCATATTTACGTTATGTTCTTCGTAATTACCGGCTTCGTCCTCTTTAACGCCGAGGGCATCGGCGGGGCGGTTTCCGATATCTGCGCCATGTTCGGCGCGGGAAATCTTCCCCTCGTCACGGCGGAGACCCTTTATTATCTTCGCAGCTACGCCGTAATTTTCGCCGTCGGAATAATCGGCGCGACGCCGCTTCTGAAAATTATTTCCGACCGGATTAGAAGCGGAAAAGGGGAAAGGTTCTTCGGGCTTTTGCGTCCGGTACTCCTTTGCGGCGTTTTGCTTCTCGTGACGGCTTACCTTGTGGACGGCTCCTTTAACCCGTTCCTCTATTTCAGATTTTAATTAAGGAGGGCGAAAAAATGAACAAAAAAGCGTACAGCATTTATACCGTCGTTCTTGCGGCGGCGCTCGTTTTCGTCCTCTCGGCGGCTTGTCTCTTTTCGCCGGAGAAGGATTTTTCCGAAAGCGAAAGGCGAAAGCTCGCCAAGTTCCCGGAGCTTTCGGCGGAAACGCTCCTTAACGGAAAGTTTATGGAGGGCTTTGAAAGCTACTCTCTTGACCAGTTTCCCCTTCGGGACAGCTTCAGAAGGCTCAAGGCGTTCGCCCAGTATAACGTTTTTAACCTCAAGGACAGCAACGGGATATACGTCGCGGACGGCTACGCCGCGAAGCTCGTCTATCCGCTTAAAGAGGGCTCCGTCCTCGACGCGGCGGCAAAGTTCGGCGAGATTTACGATTTGTATCTTGGAAACTCCGGCGGAAAAATCGTGGTTTCAATAGTCCCGGACAAGGGATATTTCCTCGGCGAAGCCAACGGCTACCCGGTGATGGACTATGAAAAGCTCGAAAAGCTCCTTACGGAAAATATGCCCTACGCCGAGTACTGCGGGATTTTCGACACCCTCTCGATAGAGGATTACTACACCACCGACACCCATTGGCGGCAGGAAAAAATCCTTCCTGCGGCGAAAAAAATCGCCGCCGCCCTCGGCTTCGAGCTTTCGGAGCGCTACACCGAAAACGAGGCGGAAGTCGATTTTTACGGCGTCTATTACGGACAGTCGGCGCTCCCGCTTCCTGCGGACAGGATAAACTACGTCACGAGCAAGGTGATTTCCGAAGCGACGGTCTATAACGCCGAAACGGGCGCCACCGGCGGGATTTACGACTTCGGTAAGCTCCAAAGCAAGGACCCCTATGAGTTTTTCCTCTCCGGCGCGGCGGCGCTCCTGACCGTTGAGAACCCCGCTGCGGCGGAGGAAAAGGAGCTCGTCATTTTCCGGGATTCCTTCGGCTCGGCGATTGCGCCCTATCTCATCGAGGGCTACTCCAAGGTGACCCTCGTTGACACCCGCTATATCGCCCCAGCTCTCCTGGGGGACTACGTGGACTTCACAAACTGCGACGTGCTCTTTCTTTACAGCACCCTCGTGCTCAATGAAAGCAGCGTGCTCAAATAATAGAAAAACCGGCGGAGCCAAGGCTCCGCCGGTTTTTACTTTTTAAGATATTCAAGAATTTCTGCGGCGTTGGTGTCGGGCTTAACTTTCGGCATCACCTTTTCGATAAGCCCCTCCTCGTCGATTATATAGGTGGAACGAACGACGCCCATGCTCACCTTGCCGTAGAGCTTTTTCTCCTGCCAGACACCGTAGTCCTCGATGACTTTGTGCTCCGGGTCGGAGAGAAGAATAAACGGAAGGTCGTATTTTTCGGCAAATTTGCGGTGGGACTCGGCGGAATCCTTGCTGATGCCGATGACGACGGCGCCGAGCTCCTTAAATTCCTCGTAAGCGCCGCCGAAGGCGCAGGCCTGGCGGGTACAGCCCGGGGTATTGTCCTTCGGGTAGAAGTAGAGGATAACTTTTTTGCCGCGAAAATCCGAAAGGCGGACGGTGTTTCCGTCCTTGTCCGAAAGGGCAAAATCCGGCGCGGGAGTTTTAATTTCAAGCATGGCGAAGCCTCCTTTATTTTTTAAAGGGTCTCCGTTTTGGCGGCAAAACCGCAAACGGAGTTCACAAATGAATTATAGCATCGGGAGCGCCCCGGCGCAAGACAGGGAAATAAGGTTTAAGAAAAAAGGACCGATAAAATCGGTCCTTTTGGCGGAGAAGGAGGGACTCGAACCCTCGCGTCGCTTTTAACACGGCCTACGCCCTTAGCAGGGGCGCCTCGTCACCACTTGAGTACTTCTCCATATGGTAGCGTTCATAAAGAACATATTAACTTTTTTAGCGAGGGCTCTCGGTGTGCCCTCCTGCCGTTTGCGCTTGACTTTAAGAAAGGTGGCGGAGAGGATGGGATTCGAACCCATGGCTCTTTCGAGTCACTGGTTTTCAAGACCAGCTCCTTAAACCGCTCGGACACCTCTCCACGGCTGACTTTAAATATACCATAAAAACACGCTTTCTGTCAACACTATTTTTATGTTTTTGAAGTTTTTTATACTTAAAATTAAGGAAACCTATTGACAAACAAAGCGGCTGGGTATATTCTGTATATACTGTTTATATACAGTTGGAGGTACCACCATATGGATATAATCATCAGCAACGCGGACTCCCGCCCCATTTACGAACAGGTCACCGCGCAGATAAAAAGCGAAATAATTTCCGGAAATCTTGCCGAAGGGGACGCCCTTCCCTCGATACGGAACCTTGCGAAGGACCTTCGCATCAGCGTTATTACGACAAAGCGCGCCTATGACGAGCTCGAAAAAGAGGGCTTTATCAACACCGTCGCGGGCAAGGGCTGTTTCGTTGCGAAGAAGAACCTTGAGTTTATCAAAGAACAGAATCTTCGCCGAATCGAGGATTACATAAGGAAGATAATCGAACTCGGAAAGCCCGTCGGAATATCCAAAGAGGAAATTTTTGAAATGTACGACCTGATTTCAAAGGAGGAGACGAAAGAATGAACGCCATTGAGGTGAGCGGTCTTTGTAAATCCTATCCGGATTTTGAGCTTCGCGGCGTGAGCTTCGTTCTGCCCGAGGGAAGCATCCTGGGGCTTGCGGGCGAAAACGGCGCGGGCAAATCCACCACCATTAAACTTATTATGAACGCCATTGAGCGCGGAGACGGAACCGTCACCGTCCTCGGCGTTGACAACCGCGCCAAGGAGTTCACCGACCTTAAAAACGACATCGGCGTGGTCCTTGACGAAGCGTATTTTCCTGCGGTGCTGACGACGAAAAAGGTCTGCGCCGTGATGAGAAACACCTATAAAAACTGGAGCGACGAGGTCTTTTGGGACTATATAAAGCGCTTTTCCCTTCCGAGGGACAAAAAATTCAAGGAGTTCTCCCGGGGAATGAAAATGAAGCTCGCTATCGCCGTCGCCCTTTCCCACGACCCGAAGCTGCTCATTCTTGACGAGGCGACCGGCGGTCTCGACCCCGTTGCCCGGGACGAAATCCTCGATATTTTCGAGGATTTCACAAGGGACGAGCATCATTCGATACTCTTTTCCTCCCACATAGTGAGCGATATGGAAAAGCTCTGCGACTACTTCGCGTTCATACATAAGGGAAAGCTTGTCCTTTTCGACGAAAAGGACAAAATCCTTTCGGACTACGCCGTGCTCAAGCTTCCGAAAGCGAAGCTCGAGGAGATTCCGAAGGAAGCCGTCCACGGAGTGAAGGAGACGCCCTACGGCGTTGAAGCGCTGGTGGAGCGGGAAAAGCTCTCGCCGGAGTTTAGCTTTGAGCACACCACCCTTGAGGACGTAATTCTTTTTCTTGCGAAGGAGGAAACAAGACGATGAAAGGGCTTTTAATAAAAGATTTTTACACGGTTGCGCCGCAAATAAAAATTTTCCTCTTAATGGGCGTCGTTATAGCCCTCTCCACCTCGGGGGAGATGGTCCCGTTCATTGTCCTCTACGCGTCGATGCTGTCGATGACGGCAATGGCCTACGACGAGCAGTGCAAATGGGGCGTTTTCGCGGATATGCTGCCCTGTTCCGCCTTTGACAGCGTTTTCTGCAAATACCTGCTGGGTTGGGCGGTAGTGGCTATAATGGAAGTCCTCTGCTTCGCTTCCCAACTCATTTACTCCGTTATAATCGGCGGCGGCTCCGCTATGGAGGTGGCGCTGATGCAGGTGCTCTATATCTCGATAGCAATGATTTTGCAGGCGATAAACCTTCCGCTGATGTTCCTTTTTGGCGTTGAAAAGGGAAGAATCTGGTTCATGCTTTTTAACATAGCCGCGGTGGTGCTCTCTTTCGGCGCAAGCGAAAAGCTTGCGGAGGACGCCCCGGGGGTCAGCCTTCCGTTCCCGGCGGCGGTGGGCGCGGCGGCGCTTCTGGCGGTTTTAGCGAGCGTAGTTTCCGTTTTCCTTTCGGTGAAGTTTTATAATAAAAATAGATAAAGCACAGTTTACAAAAAAAGCTCCCGCTGAAATTTTCAGCGGGAGTTTTCTATAATTTCTATGATTTTTTCGATGTTTTCGTCCGAATATTCAATCTCCGAGGAATAGAGCCTTGCGATTTCGCAAAGGGTGGAAAGCCCGGGGCTTTCGCCCCTTTGCGCCCAAAGGGCGCAAAAGATTCCCCGGACGATTAGAAAGCTCAAAACGGCGAAAGCCGCAGTTTCGGCAGTACCGTCGGGCGAAAGGTGGCGGAAAAGGAAATAGACGAGAAGCTGCTCGAAAGGAATTTCGAGCTCACGGTGCTCAAAATCCGCCCCGGCGTCGCCGCCGGAATTTTTGAGCACGGAGAGGTAACTGTCCCACTCCGGATCCATTCTTTCCAGCGCCGAATAGACGTTTGCCCAGTCGGCAGGGCTCTTTTCCGGAAGGTTCGCGCCGCAAAGGGCGAGCGCTTTCTTTGCTCTGTCTGAAACGGGCTTCCGGCGGTTCTGCGCCGCCAGGAAGACCTCGTCCCGGAGGGCGAAAAATTCCCGTTCCTCCTCAAAGAGCTCCTCCGCTTCGCCGTCGTCGGAAAGGAGAGCGAGGGAAAAGGGCTCCTCGCGCCCCAGTATGAGCTTCGCCGCCGCCTCGCAGCAGAGCCCGAGCCCCATTTCGGTCCGGTCGGAATAGAAATTCCGAAAGCGCGGGTGGTCGTCGCAAATCTGGCAGAGGGCTCCTTCGCCCAGGGTGAGGATTATGTCGCAAAGCCCGTGCTCATTGAGAAAGGGACAGCGTTCCCCCTCTGAAAGCGCGAAATGGGCGCAGCCGTCCTCCTCGGAGATATTTTCTCCGAGGCGCTTTCCGAAAGCGCCGGGAACGCTTTTATAGTATTCAAGGCTTTCGCCGTCAATATCAATTTCCCAGCCGGCGCAGCAGCTGTGCCGGCAGTCGCCGGCGATACAGCGGAAATTTTCGTAGTAGTTCGGCGCGAAAAGCTTCATAACGATCAGTCCTCGGTGATGCGCACGTTGACGCCGTTTATCATAACGCCCTCGTCCGCCGGGATAAGTATGTATTTGCGCCCGTTAATGATTTTCGTCTCGACCATATAGCTCGCCTCGGGCACGACGGTTATCTTGACGTTCGGGGTCACGAGCTCAAATTTCTTGCTGTCGATGATGTTCTTCGGGTTGAGGGATTTTTCGCTCCCGAAATGCTCGGTGCAGCGCTCCTTGAAGGTTTCGACGCGCTCCTTGGCAACGCCGCTGCTCTCGAGGATTTCGCCAACCTCTCTCTGGCTGAACTCAAGGGGAGCGGGGTCACGGCTCTCCTTGTGCTGCTCAAGGCGCTCTCTTATCTGCTCGTGGACGGACTGGAGCACGTCGAAACAGCAGTCCTCCTCAAGGGACTCCGCCAGAACGCTCTGGAAAGTTTCCTTCTGTTCCTCTGCGGGCATGGGTGGCTCAATATGGAAAACAGAGTCCACAAATTCCTGGTGGGCGTCGCCGGCGTCACGGGTGTACATAAGGGCGTTATAGATGTTCGCCGCCCGGTCGTCGAAGGCGGGGAACATAAAGCCGAGCTCCGGGGCGGCGACGGTCTGGGGGAAGGTGCAGTTGTGGAAGGCGTTTTCGCCCACGACGTAGCCAAGCTCGGTCTTGCTCTCGTTGACGGGGCAGATTGAGCAGACAAAATAGGAGAACATCGTCTCCGAGGCGTCCTCGACGCCGAGACCGTCGGTGCCTTTAAACGGCACGTCGTAAACGTCCGCCGCAAGAAGAATCACGTAGTTGCTGTCGCCGAAGGAGACGGAGCTTATGACCTTTTGGTAAAACTCCTCCCGAAGCTCCCGATTGTCCATATCGGAGCGAAGCCCCATCAAAAGCCGATGCTCCTCGCTGTCCGCCACCTGCTGGGTGGAAAACTCGATGTCCACGAGGTTGCGCCCGAGCCCTCCGGAAAGGGCTTTCTTGAAAAGCCCGAGATAGCGCTCCGCCTCCGTCTGGGGCATTACGGAAAGGGGCTCGTCAAGATAGGAAATTATCTCCTTGGTGCTGCTGACGAAGCAGCCGTAAATTTTGTTTATGCAGTTTTTATCGAACGCCAGCCGGCGGCGGATTTCGTTAAGTTCTTTCTGGTTCATACTGTCCTCGCTTTTAAAATAAATTTGTTACCCGGTAATTATAGCACAAATACTTCTTCGCCGCCACAAAAAAATCCTCAATATTTCTGCGGAAAAAAGTAAAATATAATTGACATTAAGTAAAATTTATGCTACTTTCTTCGCAGAGGTGATTATATGGGCAAAAATATCGCCATAAAGACCGCAAGGGCGGCTCTTGAAATGACGCAGCAGGATTTGGCGAAGGCGGTGGGCGTTTCGCGCCAGACCATAAACGCCATCGAAAAAGGGGAATATAACCCGACCATAAGGCTTTGCAGGGCGATTTGCCGCGCCCTCGGGAAAAGCCTTGACGAACTTTTTTGGGAGGATGAGAGCGATGAAAACTAAAACGGTTCTTGACGAAAGACAGGAAAAGGAGCTCCTTGAGCTGGAGCACAGACTTTGCTGGACGGCTTACGGCGGGATTTTTGTTCTCCTATTGGCGCAGGCGCTTTTGGAGGCGGGCGGAGTGTTTGAGAATATTCCGAGCTTCTTCGGGGAGTGGCTGCTTCTGATGATTCTGAGCATCTGCGGAGTTGTCGGCTGTCTGCGGCGTGGGATCTGGAGCCGGGGGTTTAAGCCCAGCCGGAAAACGAATATCATTGTGAGCGTCATCAGCGCCGCCATCGTCGGCGGATTTATGCTCGCGGTGACAATTTTAAGGGAAATGGATATTAAAAACACCCTTATCCTTTGCGGTGGAACCGCCGCCGTGGCGTTTCTTGCCGCTTATGTTCTTTTGGAGCTCTCGGCGAAGAAATTCAGAAAGATAGAGGAAAAGCTCGAAGGCGGGGAGGAATAATACCTTGTGGGAGGAACTCGGAATAAGCGGCGGCACCGCCTTAATAGTTCTGGCGGCTCTGTATTTCATTGTGAAATGGGCTGTCAAAAACGGAATAAAGGAAGCCTATAGGGACATTACGGGGAAAAAGACGAAAGACGACGAGGAGCTTGAAAAGCTCGTAAATTCATATACAAAAAGTAATAACAGCGAAGAAAATGACGAATTGTAAAATAGTTTGGGGGTGAGCGGTTGGAGCTTCCGAAAGAGGTAAAAAACGCCATAGGGCGGCTCGAAGCTGCGGGGTACGAAGCCTTTGCCGTGGGCGGCTGCGTAAGGGACAGCCTTCTCGGAAACGAGCCGGGGGACTACGACCTTACTACCGCCGCAAAGCCGGAGGAGACAGAGAGAGTTTTCCAAGGCGAAAAAATAATCGAAACGGGAATAAAGCACGGAACGGTGACGGTGATTCTCGGCGAAACGCCCCTTGAAATAACGACCTTTCGGGTGGAATCGGAGTACCGGGACAACCGCCGTCCGGAGCGGGTTGAGTTCACGAAGAGCATTGAGGAGGACTTTGCCCGGCGGGATTTCACCATGAACGCCCTCGCTTACAGCGAGAGCCGGGGGATAGTCGACCCCTTCGGCGGCGAAGCCGACGTAAAGGCGGGAATTATCCGCGCCGTAGGTGACCCGGAAAAGCGCTTTCGGGAGGACGCCCTTCGTATAATGCGCGCCCTTCGCTTTGCCTCGGCGCTGGGCTTTGAGATTGAGCCGGAGACGGAAAAGGCGCTCTTTGAAAACCGGGCGCTTCTTCTAAACGTCAGCGCCGAGCGCCTTTCCGAGGAGCTTTTGAAGCTCCTTTGCGGACAAAATGTCCGCCGGGTGCTGATGAAATATACGGACGTTCTCGGGGTGATTTTGCCGGAGCTTTTGCCCATGAGGGGTTTTGTTCAGCGAAACCCCCACCACGTTTACGACGTTCTGGAGCACAGCGCCGCGGCGGCGGAGAAGGTTCCGCCGCGCCCCGCTTTGCGCCTTGGTGCGCTTTTGCACGACGTCGGAAAGCCCCGCTGCTTCACCATTGACGAAAACGGAGTCGGGCATTTTTACGGTCACGCGGAGATAAGCGCCCGGATGGCGGAGGAAATTCTGGGCCGCCTTCGCCTTGACTCGGCGGCGAAAAAAGAGGTCGTCAGCCTTGTGAAATACCACGGGGCGCAGATTGAGCCGACGGAAAAGGCCGTCCGCCGGGCGCTTAACAAATATTCGCCGGAGCTTTTCTTTGAACTCCTGCTTTTAAAGCGGGCGGACGCCGCCGCCTGCGACCCGGGGCGCCCTTTGGACGAAGAATATTTTTCCGCTCTTGAGCGGCTCGGGAAAGAAATAATCGCCGAAAAGCAGTGCTTTTCGCTCAAGGACCTGGCGGTAAAGGGCGGCGACCTCGTCGCCGCGGGCTTCGCCCCGGGTCCGAAGCTCGGCGCGGCGCTGGGGCTTCTCCTTGATAAGGTGATAAACGGGGAGCTTCCGAACGAGAGGGAAAAACTCCTCGATTTCGCTAAAACTCTGCTTTAGGAAAAGGCGAAAAACAGCGTTATAATGCGATTTATGGCGATTTCTGCGAGGAAGAACATATAATTATAAGTATAATAATTTAAAATAATTTGCACTTTTAATTAAATCTTAAGATTTCGCTTCGCAATAAAATATGGACTTTTATCCGGCGGGGCGATATAATAAAGGCAAAATTTTTGCCGCTTTCGGCGGCTTTTTGATGAAAGGTGATTTTTAAGATGAACAGCGAACAGCTCGTTGCGGCGGCCCTTGGGGAGGGCTTTTCAAAAGCCGCAGTTATTGATACCGACAAAATCGTTTTCGACGAGGCGTTCCGCCCCTACTGCGCGGAAAACCTCTGCGGAAAATACGGAGTCAACTACTCCTGTCCGCCGGACTGCGGAACTCCCGCCGAGATGGAAAAAAGGGTCCGGGAACATAAATACGCCCTCGTCCTCCAGAGCATATGCGACGTGGACCCGGCGGACGGCGCCGCCGTCAAGGCAGCGAAAGCCGTACATAACGCTGCCGCCCTCCGCCTTATGAAAAAGCTCCGGGAGGAGGGGCACGACGGCTTCACCATCGGCTCCAGCGGCTGCGCCCTTTGCAATCCCTGCGCCATAACCGAGGGCAAACCCTGTAATTTCCCGGATTTGCAGTATTCCTGTATGTCCGCCTTCTGCGTCTACGTCAAAAAGCTGGCGGAGGACTGCGAAATGGATTACTGCTGCGAAAAGGGAAGGCTCGCCCTTTTCGGAATGTACGTCTTTGACTGATAGGAGGGCGCTGAACAAAAGGAAGTGACGGAATGAAATTCGTAATCGAGCACCTTTCCAAAAAATTCGGGGAAAAAGAGGTGCTCAAAGATATTGATTTTTCCTTTGAAAGCGGAAAAATCTACGGACTTTTGGGGCGCAACGGCGCCGGCAAAACGACGCTTTTCAACTGCATCAACCGCGACATAAAATTCGACGGCGGCAGCTTCTATATCGAGGAGGAGGACTCCAAACGGGACGTTACCCCGGAGGACATAGGCTACGTTCTTTCGACACCCACCGTTCCGGAGTTTCTCACCGGAAGGGAGTTTTTGAAATTCTTCCTCGACATCAACGGGAAAAGCATTGAAAATCCCCGTCCCCTTGACGAATATTTCGACTATATGAGCATCGCGCCGGAGGACCGGGACAAGCTCCTCAAGGACTATTCCCACGGAATGAAAAACAAGATGCAGATGCTCATTAATATTATTGCAAAGCCCAACGTGCTCCTTCTTGACGAACCCCTAACTTCCCTTGACGTTGTGGTGGCGGAGGAGATGAAAGAACTTTTGCGCTCAATCAAGAGCGGGCGGGTGACGATTTTTTCGACCCACATTATGGACCTTGCCCTTGACCTTTGCGACGAGATAGTGCTTTTAAACCACGGCGTGCTCGAGACCGTCGATAAAGAAAACCTCGGCAGCCGGGAGTTCAAGGAGAAGATAATCGCCGCCCTTCGGGAGGAAAATCAATGACAAAAACCCTTGAAATTTCCTTCGCTCTTAAAAACGCCTACCGCGTCAACGGGATACTCTATTCGATAAAACAGATTCCGATTATCAAAAAGCTCCTGCCGGATTCGGTGTATCGGGTGGAGGGGCTTAAGGTTTTCGCGAACGTGCTCTCAATACTCTGGGAGGTGGTTTCCGCCTTCGGCGGGAAGCTCATCTATTTCTTTTTGATGCTTTTCGGCGCGGCGAAGCTTTACGAAGCGGAAAATACCGGGGCGATTTTTCTTCATATTCTCCTTTTCCTCACCGTAGCCGGCGCCTTTGACAACACCTATATGTTTAACCCCACCCGGGACAAGTACTACGCGATGATACTTATGCGTATGGACGCAAAGGAATATACCCTTGTGAACTACGCCTACGCCATAATGAAAGTCCTTTCGGGCTTTCTGCTCTTTGGGCTAATCTTCGGGCTTCTGGCGGGGGCGCCGCTTTGGGCTTGTCTTTTAATACCGCTTTTTGTGGCGGGGCTTAAAATAACCGTGGCGGCGCTTTCCCTTTGGGACTATGAAAAGCGGGGCGTTGTGCCGAACGAAAATAAGCTCGGAACGGTGAAATGGGTGCTGATGTTCGCCTGCGCCGCGGCGGCTTACGGACTCCCGCTTTTCGGAATAGTCGTTCCGGTTTGGGCTTCCGGAGCGGTGATGCTTATTTCTGCGTCGGCGGGAGCGCTTTCGGTCAGAAAAATACTTGCCTTTGACGATTACCGGGCGGTATATAAAGAGCTGCTCACCGAAAATATGGACAGGCTGAACAGCGCAAAGACAGCGGCCAAAACCCGGAGCCAGAAGGCTATTTCCGCCGACGCGGGAATCACCAGCAGCCGCAGGGGCTTCGAGTTTCTGAACGAGCTTTTCATAAAGCGCCACAGGAAGATTCTCTGGCGCTCTTCAGAAAGAATATCCGTCGTGGCGCTTTGCGTCGTTGCGGCGGCGCTTATCGCCGTGAGCTTTATTCCGGGGGCGAAGGAGGAGATAAACGAAATTCCCCTTCGTTTCCTCCCGTATTTCACTTTTGTTATGTACGTAATAAACCGGGGCGCGGGCTTTACCCAGGCGCTCTTTATGAACTGCGACCACAGCCTTCTGACCTATTCTTTTTACAAGAAGCCGAAATTCGTGCTGCGGCTCTTTTGGATACGCCTTCGGGAAATAATTAAAATAAACCTCCCGCCTGCGGCAATAATCGGCGGCGGGCTCGCGGCGCTCCTTTACGCCACAGGAGGAACCGACGACCCGACGGACTACGCCGTGATAATCGTTTCGATAATCTGTATGAGCGTGTTCTTTTCGATGCATTATCTTACGATTTACTACCTCCTCCAGCCGTATAACGCCGGAACGGAGATTAAAAGCGGCACTTACCAGCTCATAATGTCCGCGACTTACCTCGTTTGCTATTTTATGATGCAGGTGAAAATGCCCACAAAAGTCTTCGGTCTTGCGGCAATAGCCTTTTGCGTGGTTTACTGCGCCGCGGCGAGCGTCCTCGTCTATAAATTCGCACCGAAAACCTTTAAAATACGCGCCTGACGTTCCTAAAAAAGAAAAACCGCCGTCCGAAAAGGACGGCGGTTTTTCACATAGGGAGTATATTTTACAAATGCACAAACACGAAGTCAGCTTGCTTTGGCGGGTTTCGGGCGGCGATGACCCTGTGACAGTTTTTGCTTTATTCCGGCAATAACAAGAACGAGTATTGTAGTAAGATAGGGCATTGTTTCAACGAGCTGGGAAGGGATCCCTATATTCTGGAGCCCGAGGGCGAGCGCTTCAGTATAGGCAAAGAGTATACAGAAAAGCCCTGCTGTAAGGGGGTTGTCCTTCGCAACAAGAAGTGCCGCAAGAGCAAGGAAACCACGACCGGCGGTCATATTTTCGGAGAAAATTGAGGTGCCGCCGATGGGAAGTACCGCTCCGCCGAGCCCACAGAGAGCGCCGGTGATAAGATTGGCCGTCCACTTGTATTTGAGAGTGTTGATGCCAATGGTTTGGGCGGCTTTTTGGTTCATTCCGACGCCGCGAAGGCGAAGACCGAAGGGGGTTTTATACATAAGAAACCACATAACAAAGATTGCGGCGATGCCTATATATACGAGAATATTTTGTCCACCGAGAATCTTTCCGAGAACGGGTAATTCGTTCAGGATTCCGATATTGACAGAGGGAAGGCTCACAAGGCGCTCACTGACAAAGGAGCCCCTTGCACCCCAAAAGAACATCATTAAAAGGGTTGTAAGTCCCCATGCGCTGAGGTTCATGGCGATGGAGACCACTATTGCGCTTGAACCGAGATGAAAGACAAAAAGCCCAAAAATAAGGGAACAGACGAGCCCCGCAACAATTCCGCAGAGAACACCTATATATGGGTTCACAGTAAAAAAAGTTCCGAGGGCAGCGAAAAACGCCGCGCAGAGCATAAAACACTCAAGGGCGATATTAAAAACGCCTGCTCGGTCGGAAAAACAACCGCCTATGGCAGCAAAAATAAGTGGGATAGAAAGACGAAGGGCGGCGGCAAGAGTGGCGGAGCCAAAAAAAGTATCAAGCATTTAAAGTCACGCTCCTTTCACGGCTTTGGCGGCGTTTCTGTTTCGGTTTTCGCGAAGTCTATTTATAAATCCGCGGTAGTCTATCGTTACAAAAAGTACAAATGCTGCCTGTATCACCTCAACGGTAAGACGGTTGGTCTCGGTAAGCGCTTCCATATAAAGTGATCCGGATTTGAGCGCGCCCCAAAGGATCCCGACGAAGCCTGTGGCAATGGGGCTGTTGGCAGCAATGGTGGCAATCATTATTCCGTCCCAGCCGATGTTGCTTGCGAAGTTGGCGGTAAACTTTCCGTAAACGCCGAGTATCTCAATTCCACCGGCAAGACCGGCAATGAATCCGGAAAGGAGGAATATCATAAGGTACATTCTGTTGGTGCGAACTCCTCCCGCCCTGGCGAAGCGGATGTTGGAGCCGACCTGGCGCATTTCATAGCCCATTATGGTGTATTTATAAACAAGGTACATGAGCACTACGAAGAAAATCGCAATGAAAATGCCCGTGCTTGCATTGGTTTTAGGGATGAGGGTGGTGAGACGGTAGCGGTCGTCAATAAGGGGCGTAGCCATTGCTTTGCTGTTGTTGTTGGCGCTTATTCCGTTGACGAGCTTTGTGAAATAAGTGGTAAGGAGCGTTGCAATATAGTTGAACATCAACGTGGTTATAAGCTCGCTAACGCCGAGGAAACGCTTAAGGAGCGCTGGAATAAGCGCAAAAGCCATTCCGGCAGCGCCGGCGGCAATAAGACAAACGATGGGAGCCACCGTCTGCGGCAGCGGGATATAGAGCGCTACGGCGGTTGCGGCGAAAGCGCCCATATAGAGTTGTCCGCCGATACCCATGTTCCAGATGCCGGAGCGGAAGGAAACCGCCGCCGCTATTCCGGTCATGAGGCAGGGAGTGACCCAGCGGATGGTGTTGCCGAGCCTTGAAATATTTCCGAAGGCACCAAAGAGGACGGCTTTTCCCGCGGCGGCAACGTCCTGCCCCTGGAGCTTTATTATGAGCACTCCGAGAAGAAGCGCGGCGGAAAGGGCGGCAAGATATTTGACAGCCTCATAGATGAAGTTTTTGCTTTGAATCGGAAGCTTTTTCATTCTTTCTGTCCTCCCATCATCAGTACGCCTATCTGCTCTTCCGTAAGCTCACCGTATTTTCCGGCGTCGTAAAGTTTTCCGCTGTTCATAACAAGAATGCGGTCAGAAACCTCCATGACCTCATTTAGCTCGTGGCTGACCATAAGTATGGCAACCCCGGAAGCGGCAAGCTCTTCAATTTTGTTCCAGATAAACTCAATGGCGCCGATGTCGATTCCGCGGGTGGGGTCCTCAATTATTAGGAGTTTGTTGTCCTGCATGAATTCCCGCCCGACTATCATCTTTTGGACGTTTCCTCCGCTGAGGTCGGAGACGTTAGAAAAAATCGAGCCGGTTTTCACATTGTATTCGGAAACTACGCTGTTCGTAAAGCCGTAAATGTCTTTGCGATCAATGAAAATCTTATTTTTTGAGCTGTGGGCTACGTGATAGCCCATCATGCAGTTTTCCCAAATGGGGGATGTCCGGTTGGAACCCTCGGCGTTACGGTCCTGTGGGATATATCCTATTCCCTCACAGCGCCGTTCCCTTGGCGAAAGCTTTTCTATATGTTTTCCGTTGAGGGTAATTGAACCAGAAGCGGCGGGAGCAAGCCCAAAAAGCGCAGCGATAAGTTCACTTTCACCCGAGCCGGCGATGCCCGCGATGCCAACTATTTCTCCTGCCCGGACGCTGAAGCGGGCGCTTTTGACTTTTGCTTCGCCGTTTTCGCCGAGTACGGTGAGGTTTTCAACAGAAAGAGCGGTTTCGCCCGGCTTGCGTTCGGTTTTGACTGCGTTGAGAAGCACGTCCCGACCTACCATCATCCGGGCAAGCTCCTTTTCGTCAGTTTCGGCGGGAGTGGTGTTAAAGGTAACTTTTCCGTCTTTGAGCACCGTTATTGCATCTGCTACAGCGAGAACCTCCTGGAGCTTATGCGTGATGAAAATAATTGTTTTTCCTTTTTCGGTAAGAGCGCGGAACGCCCGGAAAAGTCCCTCAATTCCCTGCGGAGTGAGGACGGAGGTGGGTTCGTCAAAAATAATGATGTCCGCGCCGTGATAGAGAACTTTCACTATCTCTACCTGCTGGAGCATGGCTACGGGAAGGACGCCGGCTTTTGCATCAAGGGGCACGTTAAAATTGTACTGTTTACAGATTTTGTCCACCGCTGCCCTCGATTTTTGTTTGCTGATGATGCCCGGAACCCGGGTTTGTTCATAGCCCATTATTATATTTTCAAGAACCGAAAGCTCAGGGAAAAGCATAAATTCCTGATGTACCATTCCGATACCGGCGCGGCTTGCGGCGGTGGGGTTTTGAAAATGTGCCGCTTTTCCGTTTATGAATATATCGCCCTCGTCAGGGCGATATATTCCGGAAAGAACGTTCATAAGGGTGCTCTTTCCGGCGCCGTTTTCGCCGATTATGGCGTGTATTGTACCTTTTTTGACAGCAAGGTCAATTTTATCGTTTGCGACGAAGCTCCCGAAAAATTTTGAAATCTGCCGAAGTTCAAGATAGGCATTCATTTGTGTTTTTCCCTCCGCTTTCTGCGTTTTAAAGGCGGTATGCGTTAAAATAACAAGCAGGGAGCTGCCGCTAATATTGCAGCAGCCCCCGGTCAGTTATAAAATCAGTTGCCGTAAGCAAAGATATCGAGAGTTCCATCCGCGATTCCGCTCATAACGGCGTCAACGGCGGTTTTTACGTCGTCGGGAAGGTTATCATAATCGACGTCGGCGTAGATGGGGAAACCATTGGCTACGCTGTAAGTGATGGAATTTTCGGTAAGATTGCCCTCAAGGTAAGAGGTATAGGTGTTATAAACGCCCTGCTCAATTGCAACAAGCGCAGACCAGAAAACGCAGGGGTCAATGCCGCCCTGCCAGGAGTCAACGCCGATGCATTTTACGCCCTCTTCGGAACAAGCCTGGATAACGCCGAGACCTGCTTCGTTGGCAGTCTGATAAATTATGTCAGCACCTTTGCTGATAAGGATTTTTGCAGCTTCAGCGCCTTTAACGGTGTCTTCGGAGTTGCCGACGAAGGTCTTTTCGACGGTGACGTTAAGACCGTAGGTCTGGTTAGCGTAGTCAACGCCGGCGACAAAACCGTCATAGAAACGGGTGATAACGCCGATATCAATCGAACCTACCCAGCCAAGAACACCGGTTTCGGTGGTGAGGGCAGCTACAACGCCGGACACGAAGGAAGGCTCCCAGGAGTCAACAACGATGCAGGTTACGTTGTCAATGTCAAAGGTCTGGTTGCAGTCAATGAGAATGAACTGAACGTCGGGGTACTCAGGAGCAATCTCGGCTGCTACAAGGTTTACGGCGTCGAACATGGAGAAGATGACCTTTGCACCGACTTCAGCCATGGAACGGAGCTGCACTTCATATTCGGAAGCTTCAAGGGCTTCAACGAACTTGATCTGTGTGCCGTATTCACTGTTGATCATTTCGAAACCCTTCCAAGTCTGCTGGGAGAAAGGAGCGCCTTGGGAAGATTCGCTGACGATGCAGATAAGAGTGTCTGAATCATCGGCGGCACCGTTGTTTTCTCCGTTGTTGCCGGCGGGTTCTTTGCTGCAGCCGGCGATGCTGAGTACCATTACTGCTGCGAGCAGGATAGCTAAAATTTTCTTCATTTTGTTTCCTCCTGTTGAAAATTCGTTTTTTATTTGCTGAGCCGCGTTAGATTCCAAACAGCGGCAAAAGCTCTGAAATATCATCGAGAAGCACGCTCGGACTGCATTCCAAGAGGCTATCGACTGACCAGTTGCCCGAAGCAACGGCGGCAACAAATGCCCCCGAAGCCACCCCCGCTTTAATATCAAAGGGGGACTCTCCGATATACACGCATTCGTCCGGTGCCTTGCCGACGAGCGCCATTGCTTTGTTGAGAGGTTCCGGGTCGGGCTTGAATTTGACGACGTCATCGCGAGTGATCATATATTTTATTGAATCGGAAAGTCCGAGGCGCTCAAGGATAAAAGTTGCGTTGTCCCTTCGCTCCGAGGTAATAAGACAAATGGGAAATCCGGCGGCGCAGATGGCGTCAACGGTTTGCTTTGCGTTTTTTATCAGCGTTGCACCTTGGGCCATATGTATTGGGTACTGACGCTTGTATTCAGCTATGAAGCGGTCGATCAAAGTATAGTCGCTTTTATCAACGTTACCGAGCTCCGTGAGCATCACTTCTACGGGAAGCCCGAACATATCGAGTATCTCCTGCTTTTCCGGCACCCGGGCGCCTACGTTCACGAAGCATTCGTAGAGCGCCTCGCAGATGGCGTTCTGGGAATGTATTAGCGTTCCGTCAAGGTCGGTGAGAAGTGCGGAAAAATTTCTCTCGGAAAGGTTGTCTTTAAAAATCTCCATAGCTTGAATTATTGCTTCGCAAGAATTGCGTGGTCAAGGGCATGTTTGCAGACGCAGTCTTCGTCCTCCTGCTCCGCAAGGGTTTTTACTGCGATACGGATAACTTTCTTGAAGTTTTCAACTCCGTCTTTAAGGAGAACCGGAAGCTCGTCTGCATCTATTTCAACGCCGAGGCAATAATTGTTGGGAAGACAGATATGCGCGTAGCACATGGCGAGCTCTCTTGCGAAAATTGCCTCTGGGAGGGTGGTCATTCCAACAAGGTCGATTCCGAGGCTGCGGAAGATTTTATCTTCAAGCTGTGTTTCATAATGAAGTCCTTCGGTGACAACAAGGTTGGCGTGGTCCCAAACATGACCGGGCTTTACAATGTTTGCGGCGTCGATAAGGGCTTTACGTACCACGGGACAATAGGCAGGGGACATACTGATGTGATAAGCGACTGTGGTATTATCATACATTGAATAGGGAGAACGCTTAGTCATGTCAAAGAAATCATCCGGGATAACAAGGTCGCCCAGAGGAATGTCGGGGTTTAAAGCGCCGACGCTGTTGGTAGCGATAATGCGCTGAACGCCGAGCTCTTTGAAAGCCTCCATATTGGCGCGGTAATTGATACGCGGTACGATAATTGAGTGGTTGGGACCGTGGCGGGGAAGAAAATAAACGGGGTACCCGTCAATGGTTCCCTTGTAAATTTCAGAGGAACGGCCGTAAGCGTTGTCGTGGATGAAGACCTCTGCATCCTCCAAAAGGTCATAGAATCCGCTTCCTCCGATAATTCCTATGGGTTGCAATCGAAAAACCTCCCTTGATTTTTGTTAATTAAGATTTGATACTGAATTTCTTTCTATAAGCTCTATGGAATATTCCACAGTAGTATAGCTGTTTTTGCTGCAGCCGCTTTTAAGGCGGTCCAGAATATATTTTCCGGCGTAAACGCCAAGTCCCTTGGAATCAAGCCTTAAAGTGGTTATCCCGAGCCGCTTGAAAAGACGTTCGTCGGAATCACTTTCCTCGGTGCCGATGAGGGAAATGTCCTCGCCGATTTTGAGCCTGCGGCGCTCAATTTCCTCGACGGCACCTTCGCAAATGAAATTGTTGCAAGCGATTATTGCTGTCGGAGGCGCCTCCATATCAAGAAGTGCGGCTGTTTCGGATTTGCCGGTATTTTGATCCCAGTCTCCTATGCGGATAAAGTCCTCACAGACGGTAAGACCGAAACTCGCAAGTGCGTTCCGGAATCCGGCGATTTTGTCATGGACGACGGTAATGCCTTTTTTGCCGGTGATGAGAGCGATTTTTTTATGACCGCGCTCGTAAAGATGTTTTACGCTTTTATACATTGCTCCGAGATTGTCGTTGACAACGCAATCGGCAATGCTGTTGGGGACAAGCCGGTCAATGAAAAGGATGGGCTTTTTCTTTTCAAGCAGCGTGTGTATCATTCTGAAAAGCTTTTCGTTTTCTACTCCGTCAGTGACGCTGATTATTCCGTCGGCAAGAAGCGCAAAGGGGCTTCCAAAAAACGAAATTTCCTCATCTGAACAGTTGTCCGTTTCGTGAACAATGGAAAAATAGCCCGCATCCTTGAAGAGCTTAATGGCTGTGGAAGTGAACTGGGCAAAGAAAGGGTTTTTGATATCCGGAACAACAATCACTATCATGTTGCTCTTTCCTGTTGCCATAACGCCGGAAATGTAGTTGGGCTGATAGTGCTCCTCATCAATGATTTTTTGGACCCTTTCCCGTATTTCTGGGCTTACCCATTTATAATTGTGTACGACTCGCGAAACGGTGGCGACGGAAACGCCTGCTTTTTTGGCAACGTCTTTAATGGTCATATGGCATTACTTGCCTCTTTTGCAAGTATTGCGTGCTCAAGAGCATGGGAACAGGGACAGTCCCTTTCGTCCGGAAGTTGTTCTACTGTAAGTTCAAGAATCTCGGAAAGCTCCCGGATCCCCTTTTTGAGATTTTGCTGGAAAACGTCAGAGCGTACCGGTTCGCCGATACAGTCCGTGGGGATACAGATATGGGCGTAGCAAAGTCCTGCTTCCCTTGCAAGGATCGCTTCGGGAAGGGTTGTCATTCCGACAAGATCGGCTCCCCAGGAGCAAAAAATCTTTTGTTCAGCTTCAGTGTTGTAGCAAAGACCCTCTTCAACGACGATCACTCCGTGGTCGTGGGTCGTTCCGTCATGAATTTTTTTCGCGGCATTTATGAGAGCGCCGCGAATGTCCGGGCAATAGGCGGGCTTCATATCAACATGGTAAGCGACGGTTGTGTCATCATAAAGGGAACGGGGAAAGCGGCGTGTGGTGTCTATAAAATCATGGGGAATTACCATATCTCCGATTTTGATCTCAGGATTGAGGGAACCGACGCTGTTTGTTGCAATTACCCTTTCGCAGCCAAGCTCGTGAAAAGCCCAGATGTTGGCGCGGTAATTGATGCGCGGCACAATCACTGTGTGGTTCGGACCGTGCCGGGGAAGAAAATAAACGGTGCGCCCCTTGATTTTTCCTTCGTAAATTTCTGAGGAACGACCATATTTGTTGTCATGTATGAACATTTTAGGGTTTTCAAGAAGTTCGTACATTCCGCTTCCTCCGATTATAGCAATGGGTTTCATATATGCTGTTCTCCCTCTCTTTATAATACAATTGTAAATTTAAAACTGTAAACGTTTTCAGTCAACATGGCAATTTTGCAAATATAAAATACAAAATATACGGTTTTCTATCAAATTTATCAAAAGCATGGCAGACCTCAACAAAATGCTGCTAAATGCGTTAAAAACTGTCTGATTTTCGTCAATTTAGACAAGTTTTAAAAATCATTAAACTGAAATATAAGCTGAAAACGGTAAATCCGCACAAAAGACCATTGCGCAGCACTTACGCAGCGGGGAAAAAGCGGATAATAAAAAAGATGCCGCTTTATTTTGTAAAGCGGCATCTTATAATTATAAAATTTGAGGATGGACAAAGTATTTCAGTCTTCCGCCGGGGCGTCGCAATAGACGCAGCGGTAAATGTTTTTCTCCGGGTCGGCGAGCCGGAACTCGTGCTCAAGTTCCTGCTCAATGGAGGTTATGCAGCGCGGGTTCTTACAGGTGTGTACTCCTTTGAGCACGCCCTCGTGCTCAAACTGGGGCTTGGTTTTGTCCTTCGCCTCGTCGAGGAGCTTCAGAATGAGCGCCATGCGAATGTATTTTCCGCAGAGCGCCTGGTCAAAGTAGCAGGCGCGGGGGTCGGAATCGACTCTTGTGCTGATTTCGTTGACTCTCGGGAGCGGGTGCATAATGCAAAGGTCGCTCTTGGCGGAAACGAGCTTCTCCGGGTCGAGGATGTAGCTGTCCTTGAGACGGAGGTACTCCTCCTGACTCGAAAAACGCTCGCGCTGGATACGGGTCATATAGAGAATATCAAGCTCGGGTATTGCCTCCTCAAGGCTCGCGGTCTCGAAATAGGGGATTCCCTTCTTTTCGAGCACGTCCTCCCTCACGTATTCGGGAACCCGAAGCTCCTGCGGGGAGATGAGCACGAATTTGATGCCGCTGTATCTTGACATGGCGGCGATGAGGGAGTGAACGGTGCGTCCGAACTTAAGGTCGCCGCAAAGTCCGATAGTGAGGTCTGAAAGGCGACCCTTGTGTCTGCTGATGGTGAGAAGGTCGGTGAGGGTCTGGGTCGGGTGGAAATGCCCGCCGTCGCCTGCGTTGATTATGGGCGCTCTTTCGGTGGCTTTCGCCGCAACGAGGGGCGCGCCCTCCTTCGGGTGGCGCATCGCCACAATATCGGCGTAGCAGTTTATCATATGTATGGTGTCCGCGACGCTCTCGCCCTTGGCGACGGAGGAACTGGAAGCTTCGGAAAAGCCCAGGACGTTTCCGCCGAGCTCGTACATTGCCGCCTCGAAGCTGAGCCTCGTGCGGGTGGAGGGCTCATAGAAAAGGGTGGCAAGCTTTTTGCCTTTGCACTTTTCGGAGTATTTCTCCGGGTTTTCGATTATATCGTTGGCGACGGAAATGAGCCCGTCAATTTCCTCGACGGAGAGGTCGAGTATATCTATAAGGCTTTTCATCCGTTTATCCAGCTTTCATCAGAAGGGTTGTTGCGGAATTTGATAAGGCGCTGTACGTCCTCGGGTTTGATGTAGCCCTCCTCGGCGGCGACTTCGGCGATGACGTCGAAATTGGTGAGGGAGATGTTCTTGACGTTGGCGTCTGCGAGGCGCTCAAGACCTTTTTTCATTCCGTAGGTGAAGATGCTGACGATTCCGAGGACCTCGGCGCCCGCTTCGCGGAGCACGTTTACAACCTCGAGAACGCTGCCGCCGGTGGAGATAAGGTCCTCGACAACGACGACCTTCTGTCCTTTTTCAAGGCGACCCTCAATCTGGTTCTGTCTGCCGTGGTCCTTGGCGCCGGAACGGACGTAGCCCATGGGCATTCCGAGAATGTGGGCGGTGATGGCGGCGTGGGCGATGCCGGCGGTGGAGGTGCCCATGAGCACCTCGGCTTCGGGATAGTTCTCTTTAATGAGCTTTGCAAGCCCGTTTTCAACGTCGTTTCTCACTTCGGGAGCGGTGAGGGTGAGGCGGTTGTCACAGTAGATGGGGCTTTTTATTCCGCTTGCCCAGGTGAAGGGTTCCTCCGGGCGGAAAAATACGGCTTTGATTGAGAGAAGGTCTTTGGCGATAAGTTTTTCCATGATGTAATCTCCTTTTCTTTTATCCTACGAATTCTTCGACGCATCTGTTATAAGCGGCAACCGGGTCCTCGGCGGCGGTGATGGGGCGACCGACGACGATATAGTCGGAGCCGATTTCCTTAGCCTGTGCCGGGGTCATTACGCGCTTCTGGTCGCCGTTGTCGCCGTCGGCGAAACGGACTCCGGGGGTGACGGTGAGGAAATCGCCGCCGCAGACCTCGTGGACCTTTCCGGATTCAAGAGGGGAGCAGACGACGCCGTCGAGTCCGGCTTTCTTGGCGTTTTCGGCGTAGTGCATTACCACTTTGTCGATGGGCTCGTGAATGAGAAGGTCGGTTTCCATGCTCTCCTGGTCGGTGGAGGTGAGCTGGGTAACGGCGATAAGAAGGGGTCTCGTGCCGTCGGGTCTTGTAAGACCCTCAAGAGCCGCCTCCATCATGCGGCGGGTGCCGCCGGCGTGGAGGTTGCACATATCCACGTCCAGCCCGGAGAGCACAGCCATGGCTTTTTTGACGGTGTTGGGAATGTCGTGGAGCTTGAGGTCAAGGAAAATTTTATGTCCTCTTGCCTTGATTTCCCTTACGATAGAGGGTCCTTCGGCATAGAAAAGCTCCATTCCGATTTTGACGAAGGGCTTTTTGCCCTCGAATTTATCGAGGAACTCGAAAGTTTTTTCCGCCGACGAAAAGTCGCAGGCGATGATTACGTCCTTACCCATTATTTAACTCCTCCTATAATTTCTTCAAGGGTGTTTATTCCGTATTTGTCCATTGCCGCAGGAAGCTCGTTTATGATGTCGCGGCAGATATAGGGGTCAACAAGGTTCGCGGCGCCGACTTCGACGGCGGTGGCGCCGGCGAGCATCAGCTCGATTACGTCCTCTGCGGAGGAAACGCCGCCCATTCCCACGACGGGAATATTTACGGCGTGGGAGACCTGGTAAACCATTCTCACAGCCACCGGGAAAATCGCCGGACCGGAAAAGCCGCCCATTTTGTTGGCGATGACGGGCTTTTTCGTCTTGAGGTCTATCCTCATTCCGAGAAGGGTGTTGATAAGGCTGATTCCGTCGGCTCCCGCCTCCTCACAGGCTTTGGCGATGGAGACAATGTCCGTCACGTTGGGGGAGAGCTTGACGATGACGGGTTTCGTGGTGACCGCCTTGACCGCCCGGACGACCTCTGCGGCGGCTTCGGGGGAAGTTCCGAAGCTCATTCCGCCGCCGTGTACGTTGGGGCAGCTTACGTTAACTTCGAGCCATCCCACCTGGTCGCATTTATCGAGCTTTTCGCAGGTGTAGGCGTAGTCCTCGACGGAAAAGCCGCTGACGTTGGCCATAACTTTTTTGTTAAAGCATTTGGAGAGCTTCGGGAGCTCCTCGCTTATTACCTTTTCAACGCCGGGGTTCTGGAGCCCGACGGCGTTTATCATTCCGTTTGGGCACTCCGCAATGCGCGGGGTGGGGTTACCGAAGCGGGGCTCCTTGGTGGTGCCCTTAAAGGAGAAGGTGCCGAGCACGTTTATGTCGTAAAGCTCGGCGAACTCGTAGCCGTAGCCAAAGGTGCCGGAGGCGGGAATAATGGGGTTATCCATTTCGATTCCGCAGAGGTTTACCTTCAGTCGTTCCATAAAATCTCCTCCTTCATCATAATGGGACCGTCCTTGCAGATGCGCTTATTTCCTGTAAGGGTCTTGCAGGAGCAGCCCATGCAGGCGCCGAAGCCGCAGCCCATTCTCTCCTCGAAGCTGAGCTGACCGCTCGTTTTGGAGGCGTTATAGACCGCTTTGAGCATGGGCTCGGGACCGCAGGTGCAGAAATGGGTGTAGTCAAGGTCTTTCATAGCTTCGGTGACGAAGCCTTTGATTCCGGCGGAGCCGTCGGCGGTGGCGACGTAAACGTCGCAGCCGAGGGCTTTAAACTCGTCCTCATAGAAAACCTCTGACGCTGTGTTGAAGCCGAGGATAACGGAGACGGCTTTGCCCTCTTTCCGAAGCTCCTTCGCGAGCATATAAAGGGGCGGAACGCCGACACCGCCGCCGATGAGGAGCGGGCGCTCCCCGGTGATGGCGGTGTCGTAGCCGTTGCCGAGACCGCTCAGAATATCGAGGGTTCCCCCGGTCATTTTGCTCATGGCTTCGGTGCCGTGACCCACCACTTTATAGATGAGGGTGAGCTCTCCGTCCTCGCAGTCGCAGACGGAGATGGGGCGGCGGAGGTAGTAGCCGTCGAGCTTGATATTTACGAACTGACCCGGGCGGGTGATGTCGGAGGTATCGCCCGCGAGCTTCATTTCAAAGACGTTTTCGGTAAGAGGTCTGTTGCTTTTGATTTCAAATAAAACCTTTTTCATCGCTCCTCCTTAAGAATCAATGGTAGAGATGCAGAGGGTGGTCTCCTCAAGTACGTCGAGAAGCACCTTTACGGTATCAAGGGCGGTAAAGACGTTGACGCCGTTTTCGGTGGCGTAGTTTCTTATGAGCTGACCGTCGTTCTCCTGTCCGATGGAGCCGATGTCGCGGGTGTTGATGACGTAGGCGATATGTCCCTGGCGAAGGGCGTCGCGGATTTCCTCGCTGCCGTCGCTGAGCTTTTTGAGAATGTGGGTACGGATTCCGTTTGCTTTGAGGAATCTCGCGGTGCCCTCGGTGGCTTCGATGTTGAAGCCGAGGTTATAGAAGCGGCGGATGAGCGGAAGGGCTTCCTCCTTGTCCTTGTCGGCAATGGTGGCAAAGACGGTGCCGTAGTTCTGAAGGTGCATTCCCGAAGCCTGAAGCGCTTTATAGAGCGCGCGGTTCAGCTTGTCGTCGTAGCCGATGGCTTCGCCGGTGGATTTCATTTCGGGGGAGAGGTAGGAGTCAAGTCCATGAATCTTGTTGAAGGAGAAGACCGGAACCTTTACGTACCATCTCTTTTTCTCGTCGGGATAGATGTCGAAAATTCCCTGTTCCTTAAGGCTCTTGCCGAGGATTACCTCGGTGGCGATGTCCGCGAGGCTGTAGCCGGTGGATTTGGAGAGGAAAGGAACGGTACGGGAGGAACGGGGGTTAACTTCGATGATGTAAACGTCGTCGTGCTCGTCAACAATGAACTGGATATTGTAAAGACCGACTATTCCGATGCCGAGACCGAGCTTTTTGGCGTACTGGAGAATGGTGCCCTTGACCTTGTTGGAGATGCTGAAGGTGGGATATACGCTGATGG
>JAEDJF010000073.1 GCA_016296485.1 Oscillospiraceae bacterium
ACTCTCTACCTCTTGAATGCCATTCAAGCGCTCTCCCAAGTGAGCTACGCCCCCAGGTTGTTTCGCCGATTTTTCATCGGCGAAAGCTATTATATCACAGAATTTTCGTTCTGTCCATAGGTTTTGTGCAAATTTTTAAAAATTTCTCAGTCGACGAGCTTGCCCATAATGATGAAACGCTGGTTCGCGCCGAGACCCTTGTAATAGCGGGTACAGGTGGAGAGAGTTATGAGCTTGTCGCTGCTGGAGACGCTCACGCCGAAGTCGAAAAGGCTCATATTCATAGCGGTCTGGGCGACGGAAACAACGTCAATGTTGTTGCAGTTGATATAGAAGCTGAGGTCCTTGGTGAAGGCGACGGCGAAGATTTTATAGGTGTGGACGCCGCTGTTGGTGGTGAGGTAGATGTACTGGTTTTCGGAGACGAAGTCCTCATAGGTGAACGCCATAAGGGATTCGAACTGGCTGCCGGTTTTCTTGAAGGGCACGAAGCAGTTGTTCCAGTTGTGACCGTAGATTACTGTGTTCTGGGAGAGCTCGCCGCTGCGAAGGTTAGCGGTTTTTGCCGCCCAGGCTACGCTGCTGGGCTCGTAGTAGGAGGTGGAGGTGGAGCACTGCCAGACGGCTCGGTCCTGTATGCTGGTGCCCTGGACCGTGAGGTGGGCGGCTACGGTCTTGTCATTGAGGGAATAGCTCCCGACGGTGCCGGAGTAGCCGGGGTTCGCGGCGCCGCCGATGGCGGTCTGGGAAAAGCCGCTTCCGGCTTCCACCGCCTCTTCGGGAACGGGCTCCTCGATGGTCGCTTTGAAAAGGTTGCTGTAGCCGGCGGCGTAGAGGTTTTTATATCTCGTGCCCTTAAGGTAGGGGTAGTCCCTTGCGGGCGCCGGCGCCGGGGCGCTCTCGACCGCTTCGCTTGCGGGAATTTCCTCCGTTTCGGCGGCGAAAGCGAAGCCGCAGAGGGTTATTACCGCCGCAAGAAGCAGAGCCGTGCTCAAAGCGATTGCAAGAATATTTCTTTTCCGTTTGGTGCTCATATAAAAATGCCCCCGTTAACTCAATCTAAAATCTAATTATACCAAGCCACACAGAATTTAGCAATATTTTTACATATATTTTTATTCATTTAATTCCTTTTAATACATAAAAAAGCCCGCCGCAAATGCGGCGGGCAACTTTTTAAAGGCGCAGGGGGGTTAGCCCTGAAGTCCTCTGGACTGGCGGTCCATATCCTCGACGACGATGTCGAAGATTTCGCCCTTGCTGGCGCAGTACTCAAGAACCTTCCAGGGGGTGTTGGTGTGGTAGTGGATTTTGATGAGCTCCTCGTCGCCGACGGCGATAAGGCAGTCGCCGGGAATCTCGTTCATAAGGTAGTCGTGAATCTCGTCCTCGGAAAGGTCGGTGCCCTCAATGAGGAGCTGGGTGTCGTATCTGTATTCGGTATCGGTCATTATTCTTCCTCCTTGGCTTCTTCGGCGGCTTTTTTGGCGGCGGCTTTCTGTGCTTCGTACTCGTCGCGTTCGCGGCAAATCTGCGCCATTACCTCTTTGATTGCCTCTTTGCGGGCTTCGTCGGTGACGGTGCGCTGGAAAGTGCCCTTGGACTCGTCAATTTTTCTTCCCTCGGTCTCGCTGAAAACCTCGCCCGGAAGCCCCATTCCGCAGGAAAGGGCGGTGAGAATAGCGTTGCCCTCGGCCTTCGCGACGTCAACGAAGCCGGACTCGAAGCCCACTTCGTCCCGGTTTACGATGGGGGTGTAAATATGGGGGGAAACCTCGGCGTTCTCGTGGACTGCGCCCTTTGTTACCATCTGGAGCAGAACGACGCGGATGGCGTCGGTGCGGTTCGGGGTGACGGCGTTGCCGAGGGCTGCCTTGGTGAGGGCGTGAAGGGTCATTTCGCCGTTTTCCCAAAGTATTTCCATAAGTTCTCTTTGTGTGCCTGAAAGTCTTATCATTTTAAAAATTCCTCCAAAAAGAATTTTGAATAACTGTTTTTTTGAGCATGCTCAAATTACGAAGCCGCCGTTTACGTTGAGCACCTCGCCGGTTATGAACGAGGCCTTTTCCGAGGCGAGGAAGAAAACCGCCTCGGCAATCTCCTCCGGGGTTCCGATGCGCCCGAGGGGCGTCTCCTCCGCAAGGGCGTCAAGGTCCTCTTTGGAAAGGTGGGCGTTCATCTCGGTGGCGACGGTCCCGGGGGCTACGCAGTTGACCCGGATTCCCGAAGGACCGAGCTCCTTGGCAAGGGCTTTGGTGTAGCCGATGACGGCTGCCTTTGCCGCCGAATAGTGGGCTTCGCAGCTCCCGCCGGTGACTCCCCACATGGAGGAGAGGTTGACGATGGAGCCGCTTTGCTCTCCGAGCATATTCCCGACGGCGCGCTTTGCGCAGTTGAAAACGCCCTTGACGTTGACGCCGAAAAGCCTTTCCCATTCGCTGTCGGTCATATCCTGGAAAAGCCCCACGACGGAGACGGCGGCGTTATTGACAAGGACGTTTACCCCGCCTAGCTGCGCTTCGATTTCGTCGAACATCTTCGAGACCTCGGCGTAGTCGGAAACGTCGGCGCGAAAGGCGCGCCCGCCGATTTCATCGGCGAGGGCTTTCGCCTTTTCCTCGCTTTTTTCGTAATTTATCGCGACGGTATAGCCTTCGGCGGCGAATTTTCTGCAGACGGCTGCGCCGATTCCCCGGCTTCCGCCGGTAACGAGAACAACCTTTGCCATTAAAACCGCCTCCGAAGAAAATTATACACATATATAATAGCACAACAGTTTCCGATTATCAATTGCTATTTTTGCCCGGGAATGCTATACTGTTTTCAGAAAAAGACCGGAGGCGATTTTTTGGAAGCCACAGAGAGAATTTTCGATTCAGAGCCCTATACCGACCGCTTTGAGGCGGCGGTTTTATCCTGCGAAGCGGGGGAGGGGGGCTTTTGGGTCGTCCTTGACAAAACGGCGTTTTTCCCGGAGGGCGGGGGTCAGTTTTCGGACCTCGGCAAAATCGGCGGCGCGAGGGTCCTTGACGTTCGGGAGGACAAAGGCGGCGTTATCCGCCACCTTACCGACGGCGCCCTTGAGCCGGGGGAAACGGTGAGCTGCGAAATCGACTGGGAGAGGCGCTTCGACTTTATGCAGCAGCACAGCGGCGAGCATATTTTTTCCGGGCTTGCCCATTCGAATTTCGGCGCCAACAACGTGGGGTTCCACCTCGGTCTTGAGCTTACGACCGTTGACCTTGACGTACCACTTTCGGAGAAGGACATTGATTTTCTCGAGGCGAAAGCCAACGAGGCGGTTTATAAAAACCTACCCATTGAAGTGAGCTATCCGTCGCCGGAGGAGCTTAAAGAAATTCCCTACCGAAGCAAAAAGGAGCTCACCGGGAGGGTGAGGATAGTTTCCGTTCCGGGTTACGACATCTGCGCCTGCTGCGGAACCCACGTTCAAAAAACCGGGGAAATCGGAATAATCAAAATAACCTCGTTCCAGAATTATAAAGGGGGCGTTCGCCTTACGATGCTCTGCGGCGGGCGGGCGCTTTCGGACTATCGGCGGAAAAACCGGGACGTTAACGCCGTGACGACCCGCCTTTCCGTGAAGCCGGAGGAGCTCTCCTTCGCCGTCGGGCGGCTCGAGAGCGAAATTACCGAGAGGAAGATTTACGAATCCGCCCTCCGGCGGGAGCTTTTCACCTTAAAAGCGGAGCGCCTCGGTTCCGGGGAGAGGGTCTGCGTCTTTGAGAGCGGGCTTTCGCCGGACGAAATACGCCGCTACTGCCTGACCCTCGGCGAAAAATTCGCCGTCGCTGCCGTCTTTTCCGGAAAGGACGGGGAGTGGAAATACGCCGTTTCGTCAAAGACGAAGAACTGCGCGGACTTTGCTAAGGCGATTAACGCCGCCTTTTCCGGTCGCGGCGGCGGAAAGCCCGAGCTGGTGCAGGGAAGCTGCGGCGGAAAAAGGGAAGAAATCGAGCTTTTTTTCAATAGTCTTTAACTTAAAGTAGATTAGCACTAAAAATATACCGAAAGTATCAAATTTCGACAGAAAGAGGGAGAAAAAATGGATAAATCCGATATGATTAAAATTGTCAAGAAACAGCTTGCCATTGACCTCAACTGCAAGGAGAGCGACTTTGACAGCGGCGAAATCGTCGTCACGGAGATTGCGAAAAACGAAGGAAGAATTATGTACGAGGACCACGAACAGGGAATGTACGCCTGCTGCTTCGGGGGCTCCGCCGTTTTTTCCGTAATGCCGGAGCTGGTTGAAAAAATGAGAAGTATCCTCGGCGGCAAGAGCCCGGAGTGGATTTTCCAGCCGAACACCCTCGTCCAGCTCAGCGAGCAGCTCTACCTCCACGGGTACAACATAAACGATATGCACCAGTACTACGTTCCGGACCCGAGCCTTCCGAAAACGGAACCGCTCTTCGACGTGGAGTGGATTGAGAGCGGTTTTGAAAAATACCGTAATGAGCCCTGCGCCAAGGAGGCGCTGGGCTTCGACAAGGACGCCCCGGACGTCCTCGCCGTCGCCGCTAAGGAAAACGGCAAAATAATCGGAATGGCTGGGGCAAGCGCAGACAGCCCCCTTCTCTGGCAAATCGGCATAACCGTCGCGCCGGAATATAGGGGCAAGGGCGTCGCCGCGAACCTTGTGGCGCTCCTTAAGGACGCCGTCCTCGAGCGGGGCAAGGTTCCCTATTACGGAAGCGCCGTTTCACACACCCTATCCTTGAGCACCGGGGTCGCCGCGGGCTTCTTCCCCTGCTGGACGAGAATAAGCACGAGAGCAAGAGACGACGAATTTGTGGGGCTTCATAACAACTGATGGAAGAAAAATATTTGGAGACGGAAAGACTTAAAATTGCCGCCCTCACTCCGAGGCAGCTCAAGCTCTGGACGGAGAACGTGGAAGAGCTCGAGCGGGAGCTCGGCTGTTCCTGCCGGGCGGAGCCCATGGAGGGTATTTTCAAGGCGATAGTGGAGGGCCAGGTCAAGAGGGCCTTCGCGGACAGCGAAAACTACCTCTGGCACAGCTTCTGGCTGATTATCCGAAAGTCCGACAATGTCGTTGTGGGCTCGGCGGATTTTAAAAATCCCCCGGACGAAAAGGGCGAGGTTGAAATCGGCTACGGGCTCGGGAAGGAATTTGAGCACCATGGCTATATGACCGAGACGGTTGCGGCTATGTGCGGCTGGGCGCTCGGGCAGGAGGGCGTAAAGCACATCATTGCCGAAACGTTGCCGGACAATTTCCCGTCCCAGCGGATTTTGACGCGCTGCGGCTTCAAACAGTACGAAAGCGGCAAGACCCTTTGGTGGAAACTATAAAAAATGCCCCGGCGGGTAAAACCGCCGGGGCTTGCTTTTTTTATTCGGTTTTGACTATGGTTCCCGTTTCGCCGTTGAGACCGGCGGCGTTGGCTTCGTCGGTGTCAAGGTGCATCGCGAGAGCATAATCGGGGCTCACCCGGACGACCACGTCCGAGAAAATAAGCCCGCGCTCCGCCGAGTTTATTTTTACGCTGACCGTCTCGCGGTCCCGAACGCCGAACTCCTCGGCGTCCTTGGGGGTCATATGTATATGGCGCTTCGCGGCGATGACTCCTTCGGAGAGCTCCACCGCGCCGTAGGGTCCCTCAAGCCGGCAGGCGCCGGAGCCCGCGAGGTCGCCGCTTTCCCGTATGGGTGCGGCGACGCCGATATGGCGCGCGTCGGTGAGCGAAAGCTCCACCTGGGTCTGGGCGCGGCAGGGTCCGAGAATGGTGACGTTCTGTATGGTGCGCTTCGGACCAACAATATCCAGCTTTTCAAAGCAGGAAAACTGACCGGGCTGGGAAAGGTCCTTTTTCTTGGTGAGGACTGCGTCCTCGCCGAAAAGGATTTTGAAATCCTTTTCGGAAACGTGGATATGCCTTGCGGAGGTTTCGATAATAAATTCTTTTCCCATTGGACAGCCCCTCGATTCGATAAAAAAATAACAGCTTGTACCCCTACTATTATACAAAATTTTTCCGGTTTGGCAAGGGAAAACCGCAAAAATAACTAAAAAAGCCGCCAAAAGGCGGCTTTTTGCCGAAAAGCGGCGCTATTAAGCCCCGAGCCCCCGGGCGGCGCGGACGCTTCGGAGGACGAAGCGTCCGTCCCCGGCTTTTTCAAAGGAATAGGTATAGAGCACCTGGGTCTCATAGAGGGCGGAAAGGTCGTCCGCCGAATAGCTCACTTCCTCGCTGCCGCTGTAAAAATGGAGAAGCTCGTCGCCGATGGAGGAAAGACCGAGGAAGGCGTCGATTTCGTAGATTTCACCATTTTGGCGAACGTCAACGACGCAGGGACGCCCCGCCGGAGTCATCAGTCCGTCGCTTGCGGAGATATAGACGTCCGCTTCCGGGACGTACCGCCAGCCGAACTCCCGGAGATTTTTCGGGACGTACTCGATTTCGTCGCCGAAAAGATAACGGAAGGTCTTTTCCACGTCGGAGCCGTAAACAGCGTAAGGACCGTATTGATATTGGAAAACCCGAAGAAGCTCGGTTAAAGCGTGACCTTCCTCCGCGCCGCAGTCAACCGTCGGAGTGCGGAAGAGCGCGGTATATAAAAGGTATTCGTAATCTGCTTCGGAGAGGGAGGAGAAGCTCTTTTGGGCAATTACGGCGCGGTAGTTGTCCGTGACGTTATAAATGAGCCTTGCGGGGTCGGCTCCGCCGAGAATTTCTTCATAGCCCTCTGCGAAGTTTGCGGAGATGATTTCGCCGCCGCCCCCGTTCGCGCACCAGTTTTCGAGCTCCTCCTCCCGAAGAGGGAGCCTTGCGCGGTCAAGACCGGATAGGTTTGGAATTTCGGCCTCAAAAAGCCGGTTCGGGAGGAAGGAGTGATAGACCCGGCTGCTTTCCGTCGTTCCGAGGAGGTTCGCCGAAATATATTCGGCGTAAAATTTTCCGTTCTCGTCATAGCGCTCGATGAAGCGAAGCTCCACCAGGTTCGCCGCAGCGAATTCGCCGAACTGCCCGGTGAGGAGCGCAAGGCGAAGATCGCCCTTTGGGTGATTTTCGTAGTACTGCTCTATGGCGGCGGGGTCGAGGGGAATTTCAAAGAAGGTCGCCTTTTTTACTCCGCCGTCCAGCTCATAGAGAGAGTTGAGCACGTAGGCGGCGCCGGAGGGTCCCCAGCCGGTGGAGGCGACGTTCCCGT
>JAEDJF010000074.1 GCA_016296485.1 Oscillospiraceae bacterium
AAAGAAGTGGATGTAACTGAAATCCGTTACATCCACTCGATATGGTTGCGGGAGAAGGATTTGAACCAACGACCTCCGGGTTATGAGCCCGACGAGCTACCGAACTGCTCTATCCCGCGATATTTATTTTTGAGCGCTTTAACATTATATCTCATCCAAATCCAAAATGCAAGCATTATTTTAATATTTTTATAAAATTTTTTCCATCCATAGATGAGGGTGCCCCTCGTCATACACGATTTTGCCGTCTTTAAGCCGAAAACCGCACTTTTGATAAAACCCGGCGGCGCTTTCCTGGGAGCAAAGGACGGCTTTCTTTCCGCCTTTTTCAACAGCTAAATCCTCGAGGGCGGAAACGATAACCGCGCCGAGGTGTTTTTTGCGGTATTCTTTAAGTACAGCGATTCTTCCGAAAATATACGTTCCGGGTTCGGCAAGGTCGGGGAAAAGCCTTCCGGTGCCTACGGCATTGCCGTCAAAATAAACGGTGACATAGTCACAGGTGTTGTCTATATCGTCAAACTCGTTTTCATAGCCCTGTTCCTCGACGAAAACGGACTTTCTTATTTCGAAAGCGTCCTTCTGATTGTCCTTTGTTTTAACGGTTACGGTCGGCATTTTTTCCTCCGAAAGAATTTTTTAATATTATATATCTTTCCTGCTTCTTAATCAACCGCAAAACTTGACAATAATCGAAAAATAGAATATTCTCAATATATATTTGTTTTGGAGGAATGTCCTTTGGATAAAGCGGAACGCGCCGCGAAAGCGGTGGAACTTCTTAAAAAAGAATATCCCGGAGCTGTTTGCTCCCTTACATACACAAAGCCCCACGAGCTTCTTATTGCTACGCGCCTTTCTGCGCAGTGCACCGACGCGAGGGTCAACCTTGTAACGCCCGTGCTGTTCGGGAAATATCCGACGCTCGAGGCGCTTGCGGAAGCGGACGAACAGGATATAAGCGATATTATTCATTCCTGCGGCTTTTATAAAATGAAAGCCCATGACATCTCGCAGACCTGCAAAATCCTCGTGCGAGATTACGGCGGCGTAGTGCCGGACACAGTTGAGGAGCTCGTAAAGCTTCCGGGAGTGGGGAGAAAAACCGCTAACCTTGTGGTCGGCGATATTTATAAAAAGCCGGCGGTCGTCTGCGACACGCACTGCATAAGGATAACGAATCTCCTCGGTCTTACTACAACGAAGGATCCGGCAAAATGCGAAACGGAGCTTCGGGCAATCCTTGACCCAAAGGAGTCCAACGATTTCTGCCACAGGACTGTGCTCCACGGAAGAGCCGTCTGCGTCGCAAGAAGACCCCGGTGCTCGGAGTGCGTGCTCAAAGAAATCTGCGAATATGCTCAAAATTCCGGCGAGTAAAGAGCGGAAATTCTGTTCACAGAAAATTGACATTAGGGCATATTGAAAATATAATAATTGTGCATTATAATATTATCGTATCAAATTTAAGAAGGGAAACTGAAAATTATGGCTAACGAAATTACAAAAGATGCCCTTATCGGCGATATTCTCGATATGGACGAGGGAACGGCGAAATATTTCCTTGAAATGGGTATGCATTGCCTCGGCTGCCCGGCATCAAGAGGCGAAAGCCTTGAGGAAGCCTGCGCCGTACACGGCGTCGACTGCGGTGAAATGGTCGAGAAAATCAACGCTTATCTTTCTGAGACATAATTAAAAAGCCGGCAGCTATGATGTTTTCATAGCTGCCTTCGGTTTGTATAAAGTGAGGAATTTGCTTTGGATAGACTTGACTCAAGGCTTGCCGCGGCGGCAAGATTCGTAAGAGGAGGTACTGTTGCCGTCGACGTCGGAACGGACCATGGCTATCTTATCTGCCACCTTATAGAGAACGGAATCTGCCAGAGGGGTTTTGCCACCGATATTAATCAGAAACCTCTTGAATCCGCCCGGGCGCTTATTGAGGAGCTCGGATACGGGGACGTTATTGAAACGGTCCTAACCGACGGACTTGAGGGGCTCCCCGAAAAATCCGCCGACGAAATACTTATATGTGGAATGGGCGGCGAGACCATATGCGGAATCCTCGAGCGCTGTTCCTGGATAAAAAGCGAGAACGTGCACCTCGTGCTCCAGCCCATGACGAGGGCGGATATGCTCCGCCGATGGCTTTGTGAAAACGGCTGGCGAATCGACGAGGAAAAAGCGGTGGAGGTCGAGGGGCATCTTTATACCGTTATGAGCGTTTATTATTTCGGAGGTGGAGAAACTCCGGACGATATTTACTGCATCCTCGGGGAGCTTGCGGAAAACCCCGACGAAGCGGCGATAAAATATATGCGGTGGCAATCGAGGATACAAAGAAGTATCGCCGACGGGCTTTTGCGCTCGGAAAGCGGTAGGGAAGCCGCCCTTCGCCATATAACTCTTGCTGATATGATTGACGAACAGGCTGACGAGCTGGAGGATTAAAATGAGTAAGGTCAAAGATTTTTATAGTTTTATCGACAGCATCGCCCCTTTTGATACGCAGGAAAGCTGGGACAATTCCGGCTTTCTCGTGGGCGACGGAGAAAAAAAGGTAAGAAAGGTGCTTGTGGCACTTGACGTTACCGAGCCGGTGCTTAATGAAGCGAAAGAAAAGGACGCAGACCTTGTAATAAGCCACCACCCGGTAATTTTCGGGGCGCTGAAAGAGCTTCACCCGAAGAATATAGCTTTTCTTGCGGCGGAAAAGGGGATAGCGGTTATAAGCGCACACACCTGCCTTGATATTGCCGACGGCGGAGTGAACGACTGCCTTGCAAAGGCGCTGGGGCTTAAAAATGTGAGAAAATGCGGGGACGAGCTGGGGCTTTTAAGAATCGGCGAACTCGACGAAGAACTGTCCTGCCGCGATTTCGTTGAGCACGTCGGAGAGAAACTCGGCGTCGGCGGTATAAAATATACGCCCACCGAAAAGATGATTAAAAGCGTAGCGGTTTGCGGCGGAAGCGGAGCGGAGTTTTATACCGACGCCATTGCCGCCGGGGCGGACGCCTTTGTAACCGCAAATATTAAACATAATTTTTTTATTGATATAAGGCGGGCGGGTTTCTGCGTTCTTGACGCGGGGCATTTTTGTACCGAAAACACGGTCATAGAGCCCCTTGCAAAGCGCCTTGCCGAAAACTTCGGCGATACAGAAATACTTGTTTCAGAGGTTTCGGAGGATCCGGCTCTTTACTGGTCGAAATAATTAAAATTTTCTGGAAGAGAGGTGAGCAAAGTTGGCACTTGACGGAATAACTTTGAGCATGCTCAAAAATGAAATGGCGGAAAAGCTTATCGGCGCGCGCGTTGATAAAATACATCAGCCGTCAAAAGAGGAACTTATAATTTCGCTTCGCTGGAACGGCGGAAACGGAAAACTTCTCGTTTCGGCGTCGGCTTCTGCTCCGAGAATACATTTTACCGAAGCACAGGTGGACAACCCAAAAGCGCCGCCAATGTTCTGTATGCTGATGCGAAAGCATTTGAGCGGCGCGAAGCTCGTCGCAATGGAGCAGTTCGGGCTCGAAAGGCTTATTCATCTTTCGTTTGCTACCTATAACGAGCTCGGCGACCCGGTAATTTTGAAACTCGCCGTTGAGATAATGGGGCGGCACAGCAACATAATCCTCATAGGAAATGACGGGAAAATAATCGACGCTATAAAGCGCGTGACGGCGGATATGTCCAGCGTGCGCCAGGTGATGCCCGGAATGACCTATGTTTTCCCGCCGTCTCAAAACAAGATGAACACCCTTGACCTTGATTATATGGCTTTTATTGAAAGGCTTAAAAACGGTCGGGACGTGCCCCTTTCAAAGGCGCTTATGGAAACTCTTGACGGCGTTTCGCCGATTGTTTGCCGGGAGATTTCCGATTTGGCTACCGCTGGGCTTGACACTACCGCTCGGGAGCTTTCCAACGACGAGTGCGAAAAGCTTGTCGGCGCTGTTGAAAATCTCGCAGAAAAAGTAAAGAACGGCGACGGAAAGCCTTATGCTGTTATCGAGGAAAACGGACACCCGCTCGATTTTACCTTTATGGAAGTAAAACAGTACGGCGACTCGATGACGGTCAAAGAGGCGGAATCCTTCAGCGTAATGCTCGATAAGTTCTATTCGGACCGCTCCGGCGCCGACCGAATGAAACAGCGCTCCGGCGACCTTTTCCGTTTCGTTGTAAACCTTGCGGACAGGCTTTCGAGAAAGCTCGATATTCAGCGCCAGGAGCTCGCCCGCTCCACCGAAAGGGACAGCCTTCGTGTAAAAGGCGAGCTTATTCACGCAAATATCAGAATGATTGAAAAGGGAATGAGTTCCGTAATTCTTGAAAACTATTACGACAACAACAGCCCGATGGAAGTAAAGCTCGACCCGCGGCTTTCGCCCAATCAAAACGCCCAGCACTATTTCAGTGAGTACCGCAAAGCTGACACGGCGGAACGCATGCTCAAAAAGCTCATTGAAAAGGGCGAAGCGGAGCTTTCGTATATTGAGTCCGTGTTCGACCTTCTTTCAAGGGCAAGGACTGACGACGAAATAGTTTCTATCCGCGACGAGCTTGTTTCACAGGGTTATCTCAAAAATCACCGGCAAAAGAATCAGAAACCTATCAAAATAGCTCCGAAGGAGTATATTTCCACCGACGGCTTCAGAATCCTTTGCGGTCGCAACAACCTCCAAAACGATAAGCTGACCTTTAAGGACAGCCGCAAGAACGACATCTGGTTCCA
The DNA here is from genome assembly GCA_016296485.1 of Oscillospiraceae bacterium. Taxonomy (GTDB): domain Bacteria; phylum Bacillota; class Clostridia; order Oscillospirales; family Ruminococcaceae; genus UMGS1668. The sequence goes on from JAEDJF010000074.1 coordinate 4,745, forward strand.
TACGCAGAAAATTCACGGTTCGCATACCATAATAATTACCGAGGGAAGGGAAGTTCCGCCCAGCACTCTTGAACAGGCGGCGCTCATAGCTGCCTATAACTCAAAGGCGAGGGATTCCTCTCTTGTTCCGGTTGATTACACGGAGATTAAAAACGTGAAAAAGCCCTCCGGAGCGGCGCCGGGAAAGGTCATATATGAGCATTATAAAACGGCTTATGTAAGACCGGCGCAGTTTGAAAACTATTTTGAAAAATGACAGCAAAAAAGACCGCCTTAAAAGGCGGTCTTTTTATATCATTCGGCTTCTACGATTTTGCAAACGTCTATCCATTCAGCATATCCCGAAGTATCTTCGAGCTGTTTTATTGTCAGCTTGACTGCGCTGTTGTCGCTTCCGGCGGCTGGGTAAACAGTGTCGAAGCGTTTAAGAGATTCGTCAAGGTAAACCTTAACTCCGTCTTTAATTACGAAAGGGCAAACGCCGCCGGGGGCGTGACCTACGTATTCCTCAACCTCGCCGTAAGGAATCATTTTTGCTTTTTCGTGGAACTGTTGTTTGTATTTTGGGTTGTCTATTTTGGTATCGCCGGCGGTGACGATAAGAATCGGCTCGCCGCCAACAAGGAATGACATTGTTTTTGCTATTCTTGCGGGCTCAACGCCTACCGCTTCTGCGGCGAGCTCGACGGTTGCGCTTGAAACGTCGAAACGAAGCACGAGCTCCTCCATTCCGAGATTTTTAAAATAATCCTTTACCGCATCAAAAGACAAGATTTATCACTCCGTTTCTGTGGTTTTGTTTTTGGGGCTTTCGGAAATTTGCACTATTACAATTGCAATAAACATTAACGCGCAGCCGAAAAGCTCTTTTACGGTGGGTATTTGTTTAAGGAGCACAGCGCCGGCGATTACGGCGAAAACTGATTCAAGGCTCATTATAATTGAAGCAATGCTCGGTTCGGTCCATTTCTGACCGATGATTTGGAGCGTATAGCCGACGCCGCCGGAAAGGGCTCCGGCGTAAAGAATGGGAAGCCAGGCGTCGAGAATACTTGAAACGGAGGGCTTGTCCACAATAATCATCGCGACGAAAGATATGGCGCCCGCCACAAGAAACTGAAGGCAGGAAAGCTTTACGCCGTCCGTTTTCGGAGCGAAATTGTCAACGACCATAATATGTACGGAGTATCCGATAGCTCCGAGGAAAACGATGAAGTCGCCCCGGTTTATGGAAAAGCTCTCGTTCATACAAAGGAAATAGAGTCCCGCAATGGCAAGAAGGGAACAAAACCAGATAAGTTTCGGGGGTTTGCGCTTGAAAATAAGCCCAAGAAATGGAACGATTAGTACATATAAAACGGAGATGAATCCGGCTTTTCCAACGGTGGTTTGGGCAATTCCGTACTGCTGGACGGTGGTGGCAACAAAAACGGCAAGCCCGCAGAGAATTCCGCCTTTAATAAGAACTTTCCGTTCCTCGGAGGTCATTTTTTTATAGGTGCCGTTTTTCTTTTTTGCACCGTCAAAAATGAATACAGCCGGAAGAAGAACGATTCCCGCAATAATGCAGCGCATTCCGTTAAAAGTAATGGGCTGCACGTAATCCATTCCGGTGCTTTGCGCAACGAAGGCGCAGCCCCAAATGAGGGCAGTTATCATAAGTAAAATATTTCCCAGCATTGTTTTATTCTTCATAGGTACCTCAAATAAACATAGTATTTTTTTATTTTACTACAAAACGACAAAAAAAGAAAGAGTCTTTTTTATTGAAAAAGCTCTTGATATGCTATATACTTATTGTTAAGATTTCATATTTCCGAAGGAGGGGGAAACTTTGGAATATCTGATTGCCGCAATAACCGGGTATCTTTTCGGCAGTGTGAATATGGCGTATATTATTTCAAAAAGCCGGGGAGTTAATATAAAAGCCGTCGGTTCACATAATGCGGGAGCGTCGAATGTTTTCATTTCAGTCGGAAAGGTTTTCGGAGTTGCGGTAGGAGCCTTTGATGTTCTTAAAGCGTTTTGCGCATCGCAGCTTATTGCGTTTCTTTTCCCGGAAACCTTTGAAGCTGCCGTTTTCGCCGGAGTAATGGCAATAGTGGGACATATCTTTCCTTTCTGGATGAAATTTTCCGGCGGCAAGGGACTCGCTCCGTTCATGGGAACGGTGCTCTTCGTCGATTGGCGGGTGTTTATTGCATTCGCGGTTATAATCGCGGCAATAACGCTGATAACCGACTACATAGCTGTCGGAACTCTTGCTGTGAGCCTTTTGATGCCGATATATGCTGCGGCGGCGAAATACGGAGTATTTTTAACCGTTATTTTTGCCTTGCTGTGCGCTCTGATATGGTTTAAGCATATTGACAACATAAAGCGCCTTCTTAAAGGCGAAGAAATAGGAATGTTCGGCAAAAATAAAAAGAAAGCCGTAAAGCAGTAAAAAA
>JAEDJF010000005.1 GCA_016296485.1 Oscillospiraceae bacterium
CCTATCCAGCTTGGAAGGCTGGCATTCTACCAATGAATTACATCCGCATAATGCAAAAGATATTATAACAAAGGAATGTACGTTTGTCAATAAAAAATCGCGGATATTCTTATAAAATTTTTAGTTGTCTATATCGCTGAAAAGTAATATAATTACTATATATACTGTTTCGGCAAGAACAATTTACAGGCAGTTCATAAAACCCGAAGCGAAAAAAGCTATAATTATAAATTGTGAAAGGAGGCGCGTTCAGAAATTGAAAAATCCGAAACTTAAAATCAGCGCCCTTATCCTTGCGCTCCTGCTCGTTTTCTGCGGCTGCAGCACCGCCGGGGAGGAAGACGGCGAAGAGATAATTACCGACTTCAGCTACGATATGCTTGACCTTTCGACTCTCGTTGACAAAATTTACGCGGGGGCGGAAATAAGCGACCTCACCTTTCTGAGCGTCGAGGTTGTTGACGATTACCAGACCTTGAGCGAACAGTATTACCTCGACCTTAGCAAGGTCATCGACTACGAAATCCGCTCCGCCGAAGGAAAATACGGCGTCGCGGACGTGGCGATTCTCCGGGTGGAGGAGGGAGCCGCCGACGAAATAATGGCGTCCCTTGAAAACCGCCGGGACGACAGGATAAACGAATTTTCGAGATACGACGTTTACGACTCCTATGAAATTGCCCTTAACGCGACTATCTACCAGGCAGACGAGCTGGTTGTAATGCTGATGCTCGACGAAAATTCCAAAGCCGCGGCAATGGAAACGATAGATTCCTTCCTGCCGTAAAAAAGGAGAAATCTCAATGCTGAAGCTGATAAATTACTGGGAGGGTCTCTCGAGCAAAAAGAAAGCCCTCTTCTTTTTGGCGGCGGGAATGCTCTGCCTTTTCGGCTGCCTTGCGCTTTTGCTTTGGACGGAAAGCGTTTTTTCAACGGTCCTGTTATATTTCTCCCTTGGGTTTAATATAATCGGTCTGTATATCCTTTTATGGGTAAAGGACAGGAGGGACAAAAATGATAGAAAGTGAAGTTCTCCGCCGCACCTGGGCGGACATCTCCCTTGACGCGATAGAGTATAACTTCAAAAAAATAAAAACCCACGTGGGCTCCGCCATGGTGATGGCTGTGGTAAAGGCCGACGCCTACGGTCACGGCGACCGGATGACCGCCCCCTTTCTTGAGGAGGCGGGAGCCGACTGGTTCGGGGTCTCGAACCTCGGCGAAGCCCTCGGAATCCGCGAAAGCGGCGTAACGAAGCCGATTCTCATTTTCGGCAACACCCCGTCGCAGTGCGTTTCTGAGCTTGCGAAGTGGAACGTGACCCAGGCGGCGTACTCCTACGAGTACGCGAAAAAGCTCTCGGACGAGGCGGTAAGGCTCGGCGTCACCGTTGACGTCCACCTCAAGTTCGACACCGGCATGGGGCGGCTGGGCTTCGTCTGCTCCGAGGACAATTTTGACCTTGCCATAGACGAGGCGGAAAAGACCGCCAGACTTCCGGGGCTTCGGGTGACCGGCTCTTTCACCCATTTCGCCTCCGCCGACGAGCCGGACGAGGACGGCGTAGCCTACACAAAAATGCAGTTCAGCCGCTTTTGCCGCGCCTGTGACGCGCTTAAGGCGAGGGGCGTTGACGTGGGAATACGTCACTGCTGCAACAGCGCGGCGGTGCTCTGTTTCCCCGAAATGCACCTCGATATGGTGCGCCCGGGAATAATCCTCTATGGGCTCTATCCCGCCGCCCAGGAGGAGATAACCTGCCGAATGAAGCTCAAACCCGCTATGGAGCTTCGCACCGTGGTAAGCCTTGTCAAAGACTACGAAAAGGGCGGCTGCATAAGCTACGGGCGGCGCTTCACGGCGCCGGAGGATATGAAAATAGCCTCCACCGCCATCGGCTACGCCGACGGCTACCATCGGCTTCTCACCAACAGGGGAAGAATGATAGTCCGGGGAAAATACGCCCCGGTGGTCGGGAGCGTCTGTATGGACCAGACGATGCTCGACGTCACCGGAATACCAAACGTTGCCGAGGGCGACGTTGTGACCGTTTTTGGTCGGGACGGCGACGCCGTCGTCTCCGCGGACGAGGTGGCGGCTCTTGCGGGAACCATAAACTACGAGGTTATCTGCGCCCTTGCAAGGCGGGTGCCGCGCTGCTACTACCTCCGTGGGGAGAATATACATAATTTTGACTACGCAAGGTGGAAAGAGAAATGAATTTTGAAATCCTCCGCCTTTGTGAAAAGGACGCCGCCGCCGCGGCGGAAATCGAAAAGCTCTGCTTTTCCCACCCCTGGAGCGAAGCGACGATGGCGTCAGAGATGAAAAATCCCTATTCGGACTTTTTCGGCGCTTTTTGCGGCGGGGAGCTGGCGGGCTACGTGGGAGGAAGAACCGTAGCCGGCGAAACGGAGATTTTTAACGTCGCCGTCGCGCCTAAGTTCCGCCGAAACGGCGTCGGAAAGAGCCTTCTTGAAAAATTCATCGCCGCCGTCCGAGAAAAGGAAAGCGCCGTTATTTTTCTTGAGGTTAGGGCGAGCAACCTTCCGGCAATAGGGCTTTATGAAAAAGAGGGGTTCGTCTTTTGCGGAATCCGCAAGGACTATTACGACGACCCGAAGGAAAACGCCCTTTTGATGCGCCTCGCCTTCGACGGGACCCAGGAGACCGAGGACCCCATCGAATGCTGGGACGAAGAATAACGAAATAAAAAGCGCCGCATAGCGGCGCTTTTTTTCAATGAGCACGGAGCAAAAGCCGCCCGTGCTCAAAAAAGGTTCGAAAAAAGCGCCCCGGAGGGGCGCTTTTTTGGTTCGGGTTAAATCATTTCTGAAGCTCGCTGCGGCAGTGCTCACAGATGTTTTTGCCTCTGAAAACGGTTACGCCGTCCGCGCTTCCGCAGAAGATGCAGGCGGGCTCGTATTTTTTGAGCATCACCATATTGTCATCAACATAAATTTCAAGCGCGTCTTTTTCTTCAATACCGAGGGTTCTTCTAAGTTCGATAGGAAGGACGATTCGGCCGAGCTCATCAACTTTTCTTACGATACCGGTGGATTTCATATTTACACTCCTCCCAAAAATTGCCTATTACAGAAACTGCACTTAAAATATATATGTTTTATCGCAATTTGTCAAGATATTTTCTGTAAATTTACAAAAAATGTTATGAAAAGTCATTATGCATTCAAATTCTTGGAAGTAAGCCACAAAAAGTGACACAAAATATTGTAAGATAGACACAAATTTCTCATAAATTAAAGAGCTTATAGAAATCCATATGGACATATGAATATCACAATAAATTCGCGGAAAAAGCGCCTTTTTCGGCGGAGCGAAGCCAATCTTAAAAGCAAAAAAGTGGTAAAAGCCAAAAAAGCCTTTACCACTTAAAGCCGAAAACTTTCGACGGATTATTCCGTTTCATCCTCGGGCTCGGGTCCGGTTATGGGAGTTTCAACCGGCGCGTGCTCAAGCTTTGAAATAAGATATTTTGCGTAAATCGCGGAGGATACGGAGTAGTACGGAACGAACCAGAGCACCGGGAGCACGAGAAGATTGAGCAGCCACCAGCCCACGAAGGAGGCCTTGAAGCCGGCAATATGCACTCTCATTCCCTTCGTCGCCCTGACCGAGAGCTTAAAGGATTCGTGGACCTTTCTTCCGCTGACGAAATAGTAGCTTGCGGCGTGCCAGCGCTGGGCGTAAATGAATGCCAGGGCAAGGCAGAGCAACATCAGCGCTATTCCAACACAGCAGGCGGAGATTTTCAGAAGGTGCACAGTGCGGCTTTCCGGGACGATATAGTTTTCCGCAAGGTAGAACAAAACTCCCCCCGGAACGAGGGCAACTGCGGCGCAAAAGGCGTGCCGAAGCGAAAAAGCAACTGTAAAGACAATAGACTTTACAAAGGATTTAAAGGAGGAAAACATATCGAAAACCGCCGAAACGCTTTCCTCCCGCCCTTCGGCGAAGGCAAAGTGGAGCTTTGCGAAGCCGAGGGCAAGCGCCGGCATCAAGAGAAAATACGTGAGGGCGGCGCCGCCGGTTATTATAATCGCCGTAAGACTCGCGTTGGAAAGGGCGAGGAAATCGAAAGCCACGGCGTCCTCGGAAAAGACGAAAAGAAAGACCGATTCCGCAAGGGCGACCGAAAGATAGGCGCCGAAAATAATCATCGCCGCCGCGACGGATTTTCCCCAGCAGCCGCGCAGGGCGCGGCGGGCGTCGCTTTTAATTATTCTATGAAGTTCCATTCCCGGTCCTCCTCGCTGAGCTCCTCCTCGGGATATTTTTCTTCGTCAAAGGGCTGGCGCCCGATTATCTCGAAACAGCCGTCGTGCATCCACATCTGGACGGAGGTGCGGACGGTGTAGCCCCGCCCCCGGTCCGTCGCCCAGGCGGACATCTCCTGCCTCGGGTAGCCGCACATGGCGAAAAGCCCCATTATCACGGTGCCGTGGGTCACGACGGCAACGTCCGTGAGCTGGTTTTTAGACATATCGTGGAGAATATCGTCAAAGGCGCAGGAGATGCGGTTTCCGAAATCCTCGGAGGTTTCGCCGCCGGGGGGCGGGTTTTTGCCCTCAATCCAGCCGATGAATTTCTCGTCGTTTTTTACCTCGGAAAAGGGCTTTCCCTCGAACTCGCCGAGGTCGCAGTCCCGAAGCTCGTCCATTGTTTCAACCGGCGTGTCCGGGAAGAGGACATCCGCCGTCTGGGTGCAGCGGAGAAGGGGGCTGGAATAGACTTTCTGGGCAAAGGGGTACTGGTAGGTATCCATAAGGTCCCGAAGCTCCCGGACGCCCTCGGGCGTCAAGGCGGGGTCGCTTCCGCCGCCGAGACAGAGGACCTTGTCCGGGTCCTCCGCAAGACCGTGGCGTATAAAATGTATTCTGAAAGTTTTCATATTTCCTCCTTAAAACACTTTACAAATGGTATGAAAAAATATATAATATACAAACAGTAATCGAAAAAAGGTGGATTTTAAGCTATGAAGTCGGATTTCCCGAGGGTATTGTCGCTTTTGAGAAAAGAAAAAGGAATCAGCCAGAAAGAGGCCGCCGAAAAGCTCGGCGTGTCCCAGGCGCTGCTCTCCCACTACGAAAAGGGAATTCGCGAGTGCGGGCTCGACTTCCTTATCAGGGCGGCGGATTTCTATAACGTCTCGACGGATTATCTCCTTGGGCGAAGCGCCGACCCGGAGGGGCTGACAATAGCGGCGGAGGATATTCCCGAGCCGGATTCCGCAGGCAAGGAGAACGGTATGTCCTCGGCGGGGGTTCTCCCGGTGCTCAACAAAAAGCTCATTGCAAATTCCCTCAATATCCTCTTTGACCTTCTGGCAAAGAGCGGGAGCCGCGACCTTACGAAATACGTTTCAAACTACCTTATGGGCGCGGTTTACCGTATGTTAAGAATTATATACGGTTTTTCGCCGAAAAACAATATGAATGCTTTCAGCGTAAAGGAACCGGGCGCCCTCGAAAGCGCCGACGCCTTTATGAAGCAAAACGAGTTCAGGGCAAGGCGCCTTGCCAAAGACCAGTCCGTCAAGACCGAGGAGCTCACCCTCTCCACCGAAGGGCTTTCGCGGAGCTACCCGCTTTTCGCCTCGAGCCTTTTCAGCCTTATCAAAAACTGCGAGGACGGAATGGAGAAATAATTTGCTTTTCTTTATTTTACCACGCTTTCGGCGTGAATTAAACCGAATATTGTAAAAATTTAAGCAAGAAACGAAAAAAGCACCGCAGAGCGGTGCTTTTTTGTTTTTACACATTATTCATACCTTATTGATTGACAATAGCGGTAAAATTGTATTATATTATTTAATAGATAATTATAGGCGCAAGACGCCGAAGGGAGGTGTTCCGTTTTGAAAAAACTTGAAAGGCTGCTGCTTTTGCTTGCCGCCGGGGCGGTCTCTTTGGCTTTTTCCGGCTGTACCGCCTTTGAAACGGATACCGAGGCGCTGATGCAGCCCCCGAGCCTTACCGCCGAACAGGCGGAGCTCAACGCCGCCCTTACGGAGGTAATCGGCGAAAACTACCGCCTTCGCTACCCGTCGGACGGAACCTCCAACTCCGCTTTTATGTTCTACGACCTTGACGGAGACGAGACGGACGAGGCTCTTGCTTTCTACTCCATCGAGGACGAGAGCACGAGAATAAATATCCTAAAGCGCTACGGGGAAAAATGGGTTTCGGTCTATGAGGCGGCGGGCGCCTACGGCGACGCGAAATCCGTCCGTTTTTCGGAAACGGGACCCGATGAGCGCACCCTCATAGTCCAGTGGGAGCAGGAAGTGAGCGTTTACCGCTTCGCGGATTCCCGCCTTGAAACGGTCTATTCCTCCTTCTGCGACGGAATCGAGATGGCGGACCTAAACGGCGACGGCTATAACGATATAATCCTCATCAACAGCTCCTACAGCGAGCGCCCCTTCGCGAAAATACTCTATTACGGCGAAAACGGCCTCACCATTACCGAAAACGTCGGCATTACCGCAGAGTACGGCGAAATCGTCTCGACGACTGTGGGTGAAATTTACGAAGGGAAAATCGGATTCTTTATAGATTCCCGGGTTTACGGAAGCAACAATATATACCTTACGGAGATAATCACCCTTAACGGCGACACAGCCGCCCGTTCGACAATAGCGAACTATATCGCCTATGAGCCCGAAGAAGAGGAAGAGAGCATGGTCACCCTCGTTTCAAAGCTCGGACCCCGGGGCAACTACCTTCGGAACACCGCCGCCTACTGCGAGGACGTGGACGGGGACGGCATTGTCGAAATGCCCGTGGAATTTCGCGAGGACGTGGCTTCCCAGGACAACGAAAAGCTCTACTACATCGAATATATGAAATATGACCCGGAGGCGGAGGATTCGAGAGCCGTTTGGTTCGGCTTCGTTGACCCGGAAAACGGCTACCGCTTCGAGCTTCCGAAGAGCTGGAGCGAGGAGGTTTCGATAGTCTATAACTTCTCATCCGGTGAATATTGCTTCATAAACGACGCCAACGGCGCGGAGGTGCTCCGACTGCGAGCCGCCCCCGCCGGGGAGTATCAGGACAGATACGAGGAAAATTACGTGCTCATCGGTCAGAGCGGAACCAAGACGTTTTACGCCCGGGTCTCCGCCCAAAAGGGCGATAGTTACTATCTTGAGCCGGAAAGCCTTGTCGAAAGGTTTTCCGCAACTAAAAGCTGAGACGGGAGGAACAGAATATGAAAAAAATACTGGTCTGTGAGGACGAGGACGCCATCCGCGAGTTTGAGACTATAACTCTTCGCCGCTCCGGTTACGAAGTGGTGGGCGCCGCCTGCGGCGAGGAAGCGCTCAAATATTTTGAGTCTGCGCCGAACGATTTCAGCGTGGTGCTTCTCGATATTATGATGCCCGGAATCGACGGGCTTACCGTTTGCAAAAAAATCCGGGAACAGAACAGCCGGGTCGGAATAATAATGCTCTCCGCAAAAACCCAGGAGATGGATAAGGTGAGCGGGCTGATGCTCGGTGCGGACGATTACGTTACGAAACCCTTTTCGCCCAGCGAGCTCACCGCAAGGGTGGACGCAATCTGCCGAAGGGTCGCCATAAACAGCGAGAGCGCCCATAACGACGTGCTCACTTCGGGACCTTTTACCCTCAACCTTCTCAGCCGCACCCTTACCAAAAACGGCGCGGTCATCGACCTTACGCAGGTTGAGTTCCAGCTTATGGAGCTTTTTCTCAGCAACGAGGGAACGGCGCTCGAGCGCAAATATATCATCGTCAGAATCTGGGGCGAAAACTATAACGGCGACGATAAGCTCGTTGACGTAAATATCCGCCGCCTGAGAATGAAGATAGAGGACGAACCCTCGAGCCCCGAGCATCTTCAGACTGTTTGGGGCTACGGCTATAAGTGGATGCCGTAAGGGTTTTTAAAAATATCGGGCTTTGAGAAAGGGGGACCGGGACCTTGGCGGTAAAGAAAATAACAAGACGCTGGATATCGAACAGTCTCGGCGTCATTCTCGTAATTCTCATCGCGCTGGAGGCGGCTATCGCCGTCTCGGTCAAAAACTACTACTACGGAAGCGTTGAGCGGGTCGTCCTTTCCCAGGCGGAGACCATTTCCGGGCTTCTCTCGAAATATTCCGCCGAGGGAGCAGGGGACTACGACACCTATTTCCGGAGCATAGTCGCGGGCTTCGACAAGAAAAATATAATGGAGCTGATGGTGCTCGACGCAAACGGCGAAGTCACCATTACCTCAAGCGGCTTTATCCCGGAATCCGGGACGCTGACGCCCGACTGCGCCGACGCCCTCGCGTCCCCGGAGGGAATCTCCGAATACACCGGCGAAATGAACGGTGAAAAGCTCCTTTCGGTGACGACCGTTCCCAGCGGGAGCACCGAGGATTTCCATTCCTTCCGCCTTGTGACCTCTCTGACGAGGGTCGATACCCAGATAACCGTGGTGATAATCCTAACGGGGCTCATCTGCGTTGCTATCGTTTTCTTCGTGGGCGTTTCCGGCTCATATTTCATAAATTCCATAGTCACCCCCGTCGGGCAAATCGGAGAGGTTGCGAAGAAAATCTCCGCAGGAGATTTTAACGAGCGCCTTGAGCCGAAAACCGACGACGAAATCGGGGAGCTTTGCAAGACCATAAACGAGATGGCGGACGAGCTCGGCGCCACGGAGAGGATGAAGAACGACTTCATTTCCTCCGTCTCCCACGAGCTTCGCACGCCTCTCACCGCCATAAAAGGCTGGGCGGAGATGCTGGAGGATTCCTCCCGGGAAGGAAACGTCGATATCGAGACGATGAAAAGAGGAATGGGCGTAATAATCGGCGAGACGGACCGCCTTTCCGTAATGGTGGAGGAGCTTTTGGACTTCTCAAGGCTCCAGAGCGGGCGAATGGTGCTCCAGCCAATGATGCTCGATATAATCGCGGAGCTTTCCGAAGCGGTGCTCACCTTTGAGCAGCGGGCAATCCGCGAAAACAAGGAGCTCATTTTCGAGGAAAGCGACGATATAATTCCAGTAATGGGCGACAAAAACCGGCTCCGCCAGGTTTTTGTCAACATTATAGATAATGCCCTCAAGTACAGCGACGGCGGCGGAAGCGTCACCGTAACGACCCGCCGCACCGGCGACGGCTTCGTTGACATCGCCATAAAGGACACCGGAATCGGTATCCCGGCGGACCAGCTTGACAAGGTAAAAACGAAATTCTTTAAAGGCAACGCCACCCGCCGGGGTTCCGGAATCGGGCTCGCCGTCGCCGACGAGATAATAAGAATGCACGGCGGCGAGATACTTCTCGACAGCGTAGAAGGAGAGGGAACGACGGTCACAATCCGCCTTCCCATTCACAAATAAAAAGGAGATAACATGGAAAACAGCGAAAAACAAGTTTGCGCCATCAAGACCTCCGTCGGAGGTCAGGCGCTTATCGAAGGAATAATGATGAAGGGTCCCTATAAGTCCGCAATGGCGGTGAGAAAGCCCGACGGCACCATCGAGGTGGAGGAATGGGAAACCGAAAAAATGACGGGCATCAAAAAAGTTCCGTTCATCAGGGGGATTTTCAACCTCATCGACACCCTTATCAAGGGCTATAAATGCCTTATGAAATCCGCCGAAGCGGCGGGACAGGAGGAGGAACCGGACAAGTTCGAGCTTTGGCTCAACAAGACCTTCGGCAAGGCCGCCGGCGGCGTTTTTAACGCAATCGTCACCGTACTTGCGGTGGTGCTCTGCCTTGGGCTGTTCATCGTTATCCCCTCCGCCGTCGCGAGCTTTTTCGGAAAATTCACCGACAGCAAGCTTGCCCTTTCGGCGATAGAGGGCGTTGTGAAAATGGCGGTTTTCCTTGCCTACATAATCGGCGTTTCAAAGATGGAGGACATCCGCCGCACCTTTATGTACCACGGCGCGGAGCACAAGACCATTTTCTGCTACGAAAAGGGTCTCGACCTCACCGTTGAGAACATCAGGGAACAGATTCGGTTCCACCCCCGCTGCGGAACGAGCTTTCTTCTCATCGTGCTCATAATAAGTATTCTCGTTTCCTCCCTTATGACCTGGGAAAACCTCGTGCTCAGAGTGATGCTCAAAGTTATTTCCGTGCCGGTAATCGTCGGAATCGCCTATGAGCTGATTAAGTTCGCCGGGCGCCACGACAACCTCCTCACAAGGATAATTTCCGCTCCGGGTCTTTGGCTCCAGCGCTTTACCACCCAGGAGCCGGACGACAGCATGATAGAAGTGGCGATAGCCGCCGTGACCCCGGTGCTTCCCGAAAACCGCGAGGACGGCGCATGGTAACCGTAAAAGAAGCTTTCGGCGAAAGCGTGAAAATTCTTGAAAGGGCGGGTGTCGAGGACCCCGCCTTTGAAGTTTCAATAATGCTTGAGGACCTTTTGAGCCTTCCAAAAGGGGCGGAGATGCTCACGCCCGACGCGGTGCTCACGGACGAGCAGCTCTCGGTGCTCAAATCGGCAGCCGAGAAGCGCGCCGGGGGCTATCCGCTCCAGTACATCATCGGAAGCTGGGAGTTTTTCGGAAGGAAGTTTTTCGTCGGCGACGGGGTTTTAATTCCAAGACCCGAAACGGAGCTTCTCTGCGAATGCGTAATGAAGTTTTTCTCCCGGAGGAAACCGCCGAAAATCGTTGACCTCTGCTCCGGAAGCGGCTGCGTCGCCGTGACCCTCGAAAAAGAGATAAACGGCGCGGACGTCACCGCCGTGGAGCTCTATGACGGCGCCTACGCCTTCCTTGAACGGAACGCCAAATATCACGGCTCCGGCGTAAAAACGCTCCAAAGAGACGCTCTCGAGCCCTTCGGCGAGTTTGACTGCGTCGTTTCAAATCCGCCCTATATTTCAAAAGAGGAAATGGCTTCGCTTCAAAAAGAGGTCACCTTTGAGCCGGAAACCGCCCTTCTCGGCGGCGAGGACGGGCTCGATTTCTACCGGGCAATAGCGAAAAACTGGGCACCGCATATAGTTTCCGGAGGACTCATCGCCTTCGAGATAGGCGAGACCCAGGGCGCCGCCGTCGAGGGGATATTAAAGGAAAACGGCTATTTCGCCGTTTCCGTCTGGACCGATTACGCGGGGCTCGACAGAATCGTTACGGCGATGAAAGAATGATAAAAAAAGAAAGCGCGCCGAAGTTCGGCGCGCTTTTTTGCGGCGGGGAAACCCCGCCGCTTTTTTTATTTAAATACTTCCGTTCCGCCCCATTCAACGAGGGTGAAGCCCTTTCGCTCAAAGGGCTCGAAGCTCTGGGCAGGAATTTCGATGGGCTCGTCGAGAGCCATCCAGACCATATGGACCCGAAGCACGCTTTCGGGCGCTGGCGAAACGGTCAGCTTCGCCCCTTCGGCGTACTCCTCGCCGGAGAAGGAGATGAGGTTATATTTGTTATCCTGCATCTTCGGGACCCAGTAGGTGATAAAATCGTTGTATTCCCGGGGCGTTAGCCCCATTTCGGCAAGGGTCTTGCGAAGAAACGCCTCCGTTTTACTACCCTTGACGACGAAGCCGCTCTCGTGGGACCAGTCGAAATTCGCCACGCCCTCCCAGAAAAGGTAGTAGTGGGTGGAGCCGTCGGCCTTATTTATAAGGGTGCCGTCGGGTTCGGCGGTGACGTTCCAGCCGCCGCCGTAGGCGGGGTAGGTGTAGGTCAGCTTTCCGTCAAAGTCGAGCTTTACGGAAACGTCGGTGGTCTTTTCCGGGTAGAGGTAGATGACGGGCTTTCCGGTAAGCGGGTTGTCGGGACCGCCCTCATCAAGGTAATCTCTGAACTCATCATAGGAACCCGAAGGGTCGATTAGAGTGTAAGTGAGCCCATAGGACATATCGCTGGAGACCATACTGATTTTGTCGCCCGCTATAATGACGGAGTAAAGAGTTCCGGTGTTGAAGGAAATGGAAAAATGCACATATTCCTCCGAAGCGGAGGGAAAGGCAAGCTCGTTTCCGTCGAAACGCTCCGGGGGAGCAAAAACGGCTATTTTTCTAAGCTGGGAGACAAGCTGGCTGAAGCAATCGTCCTCGGGGGAATACTTTTGCTGAGAGATTATGCGACCAACGGATATAGCATTTACGTTCTTCTCGTTTATAAGCCCCAGCCAGTAGGGAGCGTAATTCTCCGCGTTGACGTACTCCGCCAAAATTGTTTTGCGGAAATTGTTCCAATGGGCGTCGTCCACCACAAAAGCCTTGCCCTTGTCCTTTTCGTCAACGGCGCTGCCCTCCAGAACGAAGCCATTTTCGTAGATGCGGAGGGTGTATTTTTTGCCGTCGTCAAGCCTTGCGAATTCGACGGTGTCAACCTCGTCAAAGCGCTCGCCCAGGTCGTCAGCCACAGCGCCGTCAAAACCAAAGTCAATAAAGTTTTCGTATTTCAGTATCTCCCGAAGCTCGGACTGGTTTTTAGACGGAACGTAGGTTTTGTCGTTGTTGCAGAAAAGATTTGCGGTTACGCTCGCGTTTGACGGAATAAGATATTTTTCGGCTGTCTCGGCGGGCAAGCTTTGGCTTTCGCTGCTTTGAGTGTTTTCGGAAGCGGGTGGCTCGTCGCTTCCCGGCTGGGGATTGGTTTCCTCCGCGCCGACGGCGATTTCAATAACAACTAAATCAAACACACAGTCCGCATAGCCCGCGCTTTCGCGAAGCTCCTGGTCAAAAAAGACCTCTTTCCTGATGCGGCAGGTGGCGGTAGGCGGTTCCGATTTAAAACTGCCGGGGGATATTCCGTCGCAAAAGACCACTTCCTCCCCGGGACCCACCATCACAGTGCCGCTGTTTTGGAAGCGAGCGTCCAGCTCCACCCATTCCTTGGTACCGAACTCGTCGAAGTACCAAAAAGAGGTGTCGGGAGCTATCCAAAGGGTGTTTTCCCCGTCGTTTATAAAAGTGGCATTGATGTCAAGACCAAATTCCTCGCTGTAATCCACCCTTTGAGCATTTACGGTAACAACTCTGTAAAGTCCCTCCTTGGGTTCCTCCGGAGGGATTGCCGGGTTAGTTAGGAAAACCGCAGCAAGGGCGGCTATCGCCGCGAAGCAGATTATAACTATCAAAAGCTTCGCCTTTTTAAAATTCATAATTCTTT
Organism: Oscillospiraceae bacterium; assembly: GCA_016296485.1. Lineage (GTDB taxonomy): Bacteria > Bacillota > Clostridia > Oscillospirales > Ruminococcaceae > UMGS1668. The sequence goes on from JAEDJF010000005.1 coordinate 13,128, forward strand.
CCACCCTTTCTTTAATTCCGCTTTCGCCGAAGGCGAGGGCTCCGCCGTAAAGGGGGCTCGTTCCGCCGTCCGCAAGGGAGATAAGGCTTTCGGCATATTCAGAGCGTATATCGGATTTCGCCGCGGCGAGCACCGCCTCGTCGCAGGAGACCTCCATATCCCTGATGAAAGCGCAGTAACAGACCCAGACAAGGGGGTTAAACCAGTGAATATAGAGCGTAAACGCCGCCAGAAGCCGCCAGAAATTGTCGCCCCGGCGAATGTGGGTGCATTCGTGGGAGAGGACGGAGGCGAGCTTCGCTTCGTCCTCCGTATCAAGGGTGAGGGGGAGGACAATTTTCGGCTTGATAAGTCCGCAGACCACGGGCGTTTTGAACATTTCCGAGAGCAGGACGTTTTTGACGTAGGGGACGCTCTCAAACTTTAATTTGCTGAGCACCGCGAAATAGCCGCCGACTCCGAAGAGAAGCAACGCCACGGCGCCGAAGCCCCAGACTGCGCCGAAAATTAGGTTCCGGTCAACGGGGCTTTTTACTACCGCAGGGCGAGGGCTTTCGCCCTCGGAAGAGGATTCGGACGGAAGGTCCACCAAAGGGTTTTCATCCTCCCTGGCAAGGACCGGAAAATTAACCGTTTCGCCGTTGTTTTCGACGAAAACAACGGCGGTTCCGGCTTCGCGCTCAATCACCGAGCCGTGGGGAAGAAAGTTAAATATGCTCGCTTCGCTCGCGGGGGAAAAGGGAATGACAAGCCGGATAAAAACGAGCGCCCAGGCGATATAGAAAACCTTCCTCGGAAGGCGCTTTTTAAGCGCCGCCCGAAGGAGCAGCAACACCAGCATCAGCGGAATTGCCCCAAGGGAAAGGTTCAGTATTTTAAGAAAAATTTCGACGAGCACGGCGTCACCTCGTTTCTGTCAAAATGAGATAAAGCTCATTTTTTCTCGTTAATGAGCTTTTTGAGCTCCTCGAGCTCCTTTGAGTCTAGGCTTTCGTCCTCTAAAAATGCGGAGAAAAATGCGCTTGCTGAGCCCTTATAGAGCCTTTCAACGAGCCCCCTCGTTTCGCTTCTTCCAACTTCGTCAAGGGAAACGAGAGGAGTACAGAGAAAGTCCGGCTCGCTGCGCTCGACGGCGCCCGCCTCAACGAGGGATTTTATTATCGTATAGGTGGTGTTCTTGTTCCAGCCGTAGCTCTCCGCCGCCTTGAGCGAAAGCTCCTTGGCGGTGGCGGCGCCGCCTTCCCAAAGAAGCTGCATCACCTTTATCTGTGAGTTGTTGAGTTTTTCTTTCATAACGGGGTCACTCCTTTTTCGGACTATAACTTTAGTCTCTCTGTCTGCATTATAGACTATAACTATAGTCTTGTCAAGACTATAGTTATAGTCCAATAAAGAATATTTCACAGAAAAGAAAAAGGCGGTCCCGCTTTGCGGGACCGCCATAAATTTTTAAAGCCGGTTATTCGTCAATATTCTTTTTTCCGATAAGGAAAAGACCGACCGCAGCGCCGACGGCAACAACGAGAAGTCCGATGATAATCCAGACCCAGAAGGGGATTCCGCCCTTGGTCTGTTCGGGTTCGGGCTCGACGTCAGCATCAATAACGGGCTCGGACTCGGAAGAGGGTTCCGGCTCGGAGGAAGGCTCCGGTACGGAGGATTCCGGTTCGGAAGATTCGGGCTCGGAGTACTCCGGCTCGGAAACGGGCTCCGAGGAGGACTCGGAAGAGGGTGCGGAGGACTCCGGCTGAGAAGAGGAAACGGGAGCGCTGCTGGAGGAGCTGCTCGGAACGGAGGAGACAGCCTCGGTGACGGTTACGTCAAAGGTGGCGGTCTTTTCGCCGTAGGTGACGGTGACGGTCTGGGTTCCGACGGTGTCGAGCTTCGTTACGTCGCAGGTGAAGCCCTCGGTGACGTCCTCGGTGGCGCCGCTGCCCTTGGTGAGACGGAGGGTGAGACCCTCGGTATCAAGGGTGTCACCGACGGTGTATGTAAGCTTTGTGGGTTTCGCGAGAACAGCGATGCTGGTTACGGTGTTGGCGTCGGCGTATTTGAAGTCAACGCGGAAGGTATCGCTTACGGTTTCAAGCTCGCCGTTCTTGTTGGGAAGGGTGCAGGAAACCTTTACGTTCTGCGCCTCGTCAAAGGTGAAAACGGTGGGGTCGCACCAGCAAAGGTCGGTGATGTCGTAGTTGGTGTACTCCTTGTACTTGTCGCCGCTTCCGGTCCATTTGTAAACGGTGGCGGTTACTTTAAGACCTTTGGTGTCAAGGGTGTCGCCGAGGTAGTAAGTGGTCTTTGTGGGCCAGGCGTCGATGGAAAAGCTGTTGGGGTCGAAGCGGTCAAAGGGAGCTTCGGCGCCGACGGTGATGGAGTAGGAAAGGGTAGTGGTGACGTTTCCGTCTTTGCTTTTGCATTTTACTTCAAAATTGAAGGTGCCGGCGACGGTGGGGGTGCCGGAAAGCTTTACGGAAAGGATTTCGGCGTTGTACTTGTTGCTTCTGTGGTAAGAGCCGCTGAGCGTAAGTCCGTCCGGAACTTTTCCGCTGTAGCTGAAGCTGGTGGCGTTGACGGCGGTGCCGATAACGCTGTCGAACTCGCGTCCGACGTAAACTTCCTTAATGGTCTCGACGGCAAGCGCCTCGATGGGAAGCATAAGAATGATCATCATTGCGGCGAGTACCGCGCAGAATAAACGTTTTTTCATTTTTTATCCTCCTTGAATTTAAAGGGCAGTATTATACTCTTGTATTTTACGACAAATCACCAAATACTTCAAGGTATTTTCAATAATAAATGGATAAGAAAATGGCTTATTGGGAATATTTCCTGTAAAATTTTTGTGAACGGGCTTTCCGGGAGAACAAAAAAGGGCTTCCCTTTCGGGAAGCCCTTCTGAATTTGTTAAGCTTATTCGGCTTTTTTCTCTCTGTTGAGGAGCTGGTTTACGATGATGCCGACGATAAGGGCGGTGGCGATGTTGGTGACCTGTACCGCGCCGAAGTCAAGGGCAAGTCCGCCGATACCGAGAACGAGAATGGAGCTTACGGTAAAGAGGTTGCCGTCCCTGTTGAGGTCAACCTGCTGGAGCATTTTAAGACCGGAGACCGCGATGAAGCCGTAAAGCGCTACGCAGATACCGCCGAGAAGGCAGCTCGGAATGGTGTTTACGAAAGCGACGAAGGGGCTGAAGAGGGAGAGGAGCATCGCGAGCACTGCGGTGGTTTTAATGGTGATGACGGAGGCGTTTCTGGTGATGGCTACGCAGCCGACGGACTCACCGTAGGTGGTGTTGGGGCAGCAGCCGAAGAACGCGCCGGCGATGGAGCCTACGCCGTCGCCGAGGAGGGTTTTGTCAAGACCGGGGTCGGCAAGGAGGTCGCGCTCAATGATGGAGGAGATGTTCTTATGGTCGGCTACGTGCTCGGCGAAAACAACGAACGCCACGGGCATATAGAGGAGCATAAGGGTGCCAAAGTCGGCGAGCTTCATAGTGAGACCGCCGTTCTGAATCTCTTTAAAGGCTTCAACGAAGGCGAATTTCGGGAAGCTGAAGAAGCTCTCGAAGGTGAGGGGAGCGAAGTTGTTGACAAGGGCGCCGTAATCGACGATTTTGAGATAGTCGATGCCTGCGGAGTTTCCGATGAAGGTGAGCACGGAGGCAAAGGCGTAGCCGGAGAGGATACCGATGATGAAAGGAATGAGCTTCGCGAAGCCTTTGCACTTGGCGGAAACCCAGATGGTTACGAAGAAGGTGACAAGACCGCAAAGGATGGCCACAAGGCTGTAGGGTTCGCCGGTGGCGGAAGCCTTGGTGAGGTCGGCTACGGCGTTGGCGGAAAGGGAAAGTCCGATAAGTGCAACGGTGGGACCGACGACGACGGTGGGCATAAGCTTGTTGAGCCAGCCGGAGCCCACAGCTTTAACCACGAGAGCGATAGCCACGTAAACAAGGCCGGCGAAGATAGCGCCGAAGATTATTCCGAAATAGCCGAAAACCGTGGCGGAGTACATGGAAGAGAGGAATGCGAAGGAGCTTCCGAGGAAAACGGGGCTCTTGCCCTTGGTGAAAAGAACGTAAACGAGGGTTCCGACGCCGGCGCCGAAAAGTGCCGCTGCGGGGTCCATCTCAAGGTTGACCGCGCCGTAGGCGTTTACAAGAATCGGTACGACGATGGTTGCGGTGATGATTGCGAGGAGCTGCTGAAGCGCAAAAACAATGACCTGGCTGAACTTCGGCTTGTCCTCTACGTTGTAGATGAGTTTCATTTTTGTTCCTCCTGAAAAACTTATTTCTTAAAAAGCTTTACTCCCGTCTCGCCGTCCAGACTCTGGACGCGGACGGAGATAAGCTCTTCGCGCGAAGTGGGAATGTTTTTTCCGACGAAGTCCGGGCGGATGGGAAGCTCCCGGTGCCCCCGGTCGATAACCGCCGCAAGCTGGATATAGGCGGGACGCCCCTTTTTGAGAAGGCAGTCGATGGCGGCCCTTGCGGTCCTTCCGGTGTAAATGACGTCGTCAACGAGGACTATCGTCTTTCCGGTGACGTCGAAAGGAATGTCGGAATCGCTCACGTCGGGAACGCTTTCCATCTCCGAAAGGTCGTCCCGGTGGAGCGTTATGTCAAGGGTCCCGACGGGGACCTCCTTGCCCTCGATGCTCAGGATATTGTCCCTCAGCATCTCCGCAAGGGGAACGCCCCGGGTCTTTATCCCGACGAGGCAGAGCCCCTCGGTTCCGCCGTTGTGCTCAAGGATCTGGTGGGACATTCGGATCAAGCAGCGCTTGAGCGCCTCGGAATCCATAATATCGGCTTTAAATTCCAAAACGAAAACCGCCTTTCCGTGTTTTTGCAACAAAAAATGGTCCTGCCTTTCGGCAAGACCACAGAAAAATTCCAGTTATTCCGGAAATCGGGATTTTTCGATCTTGCCGGTCTCTCTGTACCGTCTTTAAAGATCATTTTATCGCTCTCGATTTTAGCACATTGTTTTTCGGATTGCAATAATTTTTTTAGAATTTTGTCGAAAAAATTTCGCCCACGGCGAGCACCGCTTCCCAAAAGGCGTCCGCATAGGGAGCGGGGTCAAAACCGAAGCCGAACACCGCCGCAAGGAACAAAACGGAGAGCACGAAACAAACGATGAGCCCGAAAAGAAGTATTCCCCTCGCAAGGTTTGCCTTGGCGGGATATTTCGTCTTTCCGATGGCGAGGGCAAGAAGATATATAAGCCCTACCGCAGGAATTGAGAGGAGAAATACCGTTAAAACGAAGCTCCCGACGGAGGGAACCTCGTTCTTTTCAATGACCGCCGCCTCGGCTTTGACTATGCTTGAAAGGTCAACGGGCTCGGGGCTTTTTTGTTCGGCTTTCTCCGGCGCGGAGGAAGGCTTTCCGAAGTTGTCAAGATTCTCAAGCTCCTCCTCGTGGGTTTCCTTATACGACGTCTCCCAGCTCACTTCGCGCTTCGGCGGGTTGCCTTCGGGTTTTTCCGGAGCGGGGGCGACCCTTTCGGGCGCACTCTCGGCAAGGCTTTCTTTAAAAATCTTCGCAAAAGCTTCTTTCCCAAAGTCAGGGGTGTTTTCCGTAAGGTTGGGAACGTCTATATTAAGAAGCCTTGCAACCGGGTCCCCGGAAACCGCGGGGGCGCTTTTTTCCGGGACGCTCGCCGCCGAGAGAGGAAGATATTTTCCGCAGCCGGGGCAAAAGCTCTTTCCGTCCTCAAACTGGGCGCCGCACTCGGGACAGGTTCGCATTAAAATCACTTCCAAAAATTTTCTTATATATTTCAATATTATTCCTTTAATTTGTTTCCGTCAAGGCTTTATGCGTAGAAAGAGTGAAAATAGGGAAAGAGAAACAAAAAAAGCGCCGCGCTGCGGCGCTTTATGGGTTTTATTTTTCCGCTTCCTTCACGATGTCGCCGACGCCGTTTAAAACGGCGGAGGGGCGGTAGCCGTAGGTTTTGAGCGTCTCCTCGGAGGAAACGCCGGAAAGGACCAGAACGGTGGACATTCCGCTCTCGAGCCCGGAGATTACGTCCGTGTCCATTCGGTCGCCCACCATCACCGCTTCGCCCGAGTGGCAATGGAGAAGCCGAAGCCCCGTCCGCATCATCAAAGGGTTGGGCTTTCCGCAGAAATACGCCCGTTTTCCCGTTGCCATTTCGATGGGCGCCACCAGCGCGCCGCAGGCGGGCGCTATTCCGTCCTCGATGGGACCGGAAACGTCGGAGTTCGTTCCGACGAGCTTCGCTCCGCCCCGGACGAGATTTATGGCTTTCGTAAGGGTGTCAAAGGAATAGGTCTTGCCTTCGCCGACGACGACGTAGTCCGGGTTCACGTCGTTCATGGTGATTCCCGCGTCGTAAAGGGCGTTGAGAAGCCCCGCGTCGCCGATGGCGTAAACGGAACAGCCCGGGGACTGCTCCTTAAGGAACGCCGCCGTTGCAAGGGCGCTGGTGTAAAAATGCTCCTCGGATATATCGAGCCCCATCCGGGCGAGCTTTTGCTTGAGCTCCTTCGGTGTGTAGCAACTGTTGTTGGTGAGGAAAAGGAACCTTTTGTTCTCCCGCTGAAGCCAGTCAATGAACTCCGCAACGCCGGGAAGAATCCTGTTGCCGTGGTAAACCACGCCGTCCATATCGCAGATGAAGCCTTTCTTTTTATTGAAATCAATCATATATTTTCTCCTTTTGAGGGTAATGAAGCAATATTTTTTCAAATATAATTATAATTGTTCCTCAAAAATAGGCAAGAGCTAATGGAAAAATTTTAATGGGTTTTTAGATAAAAAGGGCGCCATATTGCGGCGTTCTTTTAATGTTTGGTATCAAAACTCAACGGAAAAAAGTAATTTGCTGTGGTGCTCTTTAGCTGCCTGGCTGTTCATCGAGGAGCTGAATTTTGCTCCCATCATTTTGCATACGGCTCCGTCAATGGTGTATGCTGTTTTTTGAGACATTGTTGCGGAAGAGGAACCGGACAGCTCCAAAGTTTCGGTTTTGATGGAGTTATCTTTGCTGCAGCGCATTTCGATGAGCCTTTTGATATTGTCGTCGTGAGCAAACCATTTGAGTTCAGGGATTTTCGGCGTATCGCTGCCTTGAAACTCGGTTTCGATATGACCGCTTAATTTGTTGATGCCACTGCTTGAAACGCTCTGATCAGCTTTTTCAGTACTGCTGATTTTCTTGACACTTTCGCTCAAATTGAACTTTTTTGATTGAGTCTGCGTATCGGCGCTGGATTCGCTGATTTCTATTGAACAGCGCTTCGCTCCCAGACAATACGCTATATACTTCAGCTCAGCAAGTCGTTCTTCGTGCGCTTTGCTGAAAATGCAGTCGGTTCTGATGAAACAGTTGCGGTCAAAATTGTCAACGTAATATATTGCATCACAGGTAGCGGAAGGAACGAACCGAATTTTGCTAAACTTTACGGCTTCGTCATAAAGATAGAGAACCTCTACGCCATTTTCTTTTCCAAGCCAGCCGATTGCGCCCTCACATACGTCGACATCGCGCCTTTCGGCGTCATCGACAATCACGATCATATTTGGAATATTGAATTCTTTGCTGTTATATTGTTCCGGGAAAAGCGGGTTGTATTTTTTAAGCCGGCGCAGATAGCTGTCGCTTTTCGACTTTTCCGCAATAGCAATAACGTTGTTTTTTGCGCTTGTTGCGGCCTTTTTACCAAGGTCCACCGTGTCCTGCACAATGCCGGAAATCGTTTCCGCGCTTTTTTGTTTGTCGAAACTTATTTTCATATATAGCACCTCGAAATTTACAAATTAGTGGTTAGCTATACATAAGCTGTATTTTTCGCGAAAAATGGTCCTGTTTGCCAATTTATTTTCAGTATAACATTACGGGAAGAAAAAAACAATGTTTTCTCGATTCAAGCTGAAATTTGTCATACATAAACAGGCGCTGGGCGGAGACAAAAAAGAATAATTTTAGATAGAAAAAGAGCCGGAGAGGGAAAACCTCTTCGGCTCTTTTTTATTACCACTTTTTAAAATTATGACACGAATTATGACACAAGGCTTAAAAAATGGCTTAAATACTGGTGCGGGTAACAGGACTTGAACCTGCACGTCGGGGACACCAGATCCTAAGTTGCGGTCTGAGTTGCTGACGCAACTCGAAAGCCAATTCCCCGTCAAATCTCGCTATTAACGGTTAGTAAACCAGATTTTTAGTACTTAATATTATAGATGATGCTTTTAATTGCATCGGAATAATATTAACACCAACAGAAAAATAAATCAAGTTTATAACAGCTTTTTAATAAATATATAGCTGCTTCTTAACTGCTTTCCAACTACTTTTTAAGGATTGTCTATGCGTTTGAAGAGGCTGCCCGTTCGTCAAAAATACGGTAAGAGAACAGAATGTTAAAAAGTTCTTTTCCCTAAATTTCAAGTTTAATTTAGAGTACTATTATAACGACCCTATAGTCATAGCCGAATGCTATAATATGGGCACAGAAAGGGAAAACAAAGTCCCTTAAAACAAAAATATAATTAATTAAACTTGAAAGGAAGTAACTACCATGACTAACACCGCTCTTACTCTTAACTACAAAAACAACACCATCGAAATGACCTCTATCTTCGCAAAAAAGGCTGGCATCTACGGATCCAAAGAATATGAAATGCTCCTCGATGCGCGCAAATCCTTCCCCACTTTCAGAGTAAATATTCTCAAAGCTAAAAAGGGTCAGACAAACCGCCTCAAAGGGGTAACTCTTGAAACCATGTTCAAGTACATTTCCGAACACGATAACGAGAAAAAAGAAATCATGGCTGCATTTAACGAAATGGTAAGCCAGAATAAAGATGACGGCTACGTTCTTGAAAACGGTATAACCTTCGTTGAAATCGGGCAGTGGTTCCTTCTCCAGTTCCCCGAATACAACAAACCGAAAGATTTCAAAGAAATGCTCAAAACCAAAATCGCCGCTTGATTAAATTAAAGGAGGATATTAAAATGAAAAACTATATAAAACTCGACCACGAAAACAGAAAAATCGTTATGGACAGAACTTTCGCAAGCAAAGCAGACCTTGTTGGATCTGAAGAATATAACCTTCTCCAGCAGTGCAGAAAAGATTACCCCACTTATCTCGTAACCCGCAAGACTATAAAAAAGAAAGCTACTCAGGAACATTACAGAGGTCTTACTTACGATTACATGAAAGAGTATATCAATAAGTACGACACTGAAAACAAAGAAGCAAACCTTGCACTTCTTGACGAAATGATTGATATTTCCAAATGCCACTCCACCTTCAAACGTTATCCTGTTATCAAACAGTGGTTCCTTGACACTTACCCTGATGTTAAAAAGTTTGGAATTCCAGAAGAAGACAATGAAGTCGCTGAAACCAACAATGTAATTGAAGCTGACTTTTCCGCAAACGCGAATGCGGCAGTGTGAAATGAATAAAAAGAATTAAAGCCCTGGCTGAATCAAAGCCAGGGCTTTTTTGTAACTATTTGATTTTCAGAATTGAAGCACCCAGAAATGCAACCCCTATAAGGATAAGGCCAATCAGGAAATCTCCACCTTCGAAAATAAAAGGAAGAAGCATAGCGCCTACGCCTACGCAGATAAGCATGTAACAATGACAGGAAGGGTCAGATGGATTGATAAGGTGAATAGAGTAGTGGTGTTTGAAGATGAAAGGAATCTTAATATAAAATCTATGGTGGATTTAGTAATATGGCAATTGTACCTAAAACGCACCAGTGCTCGCTGCTATCTGGTGCCAAAAATACACCGACCCCGGTTTAACTTATTGAATATTCAATTCAGAAAATATATAATATATTTAAAGAAATTTAGAAAATCAGCTGCTCAATCAGCAGGAAACGAAGGAAGAAATTATGTTTTTTGGCTTTTCCGACAGAGCAGATAGAAATGGCGACGGCAGAGTTGATACCTGGGAAGCCGCCGAGGAGCTTTACAAATATGATTCTATAATGGGAACAAACATCAGCGGATTTTGTTCCGAAAATAATGACGGTTATTTTGGTTTTGATAGTGAAGATGAAAATTATTAAATGTGTAAATTGGAAAACAAAACAAAAGAAATTTAAAAGTATAATTTCTATTATCACACAAAATAAACGGAGCGTGAGATGTAATATGAGTAATTTTTTTGAGCGTGCAAAGAAAATCTTTAGCAATAAAAAAGAAAATCCACGTTTAATAAACGGACATGCTTATGTATTTACAAAAATATCTTAAATCTTCTTCGTAAAACTCTATCGTTCGTTCGGTTAAGTTTTTTAATTTACAGAACTTGATAAAAGATGTTTTGGCATCTTCAAAGGATGTTCTGTTTTGCCTGAAGTTACTTGTTAATGTTATTTTGCGCATCAGATTTGCCTCCCGAAATCTACTAAAAAATCTGGTAAACCAAATCTAGCGCAAATGAAAAAGCGAGAAGTAAAAAATGGCTTTACTTCTCGCTTTTTTTGGTGCGGGTAACAGGACTTGAACCTGCACGTCGGGGACACCAGATCCTAAGTCTGGCGCGTCTGCCAATTCCGCCATACCCGCGTATTTTGCGGGGAAGCCCCGCAAAAACTTATTTTACAATAAATAAACCCTCTTGTCAATCAAAGACTGAGCTTTCCCGAATCCAGCATGGACTGGGCGGCAAGAAGAACGCCCGCCTTCGCGGTGGGATAGGTGAGCCCGCCCTGCATCCAGACAGCGTAGGGCTCCCGAAGGGGAGCGTCGGCGGAAAGCTCGACGGAAGCGCCGAGGTTGAAGGCTCCCGCCGCCATAATGACCTGGCTGTCGTAGCCGGGCATATCCCAGGGCTCCGGCGTTACGAAGGAGTCGATGGGCGAGCCGCTTTGGATTCCACGGCAGAAGGCACAGAGCGCCTCGGGGTTTCCGAGGGAGATGGTTTCAATGATGTCTGTTCTGGGCTCGTCATAGCGGGGGCTCGTTTCAAAGCCGCAAAGCTCAAAAAGGCGGCTGGCGAAAACGGCGGTCTTAACGGCGGAGGCGGTGACGCCGGGGGAGAAGAAAAGTCCCTGATACATCGGGCGAAGCTCGTTAAGGGTGCAGCCCACCTCGCGCCCGACGCCCGGAGCGGAGAGCCTGTGGGCGCAAAGCTCGACGAATTCGTGCTTGCCGGTGATGTAGCCGCCGGTGTGGGCGATGCCCGCGCCGGGGTTTTTGATGAGAGAGCCGACGATTATGTCTGCCCCGACCTCGGTGGGCTCGAGCTTGTCAACGAACTCGCCGTAGCAGTTGTCGGTGACACAGACGGCGTCGGGGTTCGCTTTACGAACGATTGAAAAAATCTTTTTGATGACCTCAATGGTAAGGCTCGGGCGGGTGGAGTAGCCCCGGGAACGCTGGATATACGCCATTTTTGCGCCCTTGACGGCGGCGGGAATCTCGTCGTAGTCAACGCTTCCGTCCGGAAGGAGGGGAAGCTCCTTATAGGTGACGCCGAACTCCTCAAGGGAGCCGACGCCGCGACCGTGAATTACGCCCTGAAGGGTATCATAGGGCGTCCCGGTGAGGGAGACCATAACGTCCCCCGGGCGGAGGATTCCGAAAAGAACGGTGGAGATTGCGTGGGTTCCGCTCATAAAATTGTGGCGCACCATCGAGTCCTCCGCGCCGAAAACCTGGCTCCAGACCTGGTCGAGGATCTCGCGCCCCCGGTCGTCGTAGCCGTAGCCGCTGCTTCCGGAAAAGAGGCTCTCGCTGACCCGGTTGTCAATGAAGGCGCGAAGCACCTTTTCGGAGTTATAGGTTTCAATTTCGCTTATTCTTGCGAAAGGCGCGGCGCAGTCCGCCTCCGCCTTTTCGGCAAGGTCCAGAAGGCGGCTGTCGATTTTGAAAAATTCGCTCATTTCGTTTCTTCCTTTTCGTCGAGATGTAATATGTAGCATTTGCCGGTCTGGGCGAAGCCCAGCCGCTCATAGAGTTTTTGTACTTTTTCGTTTGCCGGAACGAGCCGGCTTTCCCGGTGCTCATCAAAGAGTATTTTTGAGCACGCGGCGGTGAGGGCGGAGGCGTAGCCCCGGCGGCGGTATTCCGGAAGGGTCGCAACGGAGGAGATTGCCCCGGCGGACTTTGTCCGCCCACGGATTGTGGCGGTGGAAACGGCTTTGCCGTCAACCTCCACCGTGAGCACCGTAGTCTGCCCTTTGGCAATGCCGCGCTTTATTTTGAGCATCCAAAGTTCCCTGGAGGGGGCTTCGCCCTCCTCTCCGGCGTTCCAGAGAAGCTCAAAAGTGCCGTCAAGATTTTCGTTCACCTTTATTTCGAAGCCGGGTTCTTCGGTTTCGGCGGGTTTTGAGCACCGCATCAAGGAAAGCTCCTCCGCCCGCCCGGGGAAAAGGCTTTTGAGCACCGGGAGCGCTCCCTCGCCGCAGGCGATGCTCTTTATCCCGCTCTCGGCGAGCTTCGTTATGAAAAACAGCATCTCCATTCCCGGAAGCCCGGGGCAGAGAAGGGTGATCCTCTTTGAATCCACCTTTACGGCAGAAAGGGGCTTTCCGCCTTCGTCAAGCTCCACCCAGATGTCCATCAAATCCGGCTCCGGAAGGAGCGCCGCCCCCTCCGCCATAAAAAGGCAGGCGGTATAGGGCTCCGCTTCCGAAAGCCCGTCCAGAAGGCAAAGGTCGTCAAGAAGTTTTATCATAGCTCGCAAAGCTCCCGGGAGAGGATTTTGAGGAGCGCAAGGGTGTTTTCAAGGTCGGAGAGCCTTACGCTGGCGGCGGGGCTGTGAATGTACCGCGCCGGGAGCGAAACCGCCGCCGGGCGGATTCCCGCCCTCGTCTTGTGAATGGCCGAGGCGTCGTTGCTGCCGCAGATGCCGTGCTTCGTCTGCACAGGGATATTTTTCTCCGCCGCAAGGTCGGTGATTTTGCGGTAAAGGTCCATGTCGTAAACCGTTCCCTTATCCATAAAGGAGACAACGGGACCGAGCCCCTGTTCGCAGACGAATTTGTCCCCGGGGACGTTGGCGACGTCCCCGGCGGTGGTGGCTTCGACAACCACCGCAATATCCGGGTCGGCGCCGAAGGCGGCGGCGCAGGCGCCGTTGCCGCCGATTTCTTCCCGGGTGGTGAAACAGACGGTGAAGCCGTACTCGGCTTCACCCTTGAGAAGCTCCATTAAAAGGGCGCAGCCCGCCCGGTCGTCAAGGGCGCGCCCCATGATAAGCCCGTCGCCGAAGGCGGCAAAATCGCTGTCGAAAACCGCCCGGTCCCCGAGGCGGACGAGCTTTTCAGCCTCCGCCTTGCTGTCCGCACCGATGTCGATATAGAGGTCGTCAAGGTCGGCGAGCTTGTCAAACTCGTCCTTTTCGACAAGGTGAATGGCTTTGCTGCCGATTAAACCGGGAATTCCGGAATCGCCCACGAGGACGCGCTTTCCGATGGCAACCCGGGTGTCGATACTTCCGACGGCGGCAAAGCGAAGAAAGCCGCCCTCGTCAATATTCGTGATTATAAAGCCGATTTCGTCCATATGGGCGGAGAACATAAGCTTGCTTTTCGGCTCTTTTTTGCCGAGCTTTTTGACAATGAGGTTCCCGGCGTTGTCCGTTTTGATTTCGCAGTCCGGGAAATTTCTGACGTCGCCGTAAATGAGCTCCCGAACGGCGCCCTCGTCGCCGGAGGTGCCCCGGGCGGTCGAGAGGGTTTCTATATTTTCAAGCAGGGTTTTCATTCTGCGTCCCCTCCTTCCGTAACGTAGGCGGCGATGAGCCGTCCGACGTTTTTAACGTCCTCAACGGCGATTTTCTCAATAACCGTGTGCATATACTGCTGGGGAATTGAGAGCATTCCGCAGCGCACACCGGCGCCAGCCCTTGCAATATCGTCGGCGTTGGTGCCTGTGGAGCCGCCCATAACTTCCACCTGGTAGGGAATTTCGTGCTTTTGGGCAAGGGAAACGAGCCGCTCGGAAATTTTTCGGTCAAGGCTCGGACCGAAGCCCACCATAGGACCCTTTTTCATAGCTTTCGCCTCGACCTCGTTCACGTCCGGGGTCTTGCCGAAGCTGACGTCCATTTCGAGGGCTTCCGTCGGCGCTACGCCGAAAGCGGCCGCCGCCGCGCCCTCGCCGCCGGTTTCCTCCCTCGTTGAGAAAACCGCCGTAAGTCCGCAGGGGAGTTCCTTTCCTTTAAGAAGCTCCAGCGCTTCAAGAATCGTCGCGCAGCCCGCCCGGTCGTCGAGGGCGGGGGAGGTGACGTAGCCGTCTCCGATGTCGCTCCATTTGCCGCAGAGCATTACCCGGTCGCCGAGGCGGACGCGCTTTTCGGCTTCCTCTTTGTTAAAGCCGATGTCGACGAAAATTTCCTCACGCTTGGGGTTTTTCTGTTCGCCGTCGCCCTGAAGGTGGGGCGGAACGGAACAGACGATTCCGAGGTACTCCCCGTCCTTTCCAAGGACCCGGACCCTCGTTCCGCAGATGCTACGCCGGTCGATTCCGCCGCAGGGCGCCGCCCGGAGGAAGCCCCGGGAGTCGATGTCGGTGACGATAAGGGCGATTTGGTCGATGTGTGCGTCGAGCATCACATGGCGTCCGTTTTTCTCCGGCGCGACGGTGCAGATGACGTTTCCGAGGCGGTCGAGCCGCGTTTCGCCGTAGGCAGAAAGGAGCTCCACAGCTACGTTCGCCGCAAGGCGCTCGTCACCGGAGTTTCCGTCCGCAGCGCAAAGCGCGCGCAAAACTTCTTTAGTGTTCATAAATTTTCTCCTGTATGTTCAATGAATTAAATTTTTTAATTCTGTCCGGCGTTTTCCGCAAGGGTTTTCTGGACCCATTCCTCCGCCGACGGCGAAAGGACGACGCCGTTTTTTATATATTCGTCCCACTCGGCTTCCACCTCGTCAAAGGTCTTGCCTACGTATTCCGGGGATTTACCGGGGTGGAGAAGAATATTCACAAGGTTTTCCTCGCCGTAATTTCGGGCGACGTAAGCGCCGAAAGAAACGGTTTCCCGCCCTTTAAGGCTCATAAAATATTTTGGAGACAGTTTCGGGTCAACGCGGTAGCCCATATTTAGCTGGCAGTCAAAATATTCCGCCATATCAATGGGCTTTGTGAGCTCGCGACCCGTGATGCTTTTATAGTATTCAGAAGCTTCGTCGCCGTAAACGGCGATAAAGCTTGTATAGAGCTCATCACAGCCGAAATAGTTGGCAAGGGCTTCGCCGTGCCAGCCCTCAAGGTAGGGGTTGGCGCCGCTGTCGATGCCGAAAATGCCGTCATAGTCGGCACAGACGTGGAAAAGGTAGTGGCTGTATTCGTGGGGAATAATTGAAACAGCCACAGCCTGAATATCGAGCTTGCTCGGGGTGAAATATCCACCAAATTCGCTGGAACTTATATGAATCTCGTCCTTAAAGACGGTTGGAACAAGGTAGTCACCCTCGAAGCCGAAGGCTTCCCGTTGGCGCGAAAGTTTTTGGTCAAGATTTTCAAGGGTTTCAATAAGGGTCGAAACCCTTCCCATCCAGTCGCTCTCGCCGGTATATTCCGTAATGGAGTCGGCTTTATAGCTGCTGTCCCGCATAACGTCAAGATAGAGGGTCCGCACCCTTAAAGGGCAGCTCCCGCCGCCGTAGGCGAAGCCTACGTAACTGGGCGAAAAGTCCTTTGCGCCCAGAGCCGCGGCCTTTGCCGCGGCAGCGGCGGTAAATTCACCGTCGCCGGAATAGGGGCGCCCGAGGGATGAATAAATCTCAAGGGAGAGGGCTTTCGCGGCGGAAATTTCTTCCTCTATGGAGCAAAGCTCCGTAAAGCAGGGGTAGGAGAGGTTAAAAAGCGCGGGCTCTGCGGCGAAAACCTCCGGGTCAAGCTCTGGGGGCTCGTCCTTCTCCCAGCCGAGCCGGGCGGCAAGGTCATTCGCCAGGGCGTAGCAGTAGCCGTAATTCGTGAAGTCGCCGAAAACCGTCAAAACCGTGGCAATAGCCTGCTTATAAGTTCCCGCCTCGTTAATTCCGAAATACGCCGTGCGGCTTTCGGAATCGCTTCGGGAGGGGTACTCCGGGAGCACTCTAAATGTAAATCCCCCCGGAACGTCTTCGCAAAGGGAAGCCAATTTTTTGAGAAGGGCTTCCTCTTTTTCAATGAAGTCCGCCCGTTCTTCAAGGCTTATCTCCGGGCTGAACTGATATATATTTTCTCCGGCGGCGGTCTCCTCGTAGTGCATAGGAAAAATGCGGGAGTCGCCGCAGGGCTCCGTATCGACGGTGTAGCCTTCGGTATATTCATACGCCGCCTTTTCCGCCCCGCAGCCGCAGAGCAAAAGCGCCAAAACGAGCACAAAGGCGAGAAGTTTATTTAACTCCATAAGTCCGATATTCCTTTCAGAAAATCCGTCTTAAAATTCCTCCACAGGGATCCCGTCGAGCTGTCCGAGCTTGCTGACGAGCTCTTTGAAGTGCTTTCCGCGAAGCTCGAAATTTTTGTATCTGTCGAAGCTGGCGGAAGCGGGGGAAAGGGTGACAATGTCCCCCGCTTCGGCGTAGCCGTAGGCGGTGGCGACCGCTTCCTCCATATCCTCAACGAAGATGATCTCCGGTTCGCCGGAATAGTTCGGGTCATTCTGGAGAGCGGCGGCAATCTTCGGCGCGGTGGCGCCGCAGAGAATGAGCAGCTTCACTTTTTCAATAAGATGGGGCGCGAGGGGCTCATAGGGAATATGCTTGTCGTAGCCTCCGGCGATGAGAATTACCTTTTGGCTGAAGCAAGAGAGCCCTGCGATGGTGCGGGTGGGGCTCGTGGCAATGCTGTCGTTGTACCACTTTACGCCGTCAATTTCCCGGACGAGCTCAATGCGGTGCTCAACGCCGCCAAAAGTTTTGGCGACGTGCTCAACTACTTCAACGGGCACTTCGCCCCAGGTTGCGGCGATGGCCGCAAGGTAGTTTTCGACGTTGTGGAGCCCGGGAATTTTGATTTCGGCCCGGTTAAAAAGCTCCGTCGTTTTCCCGTGCTCAGAGTAGCAGAGCATTCCGTCCTCCCGAAGGTACGCGCCGTTATAAACGGGTTTGAGGTGGGAGAACCAGCGAAGCTCCCCGCGGACGAGCTCCGCCATGCTGGCGGTGATTACGTTGTCCGCGTTGAGGACGGAGACGGAAAAGGCGTCCTGGTGCCGCAAAATATTGCGCTTCGCTTCGATATATTCCTCCATGTCCTTGTGAACGTCAAGGTGGTTCGGGGCGACGTTCGTGACAACCGCCACCTCCGGCGACTGGCGCATTGAAATGAGCTGGAAGGAGGAGAGCTCAACAACGGCTCTGTCCCCGTCCCTAATTTCCTCGACAATCGGGAGGAGCGCCCGCCCGATGTTGCCGCCCTTGTGTACCGTTCTTCCGGCGGCGGAAAGAAATTCGGAGATGAGGGTAGTTGTGGTGGTCTTTCCGTCGGAACCCGTCACAGCGTATTTTTTGCAAGGACAGAGGGAGAAAAACACCTCCATCTCGCTGGTGACGGCTTTGCCCTCCTTGCGAAGCTCGCAAAGGGTCGGGTTCCACCAGTTCATTCCCGGGG
>JAEDJF010000075.1 GCA_016296485.1 Oscillospiraceae bacterium
GGTCCCCCTCCCCTAATAGGGGAGGCTTTTCGGCGGGGTCAAGACCCCGCCCTACGTTGAAATTACCGTAGGGAACGCCGTCCTCGGCGTTCCGTTTTTAAATGCGCGAACAATTCGCAAGCCGCTCGGCTAATTCCCGCCCATACGTTTTCGCTATCAATCATCCTTCGTACTATGCGAAAAAGCGCCCTTGCGGGCGCTTTTCTTTCGTTTAGCTGCGAAGCTGCGCTCCGAGGTTCGAGAGCTCCTTGAGGACCTTGTTGACAGCGCGGTCGCACTCCTCGACGGTGAGGGTGCGGTCCGGCGCGCGGAGGGTCATTGTGTAGGCTACGCTCTTTTTGCCGGAGGCAATGGAAGCGCCTTTATACACGTCGAAAAGCTCGACCTTTTCAAGGAGCTTGCCCGCGCCGGCGCGGATTGCTTTTTCAAGGGAGGCGGCGGGAAGCTCGTCGTCGCAGATAATAGCAAGGTCGCGGGTGCTGGCGGGGAAGCGGGGAGTGGGCTTAAAGGTGCGCTCGGTGTCGCGGCTCGCGAAAATGTCCGCCATATCGACATAGGCAACGTAGGCGCGGGTCTCGATTCCGTAGTTAGCGAGAACCGCCGGGGAAATTTCGCCGATGGTGCCGATGCGTTTTTCGCCGATGGTGATTGCGGCGCAGCGACCGGGGTGGAAGGTGGGGTTATCCCGCTCGGCGGAGTATTCTACGCCGACGACGCCGAGCTTCGCAAGGGCTTCCTCAAGGATACCCTTTACGGCGAAGAAATCCTCCTTGTCGCCGTAGGCGCCGATGACGGCGGTGGCGCGCTCGTCCGGAAGAATGTCGGCGGACTCTTTGGGAAGATAGACGGTTCCCATCTCATAGAAGCGTCCGGAGAGGTTGCGGTTGTTGTAGTTGCGGGCAATTACCTCGAGCATCGAGGGGACGCAGGTGGTCCTCATAACGGAGGTGTCTTCGCCGAGGGGGTTCGTGATGACGACGCTGCGGCGAAGGTCGGAGTCCTCCGGAAGGTTTATCTTGTCGTAGTATTTGGGGCTGATGAAGCTGTAGGTCTGGACCTCGTAGCAGCCGTTGGCGCGGAGAAGCTCCGCGAGCTTCTTTTCGAATTTCTGCTCCGGGGTGAGGATACCCTGGGCGGCGCCGGTGACGGCGGTGTTGGGAATGACGTCGTAGCCGTAGAAACGGGCGATTTCCTCGGCGATGTCCGCTTTGTGGCGGGTGTCTCCGGCGCGGAAGGACGGAACGGTGATTACGCCGTCCTCAACCTTGTAGCCGATTTTTTCGAGGATTTTCACCATTTTCTCCGCCGGAAGGTCGATTCCGAGGAAGCGGTTTATCCAGTCGGGGCAGAAATCAACGGTGCAGACTTCGTCCCCGGCGTTGTCAACGTCGATGTAGCCGCCCACGACCTCGCCTGCGCCGAGCAGCTCCACGAGCTGGCAGGCGCGGTTCACCGCCTCGAGACACATTCTCGAGTCGAGACCCTTTTCAAAGCGCCCGGAGGACTCGGTTCTCATGCCGAGCTTCTTGGCGGTGATTCGGACGGAGGAGCCGAGGAAGTTCGCGGACTCGAAGACGACGGTGTCGGTGTCGGGCTGGATTTCGCTGTACTCGCCGCCCATTACGCCGGCGACGCAGGAGGGCTTCTCCTCGTCGCAGATTACGAGCATATCGGGGGTGAGCTTGCGCTCGACTCCGTCAAGGGTGGTGATGGTTTCGCCCTCGGCGGCGTTTCTTACGACGATTTTGCCGCCCTTGAGGTACTTGTAGTCGAAGGCGTGCATGGGCTGACCGTACTCGAGCATGACGTAGTTCGTGATGTCAACGAGGTTGTTGATGGGTCTTACGCCGGATGCGCGAAGGCGCTCGCGCATCCAACGGGGGGAGGGAGCGATTTTGATGTTTTTGACCATTCTCGCGACGTAGCGGCGGCAAAGGTCGGGATTTTTCACCTCGACGGAGAGCATATCGTTTATGTCGCCGCTCTCGCGCTCGATTTTCGGCTCCGGAAGGTGGAGCTCCTTATTGAAGGTGGCGGCGGCTTCCCTTGCGAGACCGATTACGGAGAGGCAGTCCGGGCGGTTGGAGGTTATCTCGAACTCGACGCAGGTGTCGTTGAGCCCGAGGGCGTCGCGGATGTCGTCGCCGGGCTTGCAGTCCTCGTGAATGTCCATGATTCCGTCCTCAATGGCGTAGGGGAAGTCGTGGACGGTGACGCCGAGCTCCGCAACGGAGCACATCATGCCGTTGGAAACGACGCCGCGGAGCTTGCCCTTTTTGATTTTGACGCCGTTTGCGAGGGTGGAATTGTCAAGGGCGGCGGGAACGAGCATTCCCTCATAGACGTTCGTCGCGGCGGTGACAATCTGGACGGGCTCGTCCCTGCCGATGTCGAGCTGGCAGATCTGGAGCTTGTCGGCGTCCGGGTGTTTTTCTATTTTAATGATTCTTCCGACGACGCAGTTGGAGAGATAGTCCCCCTCGGTGGAGTAGCCCTCCACCTTGGAGCCGGACATTGTCATAGCGTCGCAGAATTCCTTCGGCGAAACGCCGGTCTCAACGTAGTCGCTGAGCCATCTTAACGATAAATCCATATTTTTACCTTCTATCTTTTAGTAATTGAAAAATGCTTTGGCGGCGGCTTTTGCGGCTTTGCCGGAAGGCGTTCCGGCGCGTTTCCGCCGTTAAAGCCCCCGTCCTTCGCCTTTCCCCGGCGGGGAAGACGAAAAATTATTCCTCCGGCTCAAGGTCGCCGTTTATGGCTTCCTCTATGGTTGCGGAGAGCACCGCGGCGTCCACCGCGAGGCTTTTATACACGGAGTCCTGTATATACGAGGAGACGTGGAGGAGCTTAAAGAGGTAGCCGATATTGTCCGCCTGGCTCTTTGCCTCGGGGTAGTCCTCCGCCTTGACGGCTTTTTGAAGAAGGACGGCGCGGTTTCTTATCTCGGGGGCGTAGTCCCTCTCCTGCAGATCGAAAAAGAGCTTGCGGAAAAGGGTGAGACAGCGGGCCTGGAACCTCAAGGTAAGTTCGGAAATCTCCTTTTTGCTGGTCATATTCCGGGTCCTCCTTTAAAACTGGTCGAGGAAACGAAGGTCGTTTTCGTAAAGAAGGCGAAGGTCGTTTATTGCGAAGCGGCGCATTACGATTCGCTCAAGACCGATGCCGAAGGCAAAGCCGCTGTATTCCTCCGGGTCGATGTTGCAGTTGGCGAGCACCTTCGGGTGGACCATTCCGCAGCCGAGAATCTCAATCCAGCCCTCGCCCTTGCAGACCGGGCAGCCCTCGCCGTGGCAGCTGAAGCACTGTACGTCCATCTCGGCGGAGGGTTCGGTGAAGGGGAAGTGGTGGGGGCGGAAGCGGACTACGGAGTCCTCGCCGTAAAGGCGCTTGATGAAAATTTCAAGGGTGCCTTTGAGGTCCGCCATGGTGATGCCCTTATCGACCACAAGTCCCTCTATCTGGTGGAAAAGCGGGGAGTGGGTTGCGTCAACGGCGTCGGAACGGTAAACGCGCCCCGGGGCGATAATGCGGATGGGGGGCTGCTGCTTCTCCATCACGCGGACCTGTACGGGAGAGGTCTGGGTACGGAGAAGGACGTTCTCGGTGATGTAGAAGGTGTCCTGGGTGTCCCTTGCGGGGTGGTCCTTCGGAAGGTTGAGCGCCTCAAAGTTGTAATAGTCGGTCTCGACCTCCGGTCCTTCGGCAATGGAAAAGCCCATTCCGACGAAAATATCCTCAACTTCGTTCAGAACGAGGGAGAGGGGGTGCTCCTTGCCGGTGGGGCAGGGAGTGCCCGGAAGGGTCACGTCTATGGTCTCGGAGGCGAGCTTGCGCTCAAGGGCGTGAGCCCTGATGTGGGCGTCCGCCTCTTTGATTTCGTTTTCAATGGCGGCGCGGATTTCGTTGGCAAGCTGGCCGATTACGGGGCGTTCCTCTGCGGAGAGGGAGCCCATCTGTTTGAGAATTGCCGTGAGCTCGCCCTTTTTGCCGAGGTAACGAACCCGAAGCTCCTCGAGGGTTTTGGAGTCCTCGGCTCTTTCGAGGGCGGACTTCGCCTCAAGGCGGATTTTCTCAAGCTGCTCTTTCATTTTTTTCAACTCCAATTTATATGATTTGTTTGCTGCTTTGCTTTTCGGCGGGCGAAGCGAAGCGGGATTTTTTAGGCATAAAAAAATCTCCGCCCCACCGCAAATTGGGACGAAGACACAAAAGCAAAAAATTCTCCGCGGTACCACCCGCCTTCCCGGAAAACCGGGCACTCGAAAAGCCTTTTAACGGGGCAGACCGTCCCCGCCTACTTTCGCCGAAGGGCGCTTTCAGCGGAGCCGCTCGCGGGTGAACTTCGGGGAACTTTCCCTACGGGAAGGCTTTCAGCCGACGACCCTCCCTCTCTTTTTAGGAGAAAAACGCTCCCTTACTCTCCCGGTCAGCGCGTTTAGCAATATAACAAAGGATATAATAACATAAACAAAACGCTTTTTCAAGTGCTTTTTTCATTGAAAAAGCAAAGGGAGGGGGATATAATGGGAGAAAGACAGTGGGCACAGCGAAAAAAACGGAGGCGGTGAACACGGAACTCCCGAAACGAAAGCACCCAAGGCTCAAAAAATACGATTACAGCCGGGACGGCTATTACCATATTGTAATTTGTACCGAGAGAAATCTTCCGCTTCTCTCAACCGTAGGGCGGGGTCTTGACCCCGCCGCAGATATAAATCTTACGGAAATCGGGAAAATTGCGGAAAGCCAGCTTCTCGAGCTGGAAAAACGGTACCCCTCCGTCAAAATCGACAGATATGCCATAATGCCCACGCACATACACGCTGTAATTGCCCTTACGGGGGAAGCGGCGGGGTCAAGACCCCGCCCTACGTTGACGGATATTGTGAAAACTTACAAATCCATGACTACGCGCCTTTGCAACGCAAAGGACGGCGCGCCCGGAAGAAAGATTTTTCAAACCTCGTTTTACGATGAAATAATCCGAAACGAAAAGGCTTACGAGGAAATAGGCAGATACATTTACGACAATCCTTTGAAATGGGAAACTGAAAGAGGGAACGAAGAAAGATGAAAATTTTCACCACCGCACAGATGAAAGCCGCGGAGCGGCTTTCAAACGAGATGGGCGTCACTTACCAAAGGCTGATGGAAAACGCGGGCTGCGCCGCCGCGGCGTTCATCCGCCGCAGCGTCGGCTCCGTCGTCGGGCGCAATTTTATGGTCTTTTGCGGCGGCGGCAACAACGGCGGCGACGGCTTCGTCGTCGCCCGCAAGCTCTTCGAGGAGGGCGCCAACGTCATAACCGTCCTCTGCGGCGGCGCGCCCCGGACCGACGAGGCGAAATATATGTATAACTGTATTCTTGCGGCGGACATGACCGTCCTTGATTTCGCCGAGGACAGGGCGAAAATCGACGAGCTCATCGGCGGCGCGGACTATATCGTCGACGGGCTTTTCGGAACGGGCTTTTCCGGCGAGTTTAGGGAGCCCTTCGGCGAAATCGCCGCCGAGATTAACGAGGCGAAGGCGGTGAAAATCGCCCTCGATATTCCGAGCGGAGTTAACGCCGAAAGCGGCGAAGCCGCAAAGGGAGCCGTCCGGGCGGACTACACCGTCGCCTTCGACGCACGTAAGCCCGGGCATATCCTTCTCCCGGGGCGGGAGTTTTGCGGCAAGGCCGCCGAGGTGGATATAGGCATTCCCCACGAGGTTCTCGAGCAGCTTCCGCAAAGCTGTTTTAAGACCACGGAGGAGATGGTATTTTCCTCCGTTCGTCCGCGCCCGGCGTACAGCAACAAGGGCACCTACGGGCGGCTTCTCTGCGTCACCGGGAGCGAAAAATACCCCGGCGCCGCCGCCATAAGCGCCCTTGGGGCGCTTCGTATGGGCGCGGGGATAACCACCGTCGCGACGGAAAAGGGCGTTGTTGCGGCAATAGCCGGGCGGATTCCCGAGGCGACCTTCCTCCCTCTCCCGGAGGGGGAGAGCGAAGGGGCGCTCGACGAATCGAAGGAACTGATTCTGCCCGTGCTCAAAAAGGCGAGCTCCGTGCTCATTGGCTGCGGGCTCGGCCTTGGCGAGCGGGCGAGGGAGCTTACGCAGTTCGTTCTGGCGGAGGCGGAGTGTACCGCCGTGCTCGACGCGGACGCCCTCAACTGCATTGCCGAGACGCCGGAAATGCTCCTCTTGGCGAAAAAAACGCCGATAATCACGCCGCACGTGGGCGAAATGGCGCGTTTTTGCGGCTTGAGCATAGCGGACGTGCTCAAAAACCGGGTGGAGCTTGCGGTTGCTACGGCGAAAAAATTCCACGCCGTAGTGGTGCTCAAGGACGCGACGACGGTTGTCGCCGCCCCGAACGGCGACGTCTATTTTAACCCGACGGGCAACCCCGGGCTTTCCAAAGGCGGGAGCGGCGACTGCCTCGCCGGAATGATTGCCGCCCTTGCGGCGCAGGGCTGCATCGAGACCGCCAGCGCCGTCTGCGGCGTTTACCTCCACGGGGCGGCGGCGGACAGGGCGGCGGCAGAGCTTTCCCAATACGGAATGCTCCCGACGGATATTCCGTTCTACCTCGCGAAGCTCCTGGCGGAAAAGGGGCTTTGAGGAATATTTTTTAAAGGTGAATAATATTAATTTTGCGGGTCCTTCGGGACCCGCAATTTTTGCGCCCGAAAGCAGGAGGTCCTATGTTAAAAAAAGTATTTCTTATTCTTTTTGCGCTGGCGCTCGTTGGGTGCTCGGCGGGTACGGTGAGCACGGAGGAGGTTTCCGCCGAGTTTCAAAGGGACTTTTCCTGTAAGGTCGCCGCCGCCTGCGGCGGGGACGAGACGGAGATGGACTGCGAAAAAAGCGGCGGAAGCCTCTCCTTTAAAGTGACATCTCCGAAGGAGCTCGCGGGGCTCGAAATTGAAATCGAAGGGGACAAAATGACGGCGGAGTTTGAGGAAATGAAAACGGAGATTAACTTTGCCGCCCTTCCGAAGGGCGGGGCGCTCCGGCTT
>JAEDJF010000076.1 GCA_016296485.1 Oscillospiraceae bacterium
ACGGCTCTTTCTTCCGGTAAACCTTTCATGACACAAACCTCCAAAAATGTTTGAGTATAAAGCATATTCGGAAGAAAGAAAAATTATGCAACAAAAAAGCCGCGGGTTTTGCCCGCGGCTTCGGTGCTCAAAAAATATTTTGAGCACGAAGGTGCTCAAGGAGCCCCTCGCACCCTTCGTTTACGTCTTTCCAGGTGACGTCAAACCGGTCGTTGTACCAGGGGTCGGCGACCTCCCCCGGGCGGCTCGTGAAATCCATAAGAAGATGAATCTTGCCCAAAGGGTCGCCGCCCGCAATGCGGTTCATATTGCGGAAATTTGCGTTATCCATGCCGATTAAAAGGTCGTAATATTCATAGTCCGCCCTTGTCATCTGGCGGGCGGTTTTCCCCGCGCAGGAGATTTTGTGCTCGTTGAGCAGCTTTCGCACCGGAGGGTAAACCGGGTTCCCTATTTCCTCGGTGCTCGTTGCGGCGGAGGCAATCTCAAACCCGGCGGAAAGCCCCGCTTTCTGGACCATATCTTTCATTACGAACTCCGCCATGGGGCTTCGGCAGATGTTGCCGTGGCAGACAAAAAGTATTTTTACCATATTGACCTCCGCAGTACGAAATATAATTGGCGACGGCGCTAAATTTATTTTATCACTTTCCGCCGGGGCTGTCCACACTTGAAAAGCGCCGAAAGCCGCGCTATAATATTTTCATAAATCTTAAAAGGTGGGGATACCGATGCTGAATCTCGGCTTTATCGGCGCGGGGAATATGGGCGGCGCTCTTGCTCTTGCCGCCGCAAAAAAGGAAGGAAACTCGATTTTCCTTTCGGACAAAATTCAGGAAAAGGCGGCGGCTCTTGCGGAAAAAACCGGCGGCGCCGCCGTTTCAAACGAAAAAATCGCCGAAACGGCGGACTATATTTTTCTCGGCGTGAAGCCCCAGATGCTCGCCGAAACCATCGGAGAGATTAAGGACGTACTCAAAAAAAGAAGCGACCGCTTCGTGCTCGTCACTATGGCGGCGGGAACCTCCATTGAGAAAATCTCCGTGCTCACGGGCGCAGAATACCCTACGATTCGGATTATGCCCAATACGCCCGTTTCCGTCGGCGAAGGAATGGTGCTCTATACCTCCGGCTTCGGCGTAACGGCGGAGGAAATAAGCGCGTTTCTCTCCGCTTTCAGCGAGGCGGGGCGTTTCGCCGAGGTTCCCGAAAGGCTCATTGATGCCGGCGCTTCCGTCGCCGGCTGCGGTCCCGCCTTTGTGGACCTTTTCGCCGAAGCGCTGGCGGACGGGGGCGTCGCCTGCGGAATTCCCCGCGCTCTCGCGCTGGAGCTTGCGGCGCAGATGATATACGGCTCCGCGAAGCTCCTGCTTGAAAGCGGAAAGCACCCGGGCGAACTAAAGGACGCTGTCTGTTCCCCCGGCGGCACGACCATTCAGGGCGTGCGCGCCCTTGAGGAGGGGGCGTTCCGCGCGTCGGTTATGAACGCGGTCATCGCTGCCTATGAAAAGAATTTTAACCTATAAAAAACAAGGGGCGGGATTTCCCGCCCCTTTATTTTTAAAGTAGGAATCTTTTATTCCATTTCATAATCGATAATTACTTTTATACCCTCACCCGACGCAGCAAAAGCCAAAGCTTTTGCAATGTCCTCGTGTTTGAATTTGTGGGTTACCATAGATGCAACAGAGGTTTTGCTGTTAAGTATATGGTCGATGACCTCTACAATGGTTTCGTGCTTGTAGCCCTGGGAACCATATATAATAGGCTGGGCGGCAATAAAGGGTTGTCCAGGAAGCTCAACTTTATCGAATACGGCAATAATTGCGTATTTTGTAGCATTGCGAGCATAGCTGAATGTTTCGGAAAGCAAAGCAGGAGCTCCTGCCGCATCAACATACATGTCGACATCGGGTATAGGAAAATATCCGGGGTAAACGCCGAAATACTCTATTAGCTTATCTTTAAGATTTTCTTTGGAAGTGTTTATCGTTTTTGCTCCGAGATCGGCAGCTTTTTTAAGGCGGAAATCGTTCCTATCAACGGCGACTACATTATCGAGTCCGCGACCAATAAGACCTGCGATGGCTCCGAGACCGATGGGACCTGCGCCGAGTACGACTACTTTATCGGAAGGCTTAGGGTTAAACGCTACCGCACCCTGTACGCCGACTGACATAGGCTCAATAATTACCGCTTTGTCAAGATCAGCGTTTTGACCGAGCTGATAAATGTTGACATTGAGCTCGGCATTTTGGACAAGGGAATATTCAGAAAAAGCACCGGCAAGTACTGACCCGGCAACGCCTCTGCATTGACTCATAACGGGGTCAACAAAAACAATATCGCCGACATTTATGTCGTCCGATACTTCAGAACCTTTTTTAGTTACCTTTCCGACCATTTCATGACCGAATTGGGAACCGGGGAAAACTCCGTAATTCTCACCGCCGTGGGTAAAAATACCGACATCAGAGCCACAAATGCCGGCACGAAGGACCTTTACCAGCACGTCTTTATTTCCAACATCGGGGATCGGTCTTTCCTCAACAGATACGTTGCCGATTCCGTTATAAATAGCACATTTCATCATTTCTGCCATAATAAAACCTCCTTTTTTCTTAATTTTATATATCTGATAAATATTTATCAATTCACAGAAAGAGCGTAACGAAAAAAGAAAGGAAACATATCACCAGATATGTTTCCTTTCCACAATTTCATTATGCTTGTTTTCATAATCTTCAATCGATACAAGGTACATTTGCGTCATAAATTCGGGAGATTCTTTCATTCCGTTTTTCATCCATTTTTTCAGGAGCATTGCTTGCAGCGATGCGAATTTATATGAAAGATATTCGAGTTCCGTTTTATTCTCAATAATATCGCAAAAAATAATGTTGAAGACGATTTCCATTCTCGAAATAATTGTGTCAAATAGGGAGTTCTGACCATTTTCCTGAATAGCGATAGCAAAAAAATCTTTTTCTTCCAAATAAGAATTGTATACGGCTGTCATAAAATTCTTTGTATTTATACCATACTTTAGGCAATCGCGAATAGTCTTTTCCACTCTGTCAATGAAAATTTTTTCCGTAATGGCCTGCCTGTCAGGAAAATAATTATAAAAAGTTTTTCGTGATATTTTTAAATGGTCACAGATATCTACTACGGTGATATTTGTTGTGTTTCTTATTTTTGAAAGCTCAATGAATCCTTTTTCGATCTTCTCTTTCGTGTTCAAAGATATATCCTCCGGAATGTGCCTCGAAATTATTTTTTATAATTATATCATCAATCTTTCCTTGTGCGCAATTAATATTTAATAAATAAAGGGCGGGAAATCCCGCCCTTTATTTTTAATTCATCATTTTTATCTGCTGCCCGGTGATTATGGGGTAGCTTATGAGGAGAGCGGAATCGAGGTTCTCGTGGTGCATATCAATTCCGGTTATCTGGCTGTTCTCATAGGTGGTGTAGTAGTAAATTCCTTTGTCCGTGTTGCAGCAGGAGGAGTAGATTGTGATTTCGTATTTTCCCTCGCCCATGTGGACGCAGCCGCGCTGCTGGGCGACGGAGCCGAGGATGTGGAAAAACTGGCTGATGCTGGCGGATTCGGAGTCGCCGGAGAGGGAATTGAGCTTCGTGAACGCCGCTTTTACAAAGCGGGAGGCGGAGGAAAGGTCCCCCGGAAGCCCCATTGCGCCCATGCCTCGGCTATAGGTTTCAAGCTTCACCTTGTCGGAAAAACTGTTGACCGGCGCTTCGGTGGAAAGGCTCATATAGTTGCAAAGGTTGGTCATGTGGTAGTCGAAGGTGGGGTTGTTGGTGAGGATCCCGACGGGGTTGTCGTAAACCTTGAGCCCGTCCTTGACGGACTCAACAGTGATGGATTCCTCCCGGTCGGAAATTATCCAGTGAAGGGTCGCGAGGGGAAGCTCCGGGGAAAAGCAAATATCCACGAGGTTTATTCTTTCGAGAAGCACCCTCGCTTCGGAAACGTCGGCGCACTGTCCCAAAATCCAGGGAATAAACTCAAAGGGGGTCACGTTGTCCTTGCCCTCGGCTTCGGGCTTATAATCCGCGTTGCCCGGGAAGTTGAGCCCCGCCATCGAAAGCCCCTTTTCGTTGGTGGCTTCGTAGTAGAGCGGGTAGCTGTTCATAACGGCGGCCATTCCTATCATGGCGTAGTGCTTTTCGAGGGCGGGGACTTTTTTGAAGTTCAAAACGAAATTTCTCGGGGTAACGGTGACGCTCTCGTTATAGGAATATTCGAGGTCGAGGTTCCGCCCGAAATAGTGGTCCTTGGTTTTATAGGTCGCTGCGGTGCACATTTTATTTTCTCCTTTTTTGTTTTACGTTTATAGTCTTTCTCTGAAAAGCAATATTACACCGAAATTTTGTTTCTTTAGCGAACAAAATGTAAATTAAAGGTTAATAAACCGCCTTGAATATTCCGAAAAACTGTGCTACTATATAGTAAGAAAATATGAAAAGGGTGAAAAAATGCGCAAATAATCCGTTTTAAGTAAGTAAGCGAAATTTTAGCTTTTCGGTTTTGCTCCGCCTTTTGGCGCGGGCTTTGCTTCTTACGGAAGAACGCGGATTATTTGACGCCGGCTCGCCCTTTATTTTTGTATAAAGAGGTTTAGTTGTCCTGCGCCCGTGGTCCCGCTTTCCGTAGCCGGAAAGCGAGACTTTTTTGTCAAAGGAGGCGCAGCGTATGCTTCAAATCAAAAACCTCACAGCTTTACACAGCAAGGATTCCCACCTTCTCTTTGAGGATTTTTCTTTCGTGCTCAACGACGGAGACAGAGTCGCCGTCATCGGCGAGGAGGGCAACGGGAAATCCACTTTGCTTAAACTTATCTACGACCCCGCCCTTGTGGAAAGCTATATCGAATATTCCGGCGAGATAGTTAGGGGAAACTCCGTGCTCGGCTATTTCGCCCAGGAGCTCACCCCAAAGGAAAAGGAACTCTCTGTAATGGATTTTTGCTTTTCCTCCCCGGGCTTCGCCGAGCTTTCGCCGGCGGAGCTTTCGGAGCTTTGCTCCGAAATCGGGGTGGACATCTCCCTTTTCTGGTCGGAAAGAAAAATGAGCACGCTCTCCGGCGGGGAGAAGGTTAAGGTGCGAATGGCGGCGGTGCTCGCGAAAAAGCCAGATATTCTGCTGCTCGATGAGCCCTCGAACGACATTGATATTGACACTCTCGAGTGGCTTGAAAACTTCATAAATACCTGCAAAAAGCCGATAATTTTTATTTCCCACGACGAAACGCTCCTTGAAAATACCGCGAACGTAATTATTCACATTGAGCAGCTCCGGCGCAAGACTGTGCCCCGGGCGACGGTGGCAAAGCTGCCCTACCGCAGGTACGTTGAGGAGCGCCTTTCCGGCTTTGAGCACCAGGAGCAGATGGCAAGGAGCGAGGAGCGGGATTTTAGGAAAAAGCTGGAGCGCTTTCGGCGCATCCGCGAAAAGGTTGAGCACCAGCAGGAAAACATCTCCCGGGGCGACCCCCACGGCGGACGGCTTTTAAAAAAGAAGATGCACGCGGTCCAGTCCATGGGGCGGCGCTTCGAGCGGGAGTCGGAAAATATGACGAAGCGCCCGGAGAGCGAGGATGCGATTTTCCTCCGCTTCGGGGAAAACGCCGCCCTCCCCGCCGGGAAAACCGTCGCAAAAATAGAGCTACCGGAGCTTTTTGCAGGGGAAAATCTTTTGGCAAAGGATATTTCCCTCAATGTTTCCGGCGGCGACAAAGTCTGCATCATCGGGAAAAACGGCGCCGGGAAAACGACGCTTTTGCGAAAAATCGCCCGGGAGCTCCTTGAAAGAAAGGACATAAAGGCGGCATATATGCCGCAAAACTACGAGGACTCCCTCGACCTTTCAAAGACCCCAGTGGAGTTTCTTTCCGAAAAGGGCGACAAGGAGGAAATTACGAAAATCCGCACCTACCTCGGGAGCATCAAATACACTCCCGGCGAGATGGACCACCCCATTTCCGACCTTTCGGGCGGGCAGAAGGCGAAGCTCTTTTTCGCCAAGATGGCGCTCGGGGACTATAACGTGCTCGTCCTCGACGAGCCCACAAGAAACCTTTCGCCCCTTTCGGGTCCCGCCGTAAGGCAGGTGCTTTCGGAATTTCCCGGCACGATCATCAGCGTTTCCCACGACAGGAAATATATCCTTGAGGTCTGCGAAAAGGTCTATACGCTTTCGGAAAACGGGCTCGAGAGGATTTATTTAGAATAATTCTAAAAAAATATTATAAATATATTGACTATTTTTATTTAACAATATATAATAATTATAGAGAAAATAAACAAAGAGTGCTTTTAAGCCGCAAAAGAAAGTGCGGCGAGTTTCCTCCATATTTAGAAGGCGCGGCACGGATTTTCCTAATTCCAAGTATGGAGGAGGGCAAAATCATTAAAACGTAAGCGCAGCCGAAACATCAGCCTGAAGAGGACCGCTTCCCGAAAAGGGAAGCGGTCTCTTTTTGTTTTAATCTGAATTTTTCTCCGGCTCTTTGACAAAAATAAAACGGGAGGCGGTATCGCTGTATGAAGCTTAAGATTTTTTCGCTCGCCTTTGCGGCGGGCTTTGTTTTTTTCTTTTCGGTGGCGGCGATATACGTTTACCGCTTTTCAGGAACCGAGCCGGAAAAACCGGAAACCCCGGAGGAGGAACAGCCCTTTCTTGAGACGGACCGGGCGGTTTTCCTTCTTGCCTTTGAAAACGGCGGAGAGTACGGTCCTTTTACCCTCGTTTCTTTCGACGCGAAAAACGGGAGAATCCCGGTTTTCACCTTTTCAGCAATGACCGCCTTTACCTATTCCGGGGTGACGCTCCCCGCCGGGGAGCTTTTTTCAAAGTTGTCGCCGAAGGTTTTCGCCGGAGCGGCGGAAACGGAGCTGGGGGTGGAGCTTTCGGGCTATTTTATCTGGAACAAGGAGAGCGCCGAGGAGATAATTTCAAAAAC
>JAEDJF010000077.1 GCA_016296485.1 Oscillospiraceae bacterium
AATCCCCCAAACAAAAGCGTTTAGAATTAAGTTTCATTTTGCGAGTGGGAATAATACCAAAAATGCTAAAAACCCGCATAAACACTGGGTTTTTGAGGATTAAAAAGTCTCGTGACAATGTTTTGACAACAATTTCAGATTATTCATAAAATTAAGAGCTATCAGATTTTTAGAAATCTGATAGCTCTTTTTTCGTTTTTTATCAACGATTGCAAATATAATCCATCTTCTTGATGAAGTTATTTCTCAAGAGAACATTATTGGGATTTGCAAATCATTACAATAATTATGAACAGCCGAGCAGCTAATCACTGCCCGGCTGATTTCCGCTATTCTTCCATAACTTCCAGCATCATTCTTGCGCCCAAATTAAAACCGTTCTGGAATACCAGACAATCTGTGATGGTTTGATGCTCTCGCACACAATCCGTGTACTTCTCGAACAATTCTTTTTGTTCGTCCGTCATGGTAGCTTGGAGCTTTTCTTCGTTCCGGCAGGTTAGCTCCACCAATTTTTTGTACTCCTTACAGGAAGATGTATCATACTCCGTTGGCTCAATATTGCCGAACCAGAATTCTTCAAGGATTTTCATGCCATATCCTCCCCATAGATCAGTTCTTGGAGGACAACTTCCTCCGCACGGTTACGGATGTTGTTCATGGCTCTGACCTATGCCATCTGATCCTGTGCTTTCAGATGCTCATTGATACTCTCTTTCTCTGCCAGCTGTGTTACAAGCAGGTCGAGCTTATTTCGAGCCTGAGTATCAATGTCAGCAAGATAGCTGAATAGCTTGCCGCTGAGGACCAGATCGGAGTAGATGATAGGACGATGTTCTCTGAGGTACTGTTGGTGCTTTCTGCCCCAAATACCGATGGTGTGGATTTCCTTCTCCGGAATGACCAGACACGGCAGATAATAATCTCCATGCAGTTCATACCAAAGGCCGTTGCTGTTATCGTAGATGAATTTTTCCATGTTGCAAACCTCCATGTATTATTTGAATGTAGTAGTGCCGAGTGGTTTTGAGGTGAATCGGCCAGCGGAGGTTGCTACTATTGCTGTGGCTACAAAATGGCTACAGAATTCGTAAATACTCTCTGTAAAGCGTGAAATGTGTGGAATATTTGGACAAAAACCGCATTTTTAATGCGTATTATCATGAGAAATTAAGGTCTGGCACTCAAGTGGGAATAAAATTCTAAAAGTAAAGCGCCGCTCACGCGGCGCTTTTTTGTTTTCCTCTTTAAATCAGTCAAAATTCTCGAGCGCAAATTCAAGCACGGTATCCCTTCCCAAAATAAAGTCTTCTGCGGAGGGCTCCGCGAAAACATCGGGGCTTATCCCTTTGCCGATAAAAGCGGTCCCATCCGCGAGTTCATAGCCCACGGCGCAAATCCTTGCGCTGCCGCCGGAGGAAAGGGGCTGAATAAGCGGCGTTCCTGTGGAACCATGGGTTGGCGTGCCGATGATTTTCGCCCGTCCGTTCGTACGGAACATGGCGGTAAAATCCTCCGCGGCGGAGAGCGTGTCCCTTGAAGTCAGAAGGACGCAGGGTCCGCCGTACGGAGCGCTGTGCCCCGGCTCTCCGAATCGGTCCTCATATTCCTTAAAATAGGAGTAAGCGGCGATTTTTCTGCACCGTTCTACTTCTTCCCGGTCATAGAGACCGTTCTCTATGTCCCTTTTTCGCCGTTCTTCGCTCGCTGCGAGTATCTGGCTTGCGGCTGAAACGTCTGCGCCGTCAATCGTCCTCCTGCGCTTTTTACAGGCGCCGAATTCCCCGGAAATAAATAGCTCCGCCGCCTTCGCGCCGTAGAGAGTCATTCCGCCCATATTGTCCCTGAGGTCCAGTATCACGCCCTTTAAGCCGGCGCTCAAAGCGGCAGCAATTTCCTTCGCCGCTTCGCTGTAAAGAAAACTTCCGAGCTTCACGTACAAAACGCCGTTTTCATAGAGCCGCATATCAAGCCTGCCTTGCGAAACGTCTTCATAGGGCATTGAAACAGTCATCGGTTTCCCTCCTGCGAGCTTCGGCTTCGGCTTTTCAAGGTCGAAGCGATTTATTCCCGCTTCGGTCTCCATAATGTTTTCGGAGGGCTTCATAAGAAAAGGCAATATCCGGTCAAGTCTGTTTGAATGGGCGTAATCCCCCACATGGTAAATATAGCGAAACGCCTCCGAGAGTATCTCGCCGAAAGGTTTGCCGTTTATGCCGAGAACTTTTGAAAACAGGTATTTTTTGCTACCTGGCATTACCGAATTAAGGTAATAATCGCCCCGGACAAATTTAAGCCCAAAAGGCAGATACCCGGTCTCTTTGACCAAACTTTCCGGGAAAACACAGCAGGTGTGCCCGTCCCCGAGAAGGTTCAGGAACTCCGCCAAAATAAGGTAAAAATCCCTGTCGTTTTCCGCCGCCGTCACTTTCGGAATGTACTCCCGGTACTTTTCGTCCCAGTTAAACGCCAAACGGTCAAAGTAGGGGAAAACCGTCGCCGCCTGTTTCCATATCAAGGACAAATCCGCGATTCTATCCGCCGCCGTCATAAAAGCCCTCCCGTCCCATTGAGATACAAAAAAGTATAGCGCCGGGTCTTCCGAATTACAAGGCTTGAAAACAGGCGGCATTTATGCTATAATATTTATGCAGAAAAGCGCCGCTCACGCGGCGCTTTTTTGTTTCCGCTCTCCGCGCCGTATTGATTTTCATTTTTAAATTTGCTATCATATAATGATAATAAAAATTCGTCGAAAGAGGGGGATTTTATGGATAAACCGACGGTCAGCGAAACAGGGCTCAGGCTCCTCAAGAAAGGGCAAAAAGGAATTGTCCACGCCATTTTCAGCCGCTTAGGACTTATAATGCTGCTTTTCCTAATCCAGCTTCTTTTCTTCGTTGCGGGGCTTTTCTGGTTCAATTCCCTGCTGCCCCAGATTTTCGGCGGAAGCACGGTTATTTCTCTTTTAATGGTCCTCTATCTCATCAACACGAGAATCGACCCCACGGCGAAAATCACCTGGCTCATCATAATAATGCTGCTCCCGGTTTTCGGCTCCCTCTTGTTTTTATACACCCAGCTCGAAATAGGGCACCGGGCTTTTAAGGAGCGTTTCAGACAAATCACCGAGGAGACCCGGGGCGAAATCAAGCAGGACGAAGCCGTGCTCAAAAAATTCCGGGAGGAGGCTCCCGGCGCAGCCGCCCTTTCGCAATATATCAAAAGGAGCGGCTGTTTCCCCGTTTACGAAAACACGGACGTCTCCTACTACCCCGTGGGCGAGGATATGTTCGAGGAGATGCTCAAGCAGCTCGAACAGGCTGAGCACTTCATTTTCTCCGAATATTTCATCATCGACGAGGGCGAAATGTGGGGAAGGGTCCTTGAAATTCTCTCCCGCAAGGCGAAGGAGGGGGTCGACGTACGGGTGATGTACGACGGAACCAACGAGTTCGTCAATCTCCCCCACGACTACCCGAAGCGCCTAAACGCTCTTGGAATAAAATGCAAGATGTTCGCGCCCCTTTCTCCTTTCGTCTCGACCCACTATAACTACCGCGACCACCGGAAAATTCTCGTCATCGACGGGCACACCGCCTTCACCGGCGGAATCAACTTCGCCGACCGGTACATAAACCGCGAGTCGCCCCTCGGGCATTGGAAGGACACCGCCGTGATGGTGAATGGCGACGCCGCAAGGACCTTCAGTCTCATGTTCCTCCAGATGTGGGGAATCGACGAGAAAAAAACCGATTTCAGATCCTTCCTCTCCTACCCCACCTTCCCGCAGGAGGACGCCGAGGGCTACGTAATTCCCTACGGCGACTGCCCCCTCGACAGCGACAAGGTCGGTGAGCAGGTGTATATCGACCTTCTGAACCGGGCGGTTCGCTACGTCCACGTGATGACGCCCTACCTCATTCTCGACGGCGAGATGGAAAACGCCATCAAGTTCGCCGCGGAAAGGGGCGTTGACGTTTCGCTTATTCTTCCGGGCGTCCCGGACAAGAAAACCCCCTATGCTCTCGCGAAGAGCCACTACGCCTCCCTCATTGACTCGGGCGTAAAAATTTACGAATACGTTCCCGGCTTCGTCCACGCGAAATCCTTCGTCATCGACGACCGGGAGGCGGTTGTCGGCACCATTAACCTTGATTACCGCAGCCTTTACCACCATTTCGAATGCGCGACTTACCTCAACGGCGTAAGATGTATCGCCGACATTGAAAAGGATTTTGAAAACAGCCTTAAAAAGTGCCGCCGGGTGACGAAGGACACAATCTGGGAAAATCACCGGCTTTTGCGCCCTCTGGGCTTTCTTGCGAAAGCCGTTGCGCCCCTTCTTTAAAAACCGCGCTAAAAATTCGCTTTACTGAAACGGAGAAAAAATGCTGCCCGCAATAATTGTTCTTGTTTTATTTACAGCCTTTTTCGGCGCCGCCCTCTGGGCATTTCGCTTCGCCTTTTATTCCCCGGCGAAGCGGCGGGAAAACCTCTATAATTTCCCGAAGGACGACCAGTATTCCCCCTTACTTGAAAAAATGACCGGGCTGATAAAGGATATGGAAGCTCTCCCCTTTGAGGAGGTGAGGATAACCTCCTTCGACGGGACGGAGCTTTTCGGGCGGTACCTCCACGTCGCCGACGGCGCCCCGCTCCAGATTCAGTTCCACGGCTACCGCGGCGCCGCCCTCCGGGACTTTTGCGGCGGGAACAGGCTCGCCCGAAAAATGGGGCAAAACACCCTGCTCGTTGACCAGCGCGCCCACGGAAAAAGCGGCGGGAACGTCATCACCTTCGGAATAAGGGAGCGTCTTGACTGCCTTTACTGGGCAAGATACGCGAGAGAGCGCTTCGGACCCGAAACAAAGATAATTCTTGCCGGAGTCTCAATGGGCGCGGCGACGGTGCTGATGGCGTCGGAGCTTGACCTTCCTGAAAACGTGGCGGGAATAATCGCCGACTGTCCCTATTCCTCACCCGCCGGGATAATCCGCAAGGTCTGCGGCGATATGGGCTTTCCGAAAGCCCCCGCCCTTTTGCTCGTAAGGCTTGCCGCAAGGCTTTTCGGCGGATTCAGCCTTCTTGAATCGAGCGCCGAAGCGGCGGTAAGAAATACGGATATTCCCGTTCTTTTGATTCACGGGGAGGACGATCGTTTTGTGCCATTTGAAATGAGCGAAAAAATCGCCGCAGAAAACAAGAGCAAAATCCGCCTTGAAACCTTTCCCGGGGCGGGGCACGGACTTAGCTACATGGTTGACCCGAAGCGCTACGAAAATATCACGGCTGAATTTATCGAAAGTTGTCTCAAAAAATCCCCTACCGGAAGCCATTAAGGCTTCCGGTTTTCTTTTTTTCGGGACTTCGGCGTGTTTTTTTGGCGAAAGCAACCGAATTTTCTTGCATTTTCGGCTGAAATCATATAAAATTATTTATGTATGATGCGGTACTAATCGTTTAATCTATGATACAGAAAGGACCTGTCTGAAAAATGGAAGAAAAAACAAGAAGAGTCGGCACCGTTTCCCGCGGAATCCGCTGTCCGATTATCCGCGAGGGCGATGACCTCGGCACTATCGTCACCGAGAGCGTGCTTGAAGCCGCGAAAAGCGAGGGATTTGAGCTTCGCGACCGTGACGTAATTTCCATAACTGAATCCATAGTCGCCCGGGCCCAGGGCAACTACGCCACCGTTGACGACATTGCCGCCGACGTTCGCGCAAAGCTCGGCGGAGAGACCGTCGGCGTTATCTTCCCGATTCTTTCACGCAACCGTTTCGCAATCTGCCTTCGCGGCATTGCCAAAGGTGCAAAAAAGATCGTGCTCATGCTCAGCTATCCCTCCGACGAGGTGGGCAACGAGCTCGTAAGCCTTGATAAGCTCGACGAAGCGGGCGTCAACCCCTACTCCGACGTGCTCACCCTTGAGCGCTACCGCGAGCTTTTCGGCGTCAACAAGCATCCTTTCACCGGAATTGACTACGTTGATTATTACTGCAATCTCGTCCGCGAGAGCGGCGCGGAGGTTGAAATCGTCTTCGCGAACCATGCGAAAGCAATCCTTGATTACACCGACTGCGTGCTCACCTGTGATATTCACACCCGTGCCCGCACCAAACGCATTCTCAAAGCGGCGGGAGCAAAGGTCGTCTGCGGTCTTGACGACATCATGACCTCCTCCGTAAACGGAAGCGGCTACAACGAGAAATACGGTCTTCTCGGCTCCAACAAGTCCACCGAGGACAAAATCAAGCTCTTCCCCCGGGACAGCCAGTCCCTCGTTCTTGACGTTCAGAAGCGCATTCTTGACGCCACCGGCAAGCACGTGGAAGTAATGGTTTACGGCGACGGCGCCTTCAAAGACCCCCAGGGCAAAATCTGGGAGCTTGCGGACCCGGTTGTCTCTCCTTTCTTCACCGAAGGTCTCGTCGGCACCCCCAACGAGCTCAAGCTCAAATACCTCGCGGACAACGACTTCAAGGACCTCTCCGGCGAGGAGCTTAAAGCCGCCATTTCCGACAGCATCCGTGCCAAAGAGGGCAGCCTCGTGGGCAATATGGCAAGCCAGGGCACCACTCCCCGCCAGCTCACCGACCTCATCGGCTCCCTTTGCGACCTCACCTCCGGCTCCGGCGACAAGGGCACTCCCGTCGTCCTCGTACAGGGATATTTCGACAACTATACCACCTGATTTTAAAAAGCATTTTGCCCCGCCCCCAAGGCGGGGCTTTTGTTTTATTTGAAGAGGCTTTTATTGCTTTTCAAAGCGCCGTTATGACGGCGGGGCCAAGGTCCCGCCCTGCTTTCTTATTCTAAAGAGCCGCAGGGCGGCCTCATTTTCGCCTTGCGAAAATTATTTTTTCGTCCTATAATAGCAGTATAATTTCACCGACAGGAGATATTTATATGAACCAAAAGCTTTTTGACTATATC
>JAEDJF010000006.1 GCA_016296485.1 Oscillospiraceae bacterium
TTTTCCCGGTCACCGCAAGGAAAACGTCGTCCATTTTGCCTTTCGTTATCTCGTAATCGCTGAATATTTCCGGGTATTTGATGATAAGCTCCGTCGCTTTAGCCGTATTCGGAACGGAGACCCGGTAGGCGTCGCGGATTGGCTCATAGGGCGCTTCGAGCTTTTTAATCTCCTCCTCGGCGACGCCATAGATAGTGATAAAGTCGCCGGTATAGGCATTTTTGAGCTCAAGAGGAGTTCCCTCGGCGACAATTTTGCCGCTGTCAAGAACCACCACGTAGTCGGCGTCCGCCGCCTCCTCCATATAATGAGTGGTGAGGAAAACGGTCATATTCTCGTTTTTCCGAAGGTCGCTTATTACGTCCCAGAGCATCTTTCTCGTCTGGGGGTCAAGACCGGTGGTCGGCTCGTCAAGAATGAGCACTCTCGGTTTATGTAAAAGGGCGCGCGCTATATCAATTCTCCTGCGCTGGCCGCCGGAAAGCTTTCCGACGGCGCGCTTGAGAATATCCTCAAAGTTAAGGAGCTTCGCGAGCTCCGAGAGCCTTTTTTCAAAGTCCTTGCCGGTTATTCCGTAGAGAGCTGCGCGGCTCTCTAGATTGTCTCTTACGCTCAGGGATTTATCTAAAACGGAGTTCTGGAACACGACGCCGAGGGTGTTTTTTATTTTGCTCAAATCCTTGTCGAGATCCGCCCCGGCGATATGTACCGTTCCGGCGTCCTTTGAAAGCTGCCCGCACATTATATTTATTGTGGTGGATTTACCCGCGCCGTTGATTCCGAGGAAGGCGAAAAGCTCCCCCTCTTTTACGCGAAAGCTCAGATCCCGGACGGCTTTCACCTCGCCGAAGCTCTTTGAGAGGTTATCTATCTCAATAATATTGTTCATCATATCTTTCACTCCTTAACTAAAAAGCTGTTTTAAATCGCTTCAAAAATTTTCGCGCCCTTGTTTTTGAGCCAGAGGAAAAGCCCGGCGGAGGCGGCAAGGAAAAGCGCCGCCGCAAGAAGCATATAGAGCAGAGGACTTATGAATTTCATCAAAACGTAATAGAGCCCGCCGAGCGCCGCCACGAACACCCAGCCGCCGAGAAGCACTATCATCACCCCGGCGCTTTGTTTTATAGGTACTATCTCGCTGGTCCAGTTGAGGTTCGGCGTAAGGAGGTTTATGAAAAGCCCCAGCTCAGCCATAAACAGCGCAAACAGAATTACCACCACGGGAACGATAACGGCGTACGCCGGGGTCAGTTTGAGCACGAACACGGTGCTCAAAGTAAACAGAAACAGAGGAACAGAGGTCGCCAGAAGGTGAAAACTGAGCTTTGCGCGAAGCGCCTGCCACCCGGTTACGGGGAAAGACTGAAGGAGCCAGATATTTTTGCCCTCAAGAGATACGGACGGGGCGGAAATATCGTTCATACAGGTCATAAGGCACACGGCGCCGCAGACGAGAAGCGAAAGAAAACCGTAATTTTCTCCGAAAACGCTGTACGCTATATCGTAAACCATATCGCCTTTAATGAGTACGAAC
Source organism: Oscillospiraceae bacterium (assembly GCA_016296485.1). Lineage (GTDB taxonomy): Bacteria > Bacillota > Clostridia > Oscillospirales > Ruminococcaceae > UMGS1668. The sequence goes on from JAEDJF010000006.1 coordinate 1,535, forward strand.
ACCGTTGCAACCAGCATAAACACTATTCCAAGCCCGCAGTTGAGCATATAGTTCGGGCTTCCGAGGAAGCACTTCGCTTCCTTCCGAAGAAGCGCGCCGTCAACGGTACCGGCTTTCGCTAAGCGCTCTTTATAGGCTTTCTTTGCCTCACCTTTGTTTGCCGTAGTGATTTTAATATAGCTCTTTTCGAGCACGAGCCAGAGAACTCCGAAAAGCGCCAGCACCATTGCGGTAAAAATGAGGAACGCGACTAAGTCGCCGTCGGCGGCAAGACCCATCTGATACACGGGATAGAGCTTTCTTTTTATAAATCCGGCGGCGGTTTCCGGCGCCATGAGCACGCTTTGAATCATGCCGTACGCCTTGCCGTAAACGTAATAGTACCCGGCGATAAAGCCGAGGGAGAGCGCCACGGTAATGAAGCTCTTATGTTTCGTTTTGCTGCTTATAAGCGCTACAACCCAGCCGAGAACGGTTGAAAGAGTGAGTATAAAAACGGAAATTACCAAAGTGACGAGAATAGAAAGCACCACCGCGGCGATTCCCGGTTTTGCGAATACATAGTAGATAATAAGAACGGGAATCATCACGAGAAGTTCATAGAGAAGCCCCATTACGTAAACGCCGGAAAGGCGGGATAAAAGGAGCTTTCCCGGCTTAATGGGCATCGCGAGCAGCATATCGTTGTCCTTCGCCTGATAGAGGCTCGCGTAGGTGTTGAAAACGCTTCCGAAAGCGCCGATGGCGACAGCCATCAGCCCCATCATCGCAAAATAAAGCCAGCCCATTTTTGCTTCCACAAAGGGTTCGCAAAGCATAATTGCAACCGAACCGAAAACGAGCGAAAGCGAAAGGAAAAGGAACGCGTAGAGAAGTACCCACAAGACGAGATTTCCGCCTTTGCGGACGGTATTATGTTTTCTGTCAAGCCAGAAGAAGGAGAAATTCTCCATTATCTGTTTTTTCAGCAAAGTTTTAAGCATTGTCGTCCTCCAGTTCAAGGAACACGTTTTCGAGGGAGGTATCGCCCTTTACCTCCTCCATAGTGCCGGATTTTATGAGCTTTCCGCCCTTGATTATGGCGACCTTGTCGCAGAGTTTTTCCGCTACCTCGAGCACGTGGGTGGAGAAGAAGATGGCGCCGCCCCTGTCACAGATATCGCGCATTATTCCTTTGAGAATATGGGACGCTTTCGGGTCAAGACCGACGAAGGGTTCGTCCATAATTATGAGCTTCGGCTCGTGGATAAGGGCGGAAATTATAGCAAGCTTTTGCTTCATTCCGTGGGAATAGGCGCTGACCGGCTGGGCAAGGTCTGCGGTGAGCTCAAACTCGTCGGCGTATTTGCGGATGCGCTCCTGTCTTTCCCCGGCGCTCACGCCGAAAATATCGGCGACAAAATTGAGAAACTGTATCCCGGTCATAAATTCGTAGAGGTCGGGGTTATCGGGAATATAGGCGATTTTCGCCTTGCAGGCTATGGGGTTTTCCTTCATCGACACGCCGTCAACGAAAACCTCGCCGCTGTCGTACTGCAAAATTCCGCAGCAGGATTTAATCGTGGTGGTTTTGCCCGCTCCGTTGTGACCGATGAAGCCGTAAATTTCGCCGGGGCGGATATGTAAAGAAAGGTCGTCCACGGCTTTTTTATCACCATATACTTTTGTGAGATGCTCGATTTTTAACATATTCTTTCCTCCGAAATTTTAAGATAAGGGCTTTTCGCCCGCTTTAACGTTTTTAATTTCTTTTCTCTCTCCGCTCTTTAAGGCAGCGATTGAGGTCGCTTGCCTCGGCGCAGTCCTTCCCGTAGCCCACGAGATTGACGCAGAGCTTTATAAGAAGTATTATCATGAAATAGATAGCCGCGCCGGAAAAATCGCTCCACATTCCCCAGATGTAGCCGAGAGGAAGCAAAACGGACTCGATTATCGCGCAGTGTACAGCCGTTCTTACCCACCATTCACGGGTTGAAAGCTCGTGATTGGAAAAATAGACAAAGCTCGAAGCGTCGGCTATAAAGGAAGCCAAAATGCACCTACCGCAATGCTCGACCACGACCAGGCTGCAATTAGGGTTTAAAAACAGGCAGTAAAGGTAAGTCGCAAGCATAGCAAGACCGTAAATTACCACGAAGCGCTTCGCAAAATTAATAAGCTCGTGCCGTATCATACCGTTCTTCCTTTCATAAACCGAGAATTTTTTTCAGCGAGGATACGTATTGGCGTGACACAATGACCTTTTCTCCGTTCAGGAGCGTCGCCGTAAAGCGCCCGGAAATGGACGGGGCGATACGTTCTATCTTGTCGGCGTTCACGACCATTGATTTTGACGCCCGGAAGAAAGCCGTTCCCCGGCATTTTTCCTCAAACTCATATAGGCGGAGATTGCTTTCATAGACGGCGTTTTCATAGTAGATAAACGCCTTTCGGTCCACCACCTCGAAATAGTAAACCTCATCAAGATTAAGGCGAAAAATTTCGCCGTCCGCCTCTCCGACGATGCCCTTGTCCTCGCTTTTTATGCACTGTATAAAACCCACCCAGTCGGCGGAGGGCTCGTGGCAGCGCACCACGACTTCCTCCTCAAGGTCGGGACTGATTTTTTCTATCGTTATTCTCATAAATTTCTCCCCAGCAAAGCCTACAGCAAAAAGCATTTTCTGTAAACCCCGCTCCGCATAAGTTGTAAAAAACGCGGGCTGACCTGCTTTTTATTCACCCTGTTTTCCGGATTTCAAAAGCATCATCGTTCCCAAAAAGGCGCGGCTCAGCATCTCGGAAATACCCTCCTCGTCGAAACTGCAGGCGCCGGCGGCGCAAAGCGCGCCGATACCAAAGGTATATATCCACATCTGGCGAAACAGAAGTTTCGCCTCCTCGCTCGTAAGTCCGTAGTCGGCTTCGATAACGCCGATGGACGTTTCAGCGACCCCTCCAAGCCGGGCAAAAAGGTCGTCGAAGCTTTTCGGAACGCCGCTTTCCGTCATATAGAGAAGCTGATACAGCTTCGGCTCCTCAATCGCGAAGTGAATCATCTGCATTCCAAAGCGTTTGAACTCCGGCTTATAATCGGAAGGTTTTTTCGCAAACTCCTCGAAGCGCCGCAGCGCCGCGTTTCGCACCTCGTCCTGGAGCTCGCCCATATTTTTAAATACCGTAAAAATCGGACGGGGGGAGCTTCCGAGCCTTGCGGCAAGGTCCCGGGAGGTCAGCGCCCCCATTCCCCGCTCGCTCACCAAATCCAGCGCGGCGGCGACTATTTCTTCTCTTGTAAACTTCGGTTTCGGCGGCATAGCTTGCTTTCCTTTCCTCGAGTCGGTTATTCTAAATTATTTGTTTTAAATCGTCTGATTTATTATATTCCCCGTTTCGCCTCCTGTCAATATTTCACCGTCAATTTTAATAATTTCGCGGCAAATTTTAAAGCTATTTAGAAAATTTTCTAAATATAAAATATCATTCTCCTTGCCCGTTGTCAATAAATATTTAGAAAAATTTCTAAATAGTTTTCCCGGGGAAACAAAAAGCCGGCGGTTTTTAAACCGCCGGCTTTTTCCTAACTACGCTATTCCCCGGAAAAGAGGGAAAGATTTTTCTTATCGTCGCAAAGCCCGAGATAGACCTCCTTGGGGCTTTTGAAGCCCTTCGCTTTAACCTGGGACAAAAGCCAATCCATATCGAGATTCGCTCTTTCGAGGTTCTCCTCGAGAATCCGCCCGTCCATAATAACTTCGGTATAAATATGTTCTTTTTCGGGCTTCATGCTCATATCCGCCGGGGTCACAGGGCGCTGGTCGCAAACGGGAAGTATAGACAGCTTTCCGTTATATTCAAAGACCGCCGTCTGGATATTGTTGAGGTTAAAATATCCCGCCTGCCTGCACATAACCATAAATTCGCTCAAATCGAGCTTCGCCTTTTTCATATTGTCGCGGTAGAGCTTTCCGTCATGGAGAATAATCGTCGGCGTACCGTTGACGTATTTTCGGAGCCTCGGGAATTTGTTGGTTATAATGCTCAGCAAAAAGGCGACGGAGCCGTAAACTATCATCGCAATCAAGGGTTTCCAAGGCGTCTCAAGCTCCGTAGCCAGCTCCGCCGCTATGGAACCTATGGTAATTCCGGTTATATAGTCGAAAAAGTCGAGCTGCGCCACCTGTTTATGTCCCATAATTTTCGCAATTACGAACAGCGCGAGAACCGACAGCAGCGCCGTCAAAATCACATTGAGAAAATCCATATCTTTCCTCCCGGCTTTGAAAAATTATTTCTCCTTTTATTATCTCAAAATCTCCAGGCACTATTCGCAAAATGCGGAAACTTAGCCCTCATTTCGGAAAAAGCGCCCGCCGTTTAAAAAACAGCAGGCGCTTCATTTTCATTTTTCCGCCCTTTCGGCGTCCTTTTTCGTACAATGAACGGTTCCGCGCGGGTGGTTTGGCGGAGCATAGACGGAGCAGAGCTTCAGCGGACAGTTCCCGGTATTGATTAGGTTATGCCAGGTTCCCGCCGGAACAAAAACGGCGTCCCCCTCTCCCACCCGTCTTTGGGAATTCATCTTTTCCCTGCAGGAACCGATTCTTACGATGCCCTGACCCGCCTTTATCAAAAAGACCTGGTCGGTATCGCGATGTATTTCCGCCCCAATATCTCCTCCTTCGGGTATTGACATCAGCGTGAGCTGGAGACAGCGACCCGTCCAAAGGGCTGTTCTGAAGGTACGGTTTTGCTCGGCTGCCTGCTCGATATTAAAGACAAAGGGCTCCGGTCCCCGGTCGCTAAGGCGCATTGAGCACGGGCGGCAAAGGTTCGACGCGCTTCCGTTGTCTCTATGAAAATAAAGCATAGTACTCCTCCTTACTCTTTTTGTTAATAACAGTTTATGCCGGAAAAATGCCGCCCGTGATTGCTGCTTGCAAGGCTTTTCGGCGCAAAGAAAAAGCCGGGGCTGCTGCCCCGGCTTTTAGTTTTTATACTCTTATTTTTTCTGCTGCTTCCAATAGCTGAGATTCGGGAGTTGCGATTCAAAGAATGCCCTTGCCTGCTCCGGCGGCCAGTTTTCGCTTGACATATGCTCAACGAGGAAATCCGTCAATTCCTCAAGGCTTGTGTATGTGAATTTTCCTTCGGTATAGCACCACTTGCAATATTCCTCGTTGAACGCGCCATCCTGCTCTTTGCTGATGGAAGAATCGTCGAGAGGCATACCGCAGCACTGGCAAATCAGCTTCCTCGGGGAGCCCAAAAGCGTATTAATAGAAACGTCAAAGAACTTCGACAGCAGCTTTAAAGTTTCCGTATTCGGCACGGTTTCGCCCGTTTCCCAGCGTGAAACCGCCTGGCGGGTAACAAAAACTTTTTCCGCAAGCTCATCCTGGGACAATCCGTTTTTGGTACGAAGTTCAAATATAACGTCCTTTGTTTCCATAGAAATCATCACCTCACAGGCATTATACCACCGAAATTCCGGCAAGCCAAGCAACCCGCTGTTGCTATGGGTTAAAAAGCGGGTTATTGCAAAAAGAAAACCGCTTGACAATTCGCATTGTCAAGCGGTTTTTAGCTGGTCGGAGTGACGGGACTCGAACCCACGACCTCTTGGTCCCGAACCAAGCGCACTACCAAACTGTGCCACACCCCGGAAAGCCTTTCTATTATATACAAATTGCGGGCATTTGTCAAGGACGTGGACAAGATTTTTCGCTAATTTTATATTTTATGCGTTCATTCGCTTCGCGGGGCGCGCGCCGAACTTTTTTTCGTAAGCGCGGGAAAATCCGCTGGCGGTTTCGAAGCCGTATTTACAGGCTACCTCGCAAAGGCGGCAGCCGTTTTCAACCTCTTTTTCGGCGGTTTCAAGCCTTCTTTCCCTTACGAAGCGCATAAGGCTCTTCCCGGAATACTCTTTAAAAATCCGGCAAAAGTGAAAAACGGAATATCCCACGCTGGCGGCGATTCTCTCCGCGGTGAGGTCCTCGTTAAGATGCGCGTTGATGTAGTCAATGCTTTGGTTGATGCTTTCTGTGTAATCCATATTGAAACCTCCTTGAAGGGTAAATTTACGGGAGTTGGCGCAAAGTTTTAAAAAAGAGGAGTGAGAGCTTTTTCAAAGCCCTGCGCCGATGCAGCAAATAACGGAATCTGAACGTGTTGACGCTATTAAAAAAAGCAAAAACGGACACCTCGGATTTCAGAGATGTCCGTTTTTGCTAAAAAATGGGCTGCCAGTTACTGACAGCCCATTGAATATACTTAAGCGCTTTTTTGCTCTGTGGACTTCCCTTAACCCGAGAAATTGATCTTACGGAAATTATCCTGACTTATGCTTCATTCTCCGAAGGCGCCTTCCCATCATAACGACAGTGGCGATATGCCTTCTTCGTCGGCAAATACAGTTGAGGTAACAGTAACGGATTCACACCGTTTTCCCTTTCGCTTTTGGCGAAAGCCATTAAGGCAACCATAAGACCCACGTTATTTACTTTTCAAACTGCAATTATATTGTAGCACTGCTTTTGCTAAAAAACAACTCCAAATTTGCTATTTTACAAATCCGGAACCGGGGTCGGGAGCTTTTCGGACTCCACGACGGTCACCATATCCGCAAGAGCTTTAAGCTCGTCCGAGGCGTAACGCCCGGTAAAAACGAGCTCGGTGCCCGGAGTTTTAAGAGCAACAAGCTCTTTCACTTCGGAAATGGTAATAAGACCGAAATACATCGGAATTGTAATTTCGTCGAGGACAACAAGACCGAAGTTCCCGCTCGAGAGCGCCTGTCTTGCCCTTGCAAGACCCTTTTTCGCGCAATCGAGGTCCTTTTCGTCCGGTTCCCGTCCGCAGATGCAGCCGGTTCCGCAGCCGAACTGGGCGGTCACGACGCCGGGAATCGCTTTGCGAAGAGCCATTATATCTCCCCGGGGGTCGTCCTTTATGAACTGACCGACGAAAACGCGCCTTCCCTCGCCCGCCACACGAAGAGCAAGACCGAGAGCCATTGTCGTTTTTCCTTTTCCGTCTCCGGTATAAAGCCTTACGCAGCCTTTGTTCAAAATAGGCTCCCCCTTTCCCGAAGAATTACCGCAATATATTATACAATACTTTAAAAAAGATTTCAAGCCGGTTTTTGAAAATCAAAGGCAGCCCTTATATTCGCTGATGATGATTTCGTTCATTTCCTCCGGCTCCTCCTTGCAGCCGCCGGCGAGCCACATTTTTATTATAGCGGTGAGCCCGCTTTTAAAGAATTCCATATGATACTCTATGTTTTTACCGTTAAATCGGCGCTCCGCAAGATTGATGTCGTAACACTTTATTTGATACTTATTGTCGTAGCCGAGCTTAAAATAGGTGCGGTAAAAAAGCTGGTTATTTCTAATGTGGTAAAACAGTTTCAAATAGTTGTTGCTGTTGAATTTTTGTATCCTTTCCGCCTCATAAAGGCGGTTTACTTTCTCCTCAAGGCGCTCCCTTATTTTGTCCGCAAGGTCATAGATGTCAAGATAATTGGCGTAAAAAGTGCTTCGGTTTAGGTCGCAAAGCTTGCAAATATCCGACACGGTAATTTCGCTAAGCTCCCTCGTTTGCAAAAGCTCGATAAACGCCCTTTCAATTTTTTCCTTTGACTCGCGCCGCCTTTTGTTGTTTTTCGTGTTCATTCCGGTACTCCTTATTATTCCAACACCTATTTGAAAATTGATGATTGTTTTTGCCCTTTGCAAAGATTATACTATATTCACAATAAAACGACAAGTGTTGTTTTAATAAATTTCAGAGGTAATTTCAATGAAAAAAAGTAATTTTGTCGCAATGATACTCGGAACAATCAGCGGAGTATTTTTCGCCCTCGGTATGTGCATGGCGTTGATTTCCGAATGGAACACCTTTAAGCCCGGAATCGTATTCGGCTGCGTAGGTATTCTCCTCGGTCTTGTGGCTCTCATTGTCTGGAGAAAGATGGAGCACAAGGAGCCGATTCATTTTTCGGGGAAAGCCGTACTTACCGCCGTTGTCGGCATTGTCGGCGCCCTTGCTCTCGGTGTCGGAATGTGCTTCTGCATGGTCTGGGGCAAAATGCTCATAGGCATTATTATCGGTCTTGTGGGTATAGTTGTGCTCCTTTGCCTCATTCCTCTTGTGAAGGGAATAAAAGATTGAGCATCAAAGCTAAACTTTCCGACCGGCTCGAAAACACGAAAATTGCGAAGCGCTTCGTAACCGACCTTCGCTACCGGACGTTTTTTTCCGCCTGGGTCGGGCTCCTTTTTAATCTTTTGTATGCGCTTTATAACGGCGTTCTCGGAATCGCCGGCTCGTCTCTTTGGTTCATCACAATGTGCGCCTATTACACCGTCCTCGGGACAATGCGCTTTTTCGCCGTACTTTCCGAGCGCAAAAGCGGTTCCGGCGCTTCTCTTGACACGGAGTATTTGGTTATGAAAATATCCGGAGCGCTTCTTATTGTATTGAGCTTCGTTCTGAGCGGTGTTGTTTACATCAGCATATCGCAGAACATCGCTATGAAATACGGTGAAATTATTATGATTACCATTGCGGCGTACACCTTTTGCAAAATCGGGGCGGCAGTCACCAAAGCCGTAAAGCAGCGCAAAAATCCATCGCCCCTCCTTGCGGTGATACGCAATATCGGATACGCGGAGGTTGCTGCGTCCGTTTTGACGCTCCAAAGGTCAATGCTCGTTTCTTTCGGAGAAATTAGCACCGAAAAAGCGTGCGTAATGAACATACTTTCCGGGGCGGCGGTTTGTCTCTTTGTTCTCGCGCTGGGAATTTCAATGATAATAAAAGTTAGGAAAAAGGGTGAAAACTATGGCTAAATCAAAGCTCGTTGAAGCAAACGAAAAAATTGCCGAAAAGGTCACGGACACTTTCGGAAAAATCGAGGACGCCGTCGTAGGCGGGTACTCCAAAATCGAAAATTCCGTAGTCGGCGGCTACTCTAAAATTGAGGACGCTTTCGTCGAACGCTATTTGGCAAAGGACGGCGAAACGGTGGAGGAAGCGAAAAAACGCTTGACAAACGAAAATCAAGAGTGAAACCGTTAAAAAAACGCCCGGGCGCATTTGGACGCCCGAGCGTTAATCATTTTTCATAGAAGGGTTTCACAAGTTTTTCGGCGGCGGAAAGGAGCTTAAGGTTTGCCTTTGCCATTTCCACGCCGTCGCCGGATTTAAGGTAGGGACGGATAACTTCCGCAATTTTCGGAAAAAACTCCTCCCGCTTTCCGTCGAAATCAACGATGAGGAAAAGGTGGGGCGCAATGTCGCCGTCCTTTTGCGCCCAGAGAAGATAGGCTTTATACACGTTTCCGGACGCTTTAAAAAATCCCGAAAGGGACGCCGTTATCGTCTCCGGGACTGAGCCCGGCTTCATAAATTTTATTTCCCGGGCTTTTTGTTCGCCGCCCGGGGCTTCGGATCCTTCGCTGTGTTTAAAAATCAGAGATTTTCCGTGAGGATTTATCACTATTCCGGCGATTTTTCCGCAGCTTTTCTTTACGATTTCGTCGATTTTTGAAAAAGGCATTATGAACGCCCTGTCCTTCGGGAGAGGGCTTTTTTCAAAGGCGGCGTAGCTCGAAAAAGCGGGGATCATTCTTCCCTTTTCCTGCATATTCAAAACGCAGAGCTCCGTAGTTTTATCTTTATAGGGCACGAGAAACTCGGCGCTTTCCGCGTCGGCAAAAAGCTGCTTCGCAATATCGCCGTTATTCCCGGCGGAGAGGGCGTCCACCGCCCCGTCCACGTTGAGCCCGTTGTTAAAATTCAGTATATCTCTTTCCATTCTTTCACTTCCTGACAAAGGATAGTATATTCCAAATTTATGAATAAATAAAGGCTTTAGAGAATTTCCATCCTGTCTATGAGCCTTTGCATATCCTCCGGGGGCTTTGAACTGAAAGAAAGGGGCTCGCCCGTGACCGGGTGGGCAAAAGCAAGACGGCTTCGATGAAGGGCGTGGCGCGAAATGAGCGTCCGGGAGCCGCCGTAAAGCTCGTCCCCGGCGAGGGGATTTCCCATAAACGAAAAATGCACCCGTATCTGATGAGTGCGCCCGGTTTTCGGGCGCACAAGGGCGGCAAAGAGGTTTTCGCCCTTTGCGAAAACCTCGTAATCCGTCACGGCGGCGCGTCCGCCCGCCGCCACGAAGCGGCGGTGGGCTTCGGGGTTTGTGTCGTCAATGGGGACTTTTATTGTTCCGAGCATGGCGACGGGTTCTCCCTCCGCCACGGCGATATACTCTTTTTCCATTTCTGCGTCCGTGAGCACGGCGGCGGCATGGGAATTTTTAGCCACGAGCACAAGCCCCGAGGTATCCATATCGAGGCGGCCTATGGCGTGAAATTTTGAGCACGGATAGTGGGCGGCGCAGTAGTTGGCGAGGGTGTCCGTCTGGTGTCCTTTTGACGGATGGACGGGAACGCCGGCGGGTTTATCGAAAACTATTATATCGTCGTCCTCATAGAGCTTCGGTATATCGAGTTCAAAGTTCGGCTCGTCCCCGCCGGAGGTTTCCGGTATTTCAACGGTGAGCACCGAGCCGGCTTTGAGCCGGTCAACTGTCCTTATGAACTCGCCGTCGAGCTTCAGCGAATCCGGGCTGTGGCGGAGCTTTACGATAAGCGCGTACGAAAAATTTTCGTTTCTGCGAAGAAAGTCGCAGGCGCGCTTTCCGTCGTGCTCGTCCGTTATTATATATTCGAGTATCCGCAAAAAGGCTCCCCCCTTTCCGTTAAATTCAAACAGGCGGCCCGAAGGCCGCCCAAAGACGCGCTTTATTTTTTGAGGAGGTCTCTTATCTCGGTAAGGAGTTTTACTTCCTCGCTGGGCTCGGGAGCGGCTTCCGGCTCGGCGGCGGCTTCCTCGGCTTTCTTTCTTGCCTCGGCTTTTTCTTTCGCCTTGTTAAAGAACTTCACCACGAGGAAAATTATAAACGCCACGAGGATAAAGTCGATAATCGTCGAAATAAACGTGCCGATACCGATGACGACGGCGGGAGTAGTAACCTCGCCCGCTTCGTTTACGACGGCTTCGGTAAGGGTTATATTGAGCTGTGTAAGGTCGATTTCGCCGATTATCCAGCCGATGAAGGGCATAAACACGTCGTTTACGAGGGAGGTGGTAATTTTCCCGAAAGCGGTGGCGATGATGACGCCGACTGCCATATCGAGGACGTTGCCCCTCGCGATAAATTCCTTAAATTCGCCGAAAAATCCTTTTGCTTTTTTGTTCATTTTTTATTCTCCTTTTATTTTGCTTTCCGCCCCGGGGCGTAACTTTTTTTCTCACAGGGCGCTTTCAGCGCTCCCGTTTTGTATCTCCTTTTTTACTTTCGCGGGCACTCCCGCCACGAGAGTATTGGGCGGAACGTCCCTCGTCACGACGGCGCCGCTCGCCACCACCGCGCCGTCGCCGATGGTCACGCCGGGATTTATAAACGCGCCGCCACCTATCCAGACGTTATTGCCGATAGTTATTGGAAAAGCGAGCTCCTCGCCCCTTCCGTTCACCCTTTCGGCGACTTCAATGGGGTGCGTCGCCGTGCAGATAGTGACCCCGGGACCCAGCATCACGTTGTCGCCTATTTTTACCGGGCAGGAATCGTATATCGTACAGTTGAAATTGCAGTAAAAATTGTCGCCGACGGAGATATTCGAGCCCTGGTCGCATTTAAAGCCGTTTTCCACGAACACGTTTTTCCCGACGTGGGCGAAAAGATTTTTTATTAGCTCGCACCTTCGGTCAAATTCCGCATAGGGAATATTGCTGTACTCTATACATTTATCTCTTGCCGCCAGCATTTCCTTAAAAAATGCCGCCGGGGAATAAAGCTTTCCTGCGTCGCGCTTTTCGGTTTCCGTCACGGGGTCTTCCTCCAATATATTTTTTAACAATCATACACCATTTGCGGCGTAATTACAAGTTTTTTCGGACCGACGCAAAAATTAGTTTGGTTGACAAAAGTCGGTTTTTCGGATATATTGTATTTATGGGATTTTGTCCATTTTGGCTTTTTATCAAAAGTAAGGAGAAAACAAAATGTCAGCTGAAACAAGGTTATACCCCGGTGACCGGGAGCCGAGGGCAATTAAAATCAGAAAGCCCAAGCACACCGCCCGGAACGTTATAATAATCATCGTCGCGGCGCTGATTGTCGTCGGCGCCGGCGGAGCTTTTGCCTGGATGTATTTCCGAAACGAACCGCCGCTTTTGAGCGGCGCAAACGGCGAAAGCTCTTCCGAAAGCTCCTCGGAGGAGATTTCGAGCGAGCCGGAACAAATCGAGGAAATCCCGGCGGTTTCCGAACCGGAATCGAAATCGGAACCGAAGCCCGTAGCTGAGGAGGACCCTATTCCCCGGGACGAATGGTATATGATACTCGTAAATAAGGAAAAACCGCTTCCCGAAGGGTATTCCTTTGAAACAAAGGTCGTTGACGGCTACGGACACAGCGTTGACGCAAGAATCGCCGGCGACCTTGAAGAGATGTTCACGGCGGGCGAAGCGGAGGGGCTTTCCTTCGCGGTTTACACCGCCTACCGCACCACCGAGAAGCAGCGCGAAATCTTCGACGCCGAGGTGAAAAGCCTTGTGGCGGAGGGACTTGACGAGGCGGCGGCGGAAAAGGCGGCGGAGGAATTCGCCGCAAGACCCGGCACCAGCGAGCACAACACCGGCCTTGCCCTTGACATAGTTTCCGCTTACGGAAGCGCAGACGAAAACAGCGCCGAGGCCAAATGGCTCTTTGAACACGCCTGGGAATACGGTTTCATCCTCCGCTACCCGAAGGGCAAAGAGGAAATTACCGGCTTTGAGTACGAGCCCTGGCACTACCGCTACGTCGGACGCGAACAGGCAAAGCTCATTTTCGAGTCCGGGCTCTGTCTTGAGGAATATCTCGCGCAATAGTTTAAAGATAAAAAAACGGTCTTCCCTTCTCGGGAAGACCGTTTTTTTATTGTTCATTGAATTTACCTCGAAGGTAGGCTATCCAGTTTTCGAGAGCCGAATAGTCCATTGAGGACAGCGCTTTTTCGTAGAGCGCCGTTCCGACGGGGTCGGATTTTTTCATCTTCGCTATGGACTTTTTCGGACCGAAATAGTATTCCCCCCGAAGGTCAAAGTAAAGCTCAAGGCTGTCGGTTAAGAGCCAGTGCCAACGAAAAAGCCCTTCGGCGTCGCCGCGCTTCGCCCGAAGAAGCGTTTTTTCACACCAGCTCATCAGAAATTGATTGTCCTCCCGGGTCTTTTTCGGGAAATTATCAATATAGTTTACGACCTCGGCTTTCATTTTTTCGCCGAAGCCCTCCCTGTCGATGAGAACTTTGCAGTCGTAAAGCTGGGGATAATCCTCGCACTTTATTCCGTGTTCAAACTCGCCGAAGCTGTGGATAAAAAGGTCGAGCATCACGCCACAAACTATTGAGGAATCGTGCGCTTTAGGCGGGTCATCGACGATTATCATAGCGTCAAAGTCGCTGTTTTCGTTGTTTGAGCCGTCGGCGTAGGAGCCGTAAACTATGAGCACGGCGGGGTCGTAATTTTGTTTTATATACTCAATTATTTCTTCCATTTTCGCACCTTATTTTTGCCGCTTTGAAACAAAAACAAAGGGTCACGGCTCTTTCACGAATTTTCCGTTCACAAGAACGCAAATGGGAACGTTATAGACCGAAAGCGGGTCGCCGTTAAAAACGACGAGGTCGGCGTCCCGCCCGGGAGCTATGGAGCCTATTCTGTCCTCAAGCCCGAGGATTTTCGCCGGGACGGAGGTTATTGCTCTCACCGCGTCGTCGTGGTTCATTCCGGCGCGGACGGCGACCGCCGCCGAGAGCGGAAGGTATTTTATCGGCACCTCCGGGTGGTCGGTGCAGATTGCCACCTCGACGCCGGCTTTTTTGAGAATTGCTGCGTTTTCGTCCCGCATATTGGCAAGCTCCGGTTTTGTGCGAGTCCCTATCATCGGACCGACTATCGCCGGGATTCCCTCCTCCGCAAGCTTTTCGGCGTTAAGATGTCCCTCGGTACAGTGAACGAGCACGGATTTGAGCCCGAACTCTCTTGAAATCCTTACGGCGGTAAAAACGTCGTCAACCCTGTGGGCGTGGAAATGCGCCTGTATTTCGCCGGTCAAAACGGCGGCAAGGGCTTCGCTTTTAATGTCGAACTCCGGCTCGTCCCCATCCTCAGAGGCGGCGCTTTCCGTATCCTTGAGGTATCTTTCCGCTTTAAGAAGCTGTTCGCGGATTACAGCCGCCGTCGCCATTCTCGTCGCCGGGGACTGGTCCCGCCCGTGGTAGGTGTTCTTCGGGTTTTCGCCGAGGGCAAATTTCATCGCTATTGGCGATTTTATTATCATTTCATCGACGCAGTCGCCGAAGGTTTTCATAGCGAGCATCTGTCCCGCCACGGGATTCGCGCTTCCGGGACCGGTGACGACGGAGGTGACCCCCGCTTCCACCGCTTCGCCGAAGCAATTGTCCCTGGGGTTTATGGCGTCGATTGCCCTAAGGTGCGGAGTAGCCGGGTCGGTGTCCTCGTTGCCGTCGTCCCCCTCGATTCCCGCGCCGTCAGCCCAAAGACCTATATGACAATGGGCGTCAATGAAACCGGGATATATTGTATAGCCCGAAAGGTCGTAGCTTTCCGGGTCGGCAGGGCAAAACTCCATCGGTCCCACGTCGATTATTTTTTCGCCTTTGACGAGGACGTACCCTTTTTTTATAAAATCGGAACAAGCCGTAAAAATTTCTGCGTTATAAAAAAGCACCGCTGTACTTTCCTTTCAAATAAAATTATAACAAAAACGGCGGGGGCAAGCCCCCGCCCCTTAAAGGTCGAAAGTTCAAGCCGTATTACTGCTTGGAGCGGCGGTTCTGGCTTCCTCTGCGGGTGTCGATGACCCTTTTAAGGTCGCTCATTTTTTCGTCGCTTGACTGTTTGAAACGGCTCATCATATCTTCAAAAGAGAGGTTTTCCTGCTGCCTCGGGCGGAACTCAAAGCTGTCCGCTCCTCTTTGGGGCGGCTCGCTTTGGCGGCGGGGCTGTCTTTCGCGGCGCTCCTCGCGCTGCTCCGGCGGCTCGGCCTGTTTCATTGAAAGACCGATTTTTCCCTCCGGGGATACGGAGATAACTTTTACTTTTACCTCCTGCCCCATATGGACGTGCTCTTTGATGTCCTTTACGTAGTTTTTCGCGACCTCGGAAATATGTACCATTCCGGTAGCGCCGTCGCCGATGTCCACGAAAACGCCGAAATTGGTAATTCCCGAAACCTTGCCCTCAACAACAGATCCGATTTCAACTGCCATTAAAGAAAAATTTCCCCCTCAAAAATAATTGACTTAATTGGTGCCCGAAACGTCAATATAGAAATGCTCGTCCGGATAGGCGTAGCCAAGCTTGCTGCGCGCCTGTTCCTCGATGAACTCGTCCGTTCCGTAGCTGTCCAGCGTTTTTTGAAGCTCCTCGTTTCGTATCAGCTTTTCGGAATACTGCTGGCGAAGGGAATCAAGCTCCGCTTTTTTCTCGGCTATGTTTGCCTGGGTCGCTATCATCGAGTAGAGGAGATACACTCCGAAGGCAATAACTGCGATCCGAAGCAAAAGATTCTTGTTCTTTTTCGTTTCCTTTGCTTTCAAAACTATCGGGCTCCTTTCCGGTTTTTCCCCCGCAAAAAGGAAAAACCTTTTTACTGTTTAGACATAAATTATTATACACCTTTGAGCCTTTCTTTTTCAATAGTTTTTTGCCGCTTGAAAGTCTTTTGGCCAAAATATTTTCAAATCTCCTGCTTTTTTTGCCTAAAAAACCGAGCACCTTCCCAAGAATTTTGAGCACCGGTTTTATTATCACTCTTTTTACGGTGCTCAAAAGCCGCCGAAGGAGCTTTGCTACGTACATAGTAAGCTTCCCGACGGTGAAGTACCAGGCGGAAAAGCCCGCAGCTATTCCTATGTAAATATAAAATCTCGGCATACCGAAATTTTTCTCGAGCAGAAATGAAAAAATGAGAAAACCCGCCCAGGCGCAAAAGGCAACATCCGTTGCGATAAGCGCCTTTTTCCCCGCCGAAAATATCACCCGAAGGCAGCGGACGGCGTCGTAACAGCCGCCGAGAAGAAGCCCGAGCATCAGCGAGCCGAAAAATATTTCCCATTGGTCGCCGAGAATATCGGTGGTATATATCATTTGAATACCCTTGCGAGAATGCCGGCTTTTCTTGAGAGCTTCGCCTGATAGGATACGGAGTCTATCTCCCCCTCCACCGAAAGCTCCCCGCTCTCCTCGGAAAAGCCTATGACTTTAAGGCGGCGACCTTTTACCGTCATCATACTGTCGGAGAGCATTGCCGAAACGGAATTTTCGTCGAAGCCCTCCACGTCCAGAACGCCCGTCGCTTTGAGCTTCTCTTTCTTTTCCAAAATAAGGCTGTGGGGAATTTCTCTTTTTTCTTGCTGGGGCATCGGTAAATCCTCCTTCTGGCTGCGGCTTTTGATAAAATTCTATGTAACGGGAGATAAAAAAATACCGAAGCCGATGGCTTCGGTATTTTTTCGGTTTTCTCAGTCGCAGTTCTGTGCGGACTGGTTTCTCTTGTTGGAGCCGTTTTTGTTCTGACCGGAATTGTTCTGGCCGGAGTTGGCTCTTTTATCGTTTTTGTTGTTGGAGGTCTGCTGATTGGAGTTGTTTTCTCTTGAATAATTTTCAGGCATTGTTTTTTTCTCCGTTCAAAACATTTTTTGAAAGGGTTTTTACCTCTTTCAGTCATATTTTGCCTCAAAACTCAAGGTTTATTCAAAGGTTTGTTTAAAGCCCTCGCCGATTATATGCTTCGACGGAATTGACATCACAAAGGCTTTCGGGTCGATTTCAAAAACGATTTTCTTGAAATTCGCGAACTGGCGGCTTGGCATTGCGCACATAATAATTTTCTTCGGGGCGTTCTGATAGCCGCCCTCGCCGTTGATATAGGTTATTCCGCGCTCCAGTTCGTCCATAACGCGGTTTCCTATTTCTTCGTATCTGTCTGAAATGGCGTAGGCGACCCTTCCCTCGGTGGAACCGTCGAGCACGGCGTCGATGGAATGGTCCGTCGCGTAAACCGAAACGAACGCAAAGAGCACCGCTTCAAGGGTTTTGTAATAAATTCCCGCGCCCGCGATAATCAGTATATCAATTATGAGAAGGATTTTCCCAAGGGGAACATGGGGCATTTTCTTTAAAAGCATACGCCCGAGAATATCCGTTCCGCCGGTGGTCGATCCCCGAAGAAAGATAAGCCCGAGACCTATTCCTATGGTAACGCCGCCGAAAATCGCCGATAGGAGCATATTATTCGTATACTGCGGCAGCACAAAATAGGTTGCGTCGGTTATGACGGTAAGAATTACAAGGGTTCGGAAAGTGTTGAGCATAGTCCTTTTTCCGAGCACGATGAAGCCGAGAATCAAAAGCGGAATATTGAGAAGAAAGCTCAAAGTACCCACCTGGAGCCCGGTCATTGAGTGGAGCACTGTGGCGATACCGGTGACGCCGCCGGGGGCAATATCATTAGGCGTTGTGAACACGTTTACGCCTACGGCGTAAAAAAGCGAACCGATAATATCGATACCTATGTCCTTCGCAATATCAAGAGTTTTTTCCTTTGTCAAGCTTCCTCAACTCCCTCCGGAAGGTTTTCGGTCATAACCTCAAAAAGTTCATGTATCCGCTCATTTTTTCCGTTAAGGTAAAGCCAGCCGAAAAGCGATTCGACGCCGGTTGCCTTGCGGTACTCAATGGCGCAGGCGCCCTTCGGCACGTGGGTGGAGCTGGCGTTCCTTCCCCGGAGAAGGATTTCGTGCTCCTCCTCGGAAAGGAGCGGCTCAAATACGTCGAAAAAATGCGCCTGCGCCTTGGCGCAGACCATTTTCACCGCGAGGCGGTGCAGCTTCCCGACGGGCATGGAGCCGTTTCTCAAAAGGTACTCGCGCACGACGGTTTCATAGACCGAATCCCCTATAAACGCCAGCGAGAGCCCGTTGAGGGAAGCGGTAGGTACTTTTTCTGAGGTTTCAAGCAAAATCAAAACGCCGCCTTTCCAAAGAGGTTTACGGTATATATTTTATCATTTCGCGGCGCTTTTATCAATATGAATATTTATACCGAAAAGCCCCGGGGTTATGCGCATTTTTTCATTTTACGCAAAAAAGCCGCGGATTTTCCGCGGCTTTTTATCTTTGTATCAGGGCTTTTGTTCTTTTGCCGGTCTCAGCTTTCCGGTCCCATCCATATCCTCCCGAAGCAGCCGGTAGATGGCGGAAACTATCGGAACGCCGAGAAGCATTCCGAAAACGCCCATCAGTCCGCCGCCGACTGTCACGGCGGCAAGGACCCATATTCCGGGAAGCCCAATGGAGGAGCCCACAACGTGGGGATAGATGAAATTGTTCTCAAGATTTTGAAGAATGATAATGAAAATAATAAAAATCAGCGCTTTGAGCGGAGACTCGGTTAGAATCATAAACGCGCCGACGCCCGCGCCTATCCAGGCGCCCGCCACGGGAATAAGGGCGGTGAACGCCATAAACGCGCCGATCATCGTTGCGTACGGAAGGCGCAGCAGAAGCATTCCCAGGGTGCAGAGAACGCCGAGAATAACCGCTTCGGTACACTGACCGACGATGAAACGGTGGAAACAGTCGTCAAGCACGGAAAGAACGTAGCGTATTTTCTCACAGACGGAGGATTTGACGTATCTTTGCATTACGCGGGAGCTTTGCGCTTTAAGCTTATCTTTATCAAGGAGAAGGTATATCGCGAAGATAAGACCCATTATATACGTCACAACCGCCGACGCCACGGTGGATACGGTCTGCAAAACGGTGCTCACGATGCTGCCCACGCCGGAGGTGAGAGCTTTTATTATCTGCTCGATTTTCGACTCCCAATCGACGGAGGTCAAAAGCTCGGCGTAGTTGTCGGAAATGAGGTTATACTCCTCGGCTTTATCCACAAGGAACTCGATTGCTCCGGGGAGCAGGTCGAATATCGTCTTTACGCAGGAAACAAACTGCGGAAGCACAAGCCATATTATTACGGCAATTATTGCAAGGACCGTTAAAAACGAACCGAGCATACATACCGTTCTCCGGCTTTTGGCGGCAAAGCCGTCGGTCTTTCCGGGCATATAGTGGCGCTCGTAAAAGCTCATCAGTATATTTACGATATAGGCGAACATAAACCCGAGGACCAGAGGATAAAACGCGCCGCAAAGCGCCGCCAGGAAGCTCGCCGCCGTTGACCAGTAGTATATGCACAGGAAAAGGATAAACGCGCTTACGCCGACGCGAAAGCAGCTTTTCCATTCGATTTTCATATTTTCACCTTGCTTGCCTTTTTTATTCAACAGAATAATTATACACCGTTTTCACCGGATTTTGTTAAATAAAATTCAATTTTTTAAAAAATCCTCCGCGTTTATTAACGCGGAGGACTCAAATTATCTCATATAGTCAAACTCGATATCGAGGATACTTACGGTATCGCCCTCATTGATGCCCATTTCCTCGAGCTTATCAATGATTCCGGAAAGGCGGAGCACCCTTTGGAAATACTGAAGGGACTCGTAGTCGTCAAGGTCCACGAAGCCGAGCGCATGGGCAAGCCAGGGCGCTTCGACGATATATACTCCGTCCTCGACGTGAATGTCGAAGTCCTGTTTGGAGGTTATTTCCTCGCGGACGGGAGTTTCCGCCTCGTATCTTATGACGGGCGGGAGCTTCGCAAGCTCCGCCTCGACGGCGTTCATAAGCTCCTTGACGCCCTCTCCGGTGGCGGCAGAAATAAGGTAGGTCTCAAAGCCCTGCTCCTTGGCGAAGGCATTGAACTCATCTATCATTTCCTCTATTGCGGCGTCGGCTTTGTTAAGAGCTACGATTTGGGGGCGCTTCGCAAGCTCTGGGTTAAACTTTTCGAGCTCGGCGTTTATTTTTTTGTAGTCGTCGATGGGGTCCCTGTCCTCCATCGCGGAGATGTCCACTACATGAAGAATAAGGCGGCAGCGCTCGACGTGGCGCAAAAAGTCGTGACCGAGACCGACGCCCTCGGCGGCGCCCTCAATAAGTCCGGGAATGTCCGCCATTACGAAGGAGCTTCCCTCCTCAACTCTGACTACGCCGAGAACGGGCGTAAGGGTCGTGAAAGGGTAGTTGGCGATTTCGGGCTTCGCTGCGGAAACGACGGAAATAAGAGTGCTTTTTCCGACGTTCGGGAAGCCGACGAGACCGACGTCGGCAAGGAGCTTCAGCTCCAGAGTGACGTCCATCTCCTCTCCCGGATAGCCGGGTTTCGCGAATTTAGGAATCTGGCGGGTGGGGGTGGCAAAATGGGTGTTGCCCCAGCCGCCCTTGCCGCCCCGGGCGACAACATGGGGTTCCTTGTCCGAAATATCCGCAAGGATTCGCCCGGTTTCCGCTTCGCGGATAAGAGTACCGACGGGAACTCTTATCACAAGGTCCGGGGCGGATTTTCCGGAACAGCGCTTCGCGGCGCCGGGCTTTCCGTCCTCGGCAATATAACGTTTTTTGTATTTGAAATCAATAAGGCTTGAAATGTTGGTGTCGCCGACAAAAACGATGTTTCCGCCTTTGCCGCCGTCGCCGCCGTCCGGTCCGCCGGCGTTCACGTATTTTTCGCGGTGGAACGAAACGGCGCCGTTGCCGCCGTTTCCTGCCTTTATTCTTATTTTTGCCGTATCGACAAACATTGATTTACCTCCGTTTTTTGGGTAGTATTATGCCCTTTTGCCGCCCGCCTATCCAGGCGGCGGCAAATATTCTTTAGAAAACAAAAAGGGACGGATCACGCCGTCCCTTTTTTTAGCAAGCAATTACTGCTCAACAGGATATACGCTTACCTTTTTGCGGTCGGCGCCAAGGCGCTCGAATCTTACAACACCGTCGGAAAGAGCGTAAAGGGTGTCATCGGAACCTTTGCCGACGTTTGCGCCGGGATGAATGTGAGTTCCGCGCTGTCTTACAAGAATGTTTCCTGCAAGAACAAACTGGCCGTCCGCTCTTTTGGCGCCAAGGCGCTTGGATTCGGAATCGCGGCCGTTTTTGGTGGAGCCCATACCTTTTTTATGGGCGAAGAACTGCATACTGATTCTAAGCATGTTATTATACCTCCGTAATTATAAGGTTGATGGTCTTCGGGAAATCCTCGGAAAGGTTGTGAAGCTGAAGTCTTAAAGCCGAAACAAAGTGCCAGGCGGCAGGTCTCGGGCTCGGAGGGAGGATACACTCGATGGTGTCCTCATAAACGTTGACCTCGCAGTTTATCTTCACAACTTCGGTTATTCCGTTTATTGCCATTTGCACGGCTGAACTTACCGAAGCGCATACAATGTCTTTTCCGCTTTCAGCATAGCCCGCATGTCCGCTTATTACGAACTTCACAGGCTCTCCTTTTTTATAAAAGAACTCCGCGCGGATCATCTTAATTAGCCTTCAATAGCCTCAACAACAAGTTTGGTATAGGGCTGACGATGACCGAGAGCGCGTTTGCTGCCCTTTTTGGAACGATAAGTGAAAACGTGGATTTTCTTGCCTTTGCCGTTTTTAACGACTTTTGCGGTGACTTTTGCGCCTTCAACATAAGGTGCGCCCACTTTGAGGCTTTCGCCGCCGAGAACAAGAACCTTATCGAGGGTAACTTCTTCGCCTTCGTTGGCTTCGAGTTTTTCAACGTAAATAGTATCGTTAGCTTCTACACGGTACTGTTTTCCGCCGGTTTCGATTACTGCGTACATAATATTCCTTCTTTATATAAGTCTCGCTGCGTGTGGCGGCGGCCTTAAAAAAGGACGCACTTCTAAAGCCAGGTGCATGCGGCAAAAAAGATTATAACATTTTGTATATGCCTTGTCAATAGGTTTTTTGGCTTATTTCCGCCGCTTTTACGGTATTTTTCATCAGCATTGCGACGGTCATCGGACCTACGCCGCCGGGAACAGGAGTTATATAGCTCGCCTTCGGCTCGACGGCGGCAAAATCAACGTCGCCGCAAATCTTTCCGTCGGCGTTCCGGTTGATGCCGACGTCGATGACGACGGCGCCGTCCTTCACCATATCGGCGGTCACGAAGCCCGCCTTGCCCACGGCGGAAACGAGAATATCCGCACGGCGGGTGTGCTCCGCAAGATTCCGGGTCTTACTATGGCAGATTGTCACGGTGCCGCCGCTGTGAAGGAGCATCATCGCCATGGGCTTTCCGACTATGTCGCTTCTTCCGATTACGACGCACTCCTTGCCGGAAATATCAATATCATAGCGGCGAAGCAGCTCCATTACTCCCGCAGGAGTACAGGGCAAAAAGCGGTAGTCCCCGCGCATAATATGCCCCACGTTGTCCGGGTGGAACGCGTCCACGTCCTTTTCCGGGGGGATGCATTTAAGGGCTTTTACCGGGTCAAGACCTTTAGGAAGAGGCATCTGGAGAAGTATTCCGTCTATGTCCCGGCGTTCAGCAAGGGAATTTATTATATATTCAAGGCTCTCCTGGCTCACGTTTTCGCCGAGGGTATAGATTTCGCTCAATATCCCCACGTCCTCACAGGCGCGCTGTTTATTGCGGACGTAAATCTGCGACGCGGGGTCCTCCCCCACTAGTATCACGGCGAGGGCGGGTCTTTTTTTGCGCTCCTTCGCCATTGTTTCAACCTCTTCCCGAAGCTCCGCGCGGACCTTTGCCGCAACGTCCTTGCCGTCAATTAGAATCGCCATAAAGCTCGTCTCCCTTTTGCTGATTATTCTTCGGAGTTTTCCTCTGCGCCGGATTCTTCTTTTGTCTCTTCTTCGGGAGCGCCGCTCTCGTCTTTTTCAGATTCGGCTTCGGGTTCCTCTTTGGGAGCGTTTTTCTTGTAATCCCATTTGCCCTCCGCCTGGAGCTTTCCGGTTTCGGTGTCGCGCCAGAGCATCATATACGACGGGTCATTCGTGCGCTTGATTTTTGAGCGGATAACGAGCCAGAGGATAAGAGCGCCCGCCGCCATAAGCCCGCCGAGAAGCTGGGATACGCGGAAGCTGCCGAGCATAAGGCTGTCGGTGCGAAGCCCCTCGATGAGCATTCTTCCGAAGCCGTTCCAGCCGATATAGAAAAGGGTCATTTCGCCGTCGAAGCGGCGTTTTTTCATAAGGAAAAGATACGCAGCAAAGCCGATAGCGCACCAGAGGGATTCATAGAAGAAGGTCGGGTGAACCGGGACCAGCGGGTCCATAGCGAAGCCCATTTCCTCGGAGGAATGGGTGAGGATATAGCCGACGATATTGTCTCCGGTCATGCCCCAGGGAAGCGTTGTGTTGCAGCCGAAGCACTCGCCGTTCACGAAGTTGCCCCAGCGCCCGACGCCCTGACCGATGAGGACGGCGGCGGCGGCAATATCCATAAAGGGCCAGAAAGGAAGTTTTCTTATCTTACAGCCGAGCCAGATTCCGATAATTCCGCCGATGACGCCGCCGTAAAAGCCGAGACCGCCGCCGCGGATATTGAAAATCTCCGCAAGGTTTCCGGCGTAGTTTTCCCATTGGAAAGCCACAAAATAGAGCCTTGCGCCGACGATTCCGAAAATCATCGCGAAGAAAATAACGTCAATCGCGCGGTCGCCGTCAATGCCGAATTTCTTTACGTTTTTAAATACGAACCAAAGTGCAAGGCAAAAGCCCGTTGCGATAATGATTGCGTACCAATAGATGTCGATGCTCCCGATGCTGAATGCCACGCGGTTTATCTCAAACTCGAGACCGAGACCGGGAAAACTTACGGTATGGGTCATAAAATATCCCCCTTTTTAAGGTCTTATTACCGAAAGAGCGGAATTTTCCGCGCAATAGGTGTTTCTTATTCTTTCAAGCACGGTTTCCGGGGTGGCGGTTGCCGCAGCTTCTATCATTTCATACATATCGACGCCCGGGAAATATCCGTTAAAGAGGGTCGTCGTCACGCCCTCGACCCTTTCGGTCGCCCTAAGGTAGCGCCCGTAAACGGATTTTTGAGCACACTCGAAAACGTCCTCGGGTATTCCGTGCTCAAGGGCTTCGGCGAAGCCCGCTTTTACTTTTTCATATACCTTTTCCGGCTCCCTCGATTCGCCGGAAACCAGAAGAGTTATATAGTTCCTACCACAGAAAACCTCGCTTCCGAAGGTGGCGTTGATTGCTCCCTCGTCGTAAAGCCCGCGGTAAAGGTCGGTATAGTCGTCGAAAAGCGCCTCAAGGAAGATTTCGTCAAGGACGCTTCCCTTGTAGTTTTCCGCTTCGGTACCGGTTTTGCCCTTGAAGCCGACGGTAAACATCGGAACGGAGACCGGAAGGTGCTGTTCGACGAAATTCGTCACAACTTCCTCCGGCTCGCCGCAGTCTCCCCTTTCGAGGAAGAAGGGCTCCGCCGGTTTGAGCACGGAGTCCGCGACCTTGAGCACGTCGTCGATTTCAAAGTTTCCGGCGACGGCAAGGACCATATTGTGAAGGTTATAAAAAGTGTTGTAGCAGTCGTAAAGGAGGTCGGCGGTGATTTGCGCGATGGACTCCTTCGTTCCTGCAATATCTATTTTTACCGGGTTTTTGTGGTAAATTGCGCCGAGAAGGTTAAAAAGCACCCTCCAGTCCGGGGAATCGTCGTACATTCTTATTTCCTGACCGATTATGCCCTGCTCTTTGGCGACGGTCTCGGCGGTAAAATAGGGGTGGGTAACGAAGTCGAGCAGAATTTCAAGGCTCTCCTTGAAATTCTGGGAGCAGGTGAAAAGATAGGAGGTGCGGTCAAAGGAGGTGAAAGCGTTGGCGTTGGCGCCGGTTTTGGCGTAGCGGTCGAAGGCGGAGCACTCCTCGCTCTCAAAGAGCTTATGCTCAAGGTAATGGGCTATGCCCTCCGGGAGCTTTTTGAACTCGCCCTTCTCGTCGGTTTTGATAAAGGTATCGACGGAGCCGTACGCCGTTCCGAACATTGCGTAGCTGGTGGTGAAGCCCTCCATAGGCGCAAGGAGCATTGTAAGCCCGGAGGAATGTTTCACTTTATAGTAACAGCTTCCGAGACGCTCGTTTTCGATTTTTTCGACGGTGGTGTTCATTCTTTTTCGCCTCCTTTAAGGAAAAATACGGTTGTGAGCTTCGCTTTGTTTGCAATGGCGATAATCTCTTCACGGGTGATTTCGTCAATGGCGGCGGCGTCCTCCTCCGGGGTCACGATGAGCCCGTCGAGGATTCCGGTCATATACCAGCTTTCCACCGCGCCGAGGGAATCGCCCACGGAGCCGAGGCTGTTCTTGATAATAAGTTTCGTTTGCGCAAGCTCGACGTCGGTAAAATCGCCGGATTTTACCGCTTCGAGCTGGTTAAGTATCTCCGCCTGGGCGGCATCTCTGCTCTCGAACTCGATTCCGCTGTCAACGAGCATTACGCCGGTGGCACGCTCAAAGTGAGATAGAACGTAGTAGCAAAGGCTCAGCTTTTCGCGGACGTTCATAAAGAGCTTCGAGAAGGGCGTTCCGCCGTAGAGAGCGGAGAAAACCCTTGCGGCGTTCTTTTCGCGCTCCGTTTCGGGAGCGCCCATTCTGAACGCCATTACGAGCTTGCCCTGGACAATGTCCATTTTCTCCTCCGCCTCTTTATACTCGGAGTAGGGAACGATCGGCGCGCGCTCGAAGGAAGCGGGCTCCCGCTCGGATTCTGCAAGGCGCTTTGCGAAAACCTTTTCGGCGGTTTCGGGCTCGCCGGGACCGGTGAACATTATCTCAATGCGGGCGGTTTTAACAAGCTCCCGCCAGGCGGCGGAAAGCTGCTCCCCGGTTATTTTCTCGGCGTCCTCGACGTAGCCGTAGCGGCAAATTCCGAAGGGCTCGCCCTCGAAAATCATACCGGAGGTTTTCTTTATTGCATAAACGCGCTTGTCGTTGAGGTCGCTGTTAATGGTGTCGATAAGGTAGCTGCGCTCGAGTTCAAGGTCCTTTTCCGGGAAAAGCCCGTTTTCGTCGAGGTTCGGGTCAAAAATTAGGTCGCAAAGGAGCTTTGCCGCCTGTTCGGTCATTTTGTCCCCGCCGATGGCGAAGCGGTCGTCGATAAACTGGAGCGAAAGCTCGATTATCTGAAGGTCCGCCTGTTTCGAGACGTCAGCGTCGAGAATAGCGCCGTACATTTTAGCGAGCTTCTTGTTGAGCTCGGTGAAATCCGGGCAGGACTTGCAGCCCTTGCGGAGCACGAAGGGCACGAGGGCGTTGACGGTTACGCTCTCCCTTTTGAGCGAAGTCACAAGGCAGACCGTTATCCTGTCGGACTTGAATTTTGTCTCCTTTATGGAGCTCAGATAGGCGTTTTTGCCTATCTCTTTTCTTACGAGTGTTTCTGACATTTCAATCTCCTTTTATAAAAAAGCCGAAGCTTTCATTTTACGTGGACGTCAAGCTGGTTGAACGGGAACTCTATTCCCCTGCTGTCAAAGGCGAATTTTACTTTTTCGTTGAGGATTCCGAGAAGACTATCGTACTCGTCCCATTTTACGTAAACCTTACAGATTATATCGACGGAGCTCTCCCCGAGGGTAATTACCATCACGACGGGCTCCGGCTCCTTTTCGGCGAGGGGCTCCGCTTCAAGCACCTCGCGTATCGTCCTTTTGGCAAGGGCGATGTCTGCGCTGTACGAAACGGAAAAGGTTAGGTCGAGCCTTCTGAGACCCCTTTTGCTGTAATTTATAAGGGTATTTCCGGTGACAATGCTGTTCGGGATTATTACCTCCCGGTTGTCAAAGGTTTTAAGCCTTGTGTGGATAAGACCGACGGAGGAGACGTAGCCCTTAACTTCCTCGGAGGGAATTTCAACGAGGTCGCCCTCTATAAAGGGCTTGGAAAGGAGGATTATAACTCCGCTCGCGAAGAGCGCAAGGCTGTCCTTAATCGCAAGGGAAAAGGCGAGAGCAAAGGCGCTGAAAAGCGCGAGCACGGAGTTCGTCGGAATATCGAGCACGGAAGCCGCGATGAGCACCACGTTAAAATAGAGCACAAACCTTATTATCGTTTTGAGCATCTTCGTGGAGGCTCCGACGGCTCCCCTTTTTACAAGAGCGTTTTGGAGCGCGTTGGACAGCCATTTTACCAAAATCCAGCCGAAAATTAGGATTGCCGCAGCAATCAGCATTTCAAGCCCGAATTTTTCCCATATTTCACCGAAGTTCATTCCTTCGGTTCTTTCTGATATTACTTGAAAAGCGTCCTCGGTCTCCGAAGCTGTCAAGAGAACAGGTTTCAAAAATAAGCCCCCTTTGCGTTAAATCAGTCTTTTTTGAGCTTCGCGAAATTCGCCATCAGCTTTTTCGTGCCGGATTTTTCAAAGGCAATTTCAAGAAGCGTGTCGCCGGACATTGGCGTTGCGGCAAGGACGGTTCCCTTTCCGAAAACCCGGTGGGTAACCGTGTCGCCGGGGCGGAAGCTAGTTTTTTCCGCTCTGGGCGCCGCAGTAAAGCTCTTTTCGACGCGGATTTCGCCCCGTGGCGACTCCTCGAAATGGAAGCTGACGTTCTGGCGGCGGCGCTCGGTCTCGTCGCTGAAGTCCTTAAACTCGGAGGGGATCTCCTCAACGAACCTCGAAAGGCGGTTATGGCTCGTCTGTCCGAAAATCATACGGCTTGCGGCGGCGGTTAGATAGAGGTTCTTTTTCGCCCTTGTTATTCCGACGTAGGCAAGGCGGCGCTCCTCCTCCATCTCATTCATATCGTATATTGCCTGCATTCCCGGGAAAATTCCTTCCTCGAGTCCCACCACGAACACGTTCGTAAACTCAAGTCCTTTCGCGGAATGGAGCGTCATCATAAGGACGGAGTCGCTCTCCTCAAGCCTATCGAGGTCGGTATAGAGCGCGACCTCCTCAAGGAAGCCCGAAAGCTCCGGGTATTCGGCGGCGTCCTCATATTTTATCAGGTTGGTTTTGAGCTCGCCGATATTTTCAAGGCGGGCTTCGCCCTCAATTCCCTGGGTCCGGAGCATCTCGGTGTATCCGGTTTTTTCACAGAGCAGGTAGAAAAAGCTCTCCGCCTCGAAGTCCTCTGCCGCTTCCGCAAGCTCTTTTATCATATCGGTAAAGCGCATCAAGACGGCGGCGCGCTTTGAGAGGTCGGCGTACTCGTCGGCATGCTCAAAAACCTCAAAAAGCGGGATTCCGCAAACGTCGGAAATATGCTGGGCGGCGGCAAGGGTGGTGTCGCCTATTCCCCTTTTCGGCTCGTTGATTATCCGCTCAAGGCGGAGGTTGTCCGACGGGTTGCAGACGACGGACATATAGGCGAGAAGGTCCTTTATCTCCTTGCGCTCGTAAAAACGAAGCCCTCCGACGATTTTATA
>JAEDJF010000007.1 GCA_016296485.1 Oscillospiraceae bacterium
CTGCCTTCGCCTCGTCGGAGATTTCGCCCGAATCGGTGATTCCGTCAAGGAGCGCACGGCTTCCGAGGTTCGAGGTCAGAATGATAATGGTGTTCTTGAAGTCCACCGTTCTTCCCTGGCTGTCGGTGATGCGTCCGTCGTCAAGAATCTGGAGAAGGATGTTGAAAACGTCCGGGTGTGCCTTTTCGACCTCGTCGAAAAGCACCACGGAATAGGGTTTTCTCCGGACGGCTTCGGTGAGCTGACCGCCCTCGTCGTAGCCGACGTAGCCGGGAGGCGCTCCGATGAGCCTTGATACGGAGTATTTCTCCATATACTCGGTCATATCGATTCGCACCATATTGTGCTCGTCGTCAAAGAGACAGTCCGCAAGGGATTTCGCAAGCTCCGTCTTGCCGACGCCCGTGGGTCCGAGGAAGAGGAAACTGCCTATGGGGCGGTTCGGGTCGGAGATTCCCGCTCTCGAGCGGAGAATTGCCTCCGTAACTCTCTGCACCGCCTCGTCCTGCCCGACGACGCGTTTGTGTATCATCTCATCGAGGTGGAGGAGCTTTTCGCGCTCGCCCTCCATCAGCTTCGACACGGGGATTCCGGTCCATTTCGCGACGATGGAGGCGATTTCCTCCTCGGTGACGGTGTCGTGGACCATTGTGTTCTCTTTTCTCTGTTCGCTCTGTTTTTCCGCTTCCTCAAGGCGTTTTTCAAGGGCGGGAAGGTCGGAATATTTGAGCCTTGCGGCTTTTTCGTACTCGTAGCTGAGCTGGGCGTTTTCGATTTCGGCGTGCATACGCTCGATTTCGGATTTGAGGCGTTTCACCTCGTCAACGCTCTGTTTCTCGGTCTCCCAACGGGATTTCATCTCGTTGAATTTGTCCTTTAAGTTCGCGAGCTCCTCCGTCAGCTTTTCAAGGCGCTCCGCCGAAAGACGGTCCGTCTCCTTTTTAAGCGCCATCTCCTCGATTTCGAGCTGCATAATTTTGCGTCTTACGTCGTCCATTTCCGAGGGCATTGAATCTATCTCGGTCCTTATAAGTGCGCAGGCTTCGTCCACAAGGTCTATGGCCTTATCCGGGAGGAAACGGTCGGTGATGTAGCGGTCCGAAAGGGTCGCCGCCGCCACAAGGGCATTGTCGTGGATTCTTACGCCGTGGTAAACCTCGTAGCGCTCTTTAAGTCCACGGAGAATTGAAATGGTGTCTTCCACCGTCGGCTCGTCGACGGTCACGGGCTGAAAGCGGCGCTCAAGAGCGGCGTCCTTTTCGATATATTTCCTGTATTCGTCAAGGGTCGTGGCGCCGATGCAGTGGAGCTCGCCCCTGGCGAGCATCGGTTTGAGAAGGTTGCCGGCGTCCATACTGCCCTCGGTCTTGCCGGCGCCGACGATGGTGTGGAGCTCGTCGATAAAGAGAAGTATTTTTCCGTCGGAACCCTTTATCTCTTCAAGGACGGCTTTTAGTCTTTCCTCAAAGTCGCCCCGGTATTTTGCGCCGGCGATGAGGGCGCCCATATCAAGGCTGAAAATTGTCTTGTCCTTGAGCCCCTCGGGCACGTCCCCACGGACAATTCTTTGGGCAAGTCCCTCGGCGATGGCGGTCTTGCCGACGCCGGGTTCGCCGATGAGCACCGGGTTATTTTTGGTCTTACGGGAGAGGATTCGGATGACGTTTCTTATCTCCGTGTCGCGCCCGATGACCGGGTCAAGCTCGTTTTCGCGGGCGCGCTTCACAAGGTCGGTGCCGTATTTAGAGAGGGCGTCATAGGTGTCCTCCGGGTTGTCGCTGGTGACGGGCTTCGTTTTGACCGCCGCGAGCTTCTCCGAAAAGGCGTTTTTCGTAACGCCGTGCTCATTGAAAATTTTGCGGATAGCGGGGGTCTGGTCCGCGAAAATTCCGAGCATCAGGTGCTCAACGGAGATGTATTCGTCGCCCATGCTCTTGGCGGCTTTTTCCGCCGCGCCGAGAATGCGGTTCGTCTCGCTTGCGAGATACATATCGCCGCCCCGAACCTTCGGGAGGGTGGAAATATAGCTGTCAAGCTCGCCGAGAATTTTGTTGCAGTCCACGCCCATCTTCCCGAAAAGAGAGGGAATGAGCCCGCCGTCCTGGTCAAGGAGCGCATAGAGAAGGTGCTCCGGGGTTATTGCCTGGTTCTCGTTTTCCGCCGCTATGTTCTGGGCGGTCTGTATTGCCTCAAGGGTCTTTTGAGTGAAATTCTGAGAATTCATAAAATCACCTTTTTTCTATCGAATTTTACGTTAAATGAGTATATTTTGCTTCGAAATATACTTTTCGTATTTTTCCGCAACCTCCGCCGCGGAATATTTTCCGTTTATATAGCCCTTCATAAGCTCGTCGAAAAGTCTGATGTAGCCCGAAATGGCTGCGGCGAGCTCGCTTGCGGTGCAGTCCCTGTTTTTCGGAATGGCGATGCTCCTTACGAACTTGTTTTCATAGAGGGCGCATGAAACGCCGCCCACGCCGTATTTCGGAAGCGTGCGGCTTTCAACGTAATTCCAAAGGCGGAAAAATTCCGTCATTGCGGAAATGAGGGCGGCGGACTGGGTCCTGAAAATCACCGCCAACTCTCCGATGGAATCGCCGCCGTTTTTATAAAGCTCAACTTCATATTTGACCGTCGGGCGGTACTTGTATTCAAGGCTGCTCTTAAGGGACATTGTGAGGTTGTTGGGGGCGAAAAAGGGCACCAATTCGCCGTAGGGCGTCACCGCCTCCTCAATTGCCTGGAAAATCTCGTTTATTCTCCGCTCCGGGGTCGTCATTCCGAGGTACTCCGCAAGAATCTGGTTTATGAGATTGGAGCGGTTCGTTCCGTTTTTATGGGCAAGGACATCTATTTCGCGAACTACGTCGTCGCTTAACATAAGGCTGTAAAGTGTCTTCTTCAAAGATTATCACCTCTTTCGTTTTCTGTACTCATTATATATTCGCCCGAAAAATTCGTCAAGATATTTATATAATTCTTTACACAAATTTAATAAATTTTTCTACATTTTTGTATATGACCGGAACCTTTGCTATTGTTTTATTTTGTAAAACAAACTATAATATAATTCAGTAAGGGGGCGGTATTTTGACAAACGCCGATATTTATATACAGAAGTTCAAGGAGCTTGAAGCTGTAGTCAGGGATATGTTTGGGCTCAACGACTGGGACTCCGTCACAAATTTCCTCTCCAAACGGGAAGAATATGCGCCCTTCCGGGAGGAAATCAAGTACTGCCAGGAGGTTCGTAACCTCCTTCAGCACAAGCCGAAAATAGAGGGCGAATACCCTGTGGAGCCTACGGACGAGATGATTTCTTTTCTCCAGAAAACCGTTGATTCCCTCAAAAACCGCCGGAAATGCCGGGAGATTATGGTGCCGAAAAAGGACGTTTTCTGCCGGGAGCTTTCGGACCCTGTGCGGGATACTATCCCTCAGATGAGAAACATTGACCATAATCACGTGCCGATACTCAACAGCCAGGGCGCCGTGGCGGGAATGTTCACGGCTGTCTCTTTCCTGAGACTCATGGCGGACAGGAAGGACCATACTATGGACAGCGAAACAAAATTTTCTGACATTGAAAAATACATATCCTTTGACTCCCACAGCACGGAGATTTACAGCTCCGTGAGCGGAGAAATGTACGTTGACGAGCTGAAGGAACTCTTTGAAAGCTCATATGCAAAGGGCAAACGCCTTTCAATGGTCTTTGTGACCGAAGGAGGCATAAAAAGCGGAAAACTACTCGGGATAATCTCTCCCTGGGACGTGCTTTGCGCGGAATAAAAAACGACCCGCTTATTAAGCGGGTCGTTTTTTATTATTTTACTGCTGCTTCATCACCGGGAAGGAGACCACAGCTTTATAAAGGTCCCCGTCGAGAAAAAGCTCAAAGGTTCCGCCGCAAAGCTCCGTAAGGGACTTCGCTATTGAAAGCCCGAGACCGTTACCCTCGGTCTCCCCGCGGGAGGAATCACCCCGGACGAAGCGCTCCATCAGGGCGTCGGCGGACATATTGAGGGGCTCGCGGGAGATATTTTTCATCACTATTACGGCTCTGTCCTCCGTCGCCGTAAGGTCGAAATACGCCCTCGTTCCCGGCTGGGCATATTTGATTATGTTCTGTATGAGGTTGTCGAAAACCCGCCAGAGAAGCCGCCCGTCGGTATAGACGAAAACTTCCTCCTCCGGAAGACCAACGACGGGGGTTATCTCTGCGGCTTCGAGCCGTTCCGTGAACTCGCCCACGGACTGGTTGACGAGCTCGCCGATGTTGACCCGCTCCCGGTTCACGGTGATTGCGCCGCTTGAAGCCTTCGACGCCTCCACCAAGTCCTCCGTCAGCTTTTTGAGCTTGGCGCTCTGGCGGTCGATGACCTCTATGTAGCCCCTGGCGGTTTCGTTTTCAATATCCTCCTTTTTAAGGAGATCCACGTAGGAGACAATGGAAGTGAGGGGCGTTTTGAGGTCGTGGCTGACGTTCGTAATGAGCTCCGTCTTAAAGCGCTCGCTCTTCATTCGGGCTTCGAGGGCTTTCGACATTCCCTCGGCGGCGCGGTTGAGATTCACGCCGTGGTCCTTGAGCCCGGGCCAAAGTTCAATGGTGTTCACCTTATACTCAAAGTCGCCCCGGGCTATGGCTTCGCCCGCCTTTTTAAGACTTCTGAGCTGGAGTGTGAACCAGATTACGCCCGCAAGACCCATGGCGTCAAAAAACATAAGCATCAGAAGAGTTAGGGGTCCCGCCTCGGTGGGAACAAAAATCGCGAGAATGAAGTTAACAAAAACGAAGCCGCAATAAATGCAGATTATGAGCCAGGTTTTCGGGACGGCTGATGCTATCCACTTTACAAAATGCCAAAGGGCGGCAAGAACTTTGTAAATAATGCTGTTTTTCCACCAGCCCCTAACCTTGAACCTCGCCGCCATACTCATACAAAGAGCCGTTCCGAACACCGCGAGCCCGAGAACGCAGAGGAGCCCAACCACGGCGGTGTACTTAAAGCTCTCCATTCTGTAGATGAAAAGATATTGCATCTCGCCCAGGAAGAGCAAAAGCGGAATAAACAGCACGACGGCAAACAAATCCCAGGGAATGCGGTTGAGCCCCAGGGGGACGGTCTCTCCCGCGCCGTTTTTTCCCGCAGACACCATGAGGAATATGAAGCAGACAACGCTCAGAAAGGCGCACGCAGCCCCGAGAAGGATGGCGTTGCCGCTATAGGTGTACATAAGATAATAAGGGTAGACCGAATCCCCGGGCATTATCGGAAGGTTCAGGTAGCCCGAGGCGGTATATTCCGCAACGGTGTTGCCGGAGGAATCCACTTCCCTGATTCTGTAATTTTCAACGACCCGGAGGGAATCGCTCCCGACGGTGCTGACGACGGTTTTCCCCTCCCCGTCAACGATTTTATAGGAAAAGCTGCTGTCGTCGTAAAACAGCTCATTACCCATAAGCCCTTTAATGTCATTCCAATAGACGAAGTCCTTGACGGTACTGAGCTTATCCTCGATGAAATTGTAGCAGGCGCTGCTGGAGCGAAAAGGAACGCCGGTTTCGTTAAAAACGCCCCCGTCGGCGCAGTAAGCCACAACGCCGACGCAGCCCGCAAAAACCGTTACGCAGATACAAACCAAAAGGAAGGCCGCCGTTTTTGCCCAAATGCTCCCAACAAATTTTTTCATTTTTTGTCCTCCAACTTGTATCCCTTGCCCCAAACGACCTTTAGATAGCGAGGGTTCGCCGGGTCGATTTCAATTTTTTCGCGCAGGTGGCGGATATGTACCGCTATCGTTCCCTCGGCGCCGAGGGGGTCGCTGTTCCAAACGGCGGTATAGATTTCCTTTGAGGAAAAGACCTTGCCCGGGTTCTGGAGAAAGAGCTTGAGTATCTCGTACTCTGTGGGAGTCAGGGAGACCGGGTCGCCGTTCAAGGTGACGGTCTTTCCGTTGTCATCGAGCTCAATTCCGCCGATGATGACGGACTCGGGCTTGTGCTCCATTCCGCCGAGGTAGGCGTAGCGCCTAAGCTGTGCCTTGACCCGAGCGATTACCTCCAGCGGGTTAAAGGGCTTCGTTATGTAGTCGTCCGCTCCGGCGGTGAGCCCGAGAATCTTGTCGTTGTCCTCGCTCTTTGCGGTGAGGAGAATAACCGGGGCGTTGCTCGTTTCCCGAAGCTTCGCCGTTGCGGAAACGCCGTCCATTTTCGGCATCATTATATCCATAAGGATGATATGCACCTCGTTTTTTGACACTACGTCAAGGGCGGCGGCGCCGTTTTCCGCCTCAAGGATTTTGTAGCCCTCGCCGGAAAGATAGATTTTAAGGGCGTTCCGGATGTCCCGGTCGTCGTCGCAGATAAGCACATTATACATATCTTTCACCTCTGAACATAGTTTACCAATAAAACCCTTAAGAATAAAGAGGCAAAATCTTTAAGATTTCCTTAAGATTACATTTTCAGTATAACACCTCGGCGAAATATTGCAACAAAAAAGCCCGGATAGGAATATCCGGGCTTTCGTTTTATTACATATCGCGGCAGGCGACGACGTCGATTCCGGTTCCGAGGACGTTTTCAATGAGCACGTCCCCGCATTTTACCGGGGAGGTTACGGAAACCTTGTTGATTTCCTCCATAACCTCGAAAATTTTCTCTTTCGGAATGTCGCCCTTGGTCTTTACGGGAATTCGGGGGTGTAGCCCGCCCTTAATCTCGACGGTGGTGGAAATTGTCCTCATGGGGCAGGTGAGCTCACGGATTGCGTACTCCCTTCCCTGTGGGCAGGAGAAACCTTTTATGGTTTCCTCCGGGTTTTCGGTATCAAGAGTGACGAGGCAGCCCTTGGGGCAGCAGATACAGGTTATTGTTTTAAGCATATCATTCGCCCTCCTTTACTACGCAGATTTCGATATCTTTTCCGTTTGCCATTTCGAGCATTTTCTTCGGAATGATGAGTTTTTCCATCTCGGCGGGAAGCATCTGCTCGTGGTTTTTGCTCATGAGCACGGTGTCGCCGCATTTCACAACGACGTTCGCGTTTTTGAGCACGGCTCTTACGCGGAAGAGCACCTCGATGAATTTATCCACCTTGGAGACGGTTACCTTCTGGGGAACGGTGTAGCCGACGAAGTCGCCGTTAATAAGGTTGATGGGCTCTTCGGCTTCCTCTTTTTCTCCGGCTTTCTTCGCCTTGAGGTACTCGGCGGCGGCTTTGCCCGCTCTTTCGGACTCGTGGGTTACGAAATCCACAAGGTCGTGGACGTGGAGCACGTTGCCGCAGGCGAAGATGCCCTCAATGGAGGTCATCATATCCTCGTTTACGACGGCGCCGTTGGTGCGCTTATCAATTTCGATTCCGGCGGAACGGGTCAGCTCGTTTTCGGGGACAAGACCGACGGAGAGAAGAAGCGTATCGACGTCGAACTCGATTTCCGTTCCGGGAATCGGGTCGTAGCCGTTAACTTCGCTGACGATGACCTTGGAAAGGCGTCCGTTTTCGCCCTTGATGTCGGTGACGGTGTGGCTCAGATAGAGCGGAATTCCGTAGTCGTCAAGGCACTGGGCGATATTGCGTTTAAGACCGTTGGAATAGGGCATAAGCTCAACGACGGCTTTGACTTCGGCGCCCTCGAGGGTCATTCTTCTTGCCATAATAAGACCTATATCGCCGGAGCCGAGGATGAGCACCTTTTTACCGACCATATAGCCCTCCATATTTATGTAGCGCTGGGCGGTGCCGGCGGTGAAAATTCCGGAGGGGCGCTCGCCGGGGATTGCGATTGCTCCGCGGGTCCTCTCGCGGCAGCCCATGGCGAGGACTATTGCGCCGGCGTCAATCTTCATATAGCCCTCGGCTTCGCTGATGGCGTAAATGGATTTTTCCGGGGTGATTCCGAGAACCATAGTATCGGTTTTAACTTCGATTCCGGTTCCCTCAAGGCGGTCGATGAAGCGCTGGGCGTATTCCGGTCCGGAAAGCTGTTCCTTAAAGACGTGGAGACCGAAGCCGGAATGTATGCACTGGTTAAGGATTCCGCCGAGCTCCTTGTCGCGCTCAATGATGAGCACGGAGCCTGCGCCGTTTCTTTTTGCCTCCTCGGCGGCGGCAAGACCGGCGGGACCTCCTCCGACTACAACTAAATCATAGTACATCAGCGGCACTCTCCTTTCTCGGTTTTTCCGGTAAGTATGTAGGAGCCCTCTTTGTCGAGGAGCACGTCAACCGGGTCCATATTGAGTTCCCGGGCGATTATATCAAGCACTCTCGGTCCGCAGAAACCGCTCTGGCAGCGACCCATTCCGGCGTTGCAGCGGCGCTTGATTCCGTCGAGAGTACGGGGAACTATCGTTCCGTGGAGGGCGTCAACGATTTCGCCCTCGGTTATTGTTTCGCAGCGGCAGATAACTCTTCCGTATGCGGGATTTTTCTTTATTGCGGCGGCCTTTTCCTCGTCGGAAAGCTCCTTGAAGCGAAGGTGTTTGTGCCCGCCCTTGAACTCGGCTTTCTTTTCGGAGGGCACGCCCGCTTTAAGAAGCATATCCGCAACGTCCGCGGCGATTGCCGGGGCGGCGGAAAGACCCGGGGATTTGATTCCCGCGACGTTCATAAAGTGGTCGTCCGCTTCGGAGAAGCCAACGATGAAATCCTTGGTGCTGGGCTCGCTGCGAAGTCCGGCGAAGTTTCTTATGCACTCCCGGAAGTTGACGGCGGAGGTGGTCTTTCTGCTGGCGGTCATAACGTGGTTAAGTCCGTTGCGGTCGGTGCTGACGTCATTCTTTTCGCTGCCCGGGTTGGCGTCCGGTCCGACGATGAGGTTGCCGTGGACGGTGGGAGCCACAAGAACGCCCTTACCGAGAGGTCCGGGGCACTGGAACATAACGTGGTCGAAAAGCTCGCCCTGGGATTTATCAAGGAGATAATACTGTCCGCGGGAGGAGTCGATGGTGAAGCTGTGGTCGCCGACCATGTTGGCGACGGTGTCGCTGTAAACGCCGGCGGCGTTTACGACGAATTTCGCTTCAATATCCTCTTTGCCCTTGCCGCTGATGATGAAATTGCCGTTTTCTTTTCTTATTCCTGTGACCTCGTAGCAAAGCTCAAGGTCAACTCCGTTGTCAACCGCCTGTTCGCCCATGGCGAGAGCCATTTCCCAGGGGTTGACGATTCCGGCGCTGGGGGCGTAAAGCGCGCCGACGCACTCGGCGGAGACGTTGGGCTCCATCTTGCGTACCTCGTCGCCGTCAAGGATTTTCATATCCGGAACGCCGTTTTCAACGCCCTTTTCGTAAAGGCGCTTTACGGTTTTCATATCGTTTTCGTCAAAAGCGAGAACGAAGGAGCCGCAGCGGCGGAACGGAACGTCCAGCTCCCGGCAGATGTCCTCAGCCATTTTATTACCCGGAACATTGTATTTTGCCATAAGCGTGCCGGGTTCGGGGTCATAGCCCGCGTGGATAATTGCGCTGTTGGCGCGGGTCGTTCCCATCGCAACATCGTTTTCCTTTTCGATCAGCACGGTTTTGCAGTTGTAGCGGGAAAGCTCCCTTGCTACGCCGCAGCCGATAATTCCCGCGCCGATCACAGCAACGTCATAGACCAATTAATAACTCCCCTTTCGGCAGTTAAAAAAAGAGCGCGGCGAAATAAACCTTCGTTTTTGTTTCTCCGAAGCCTCCTTCACCCGCACTCTAAATCCTGCGCATATTTTTACATTTATATTATAGCAGAGCGGCGGAAATAATCAATGTTTATTTTATTTTTATCCCGTTAAAAGCCGATTTTTTCTTGACAAGCGCCCCGTTAGGGAGTATTATGTAGCTATAAAAATCGAACATTTGTTCGATTTTAAGAGAGGAGCGTTTCCCTTGGCTTTCGATTTTAAGAAAGAGTATAAAGAATTTTATTTGCCGAAGGCAAAGCCCGAAATTGTCACAGTTCCGGCGGCAAACTACGTCGCCGTCAGAGGAAAGGGCAACCCCAACGAGGAGGGCGGCACTTATCAAAAGGCTGTCTCCGTCCTCTACGCCATTGCCTACACGCTCAAAATGAGCTACAAGACCGAGCACAAAATCGACGGCTTTTACGAGTACGTGGTGCCGCCGCTGGAGGGCTTTTGGTGGCAGGAAAACGTAAACGGCGTCGATTACGAAAGCAAGAACAGTTTTTGCTGGATTTCCGTAATCCGCCTGCCGGACTTTGTAACGAAGGCGGATTTCGACTGGGCGGCGGGCGAAGCCGCCCGGAAGAAAAAACTCGACTGCTCCTGTGCGGAATTTCTCACAGTTGACGAGGGGCTCTGCGTACAGATGATGCACCTGGGCTCCTTTGACGGCGAGCCCGCCTCCGTCGCTATGATGGACGCCTTTATCGCCGAAAAGGGCTACCGAAACGACTTTTCCGAAAGCCGGCTCCACCACGAAATCTATATTTCCGACCCCCGGAAAACCCCGGTTGAAAAGCGGAAAACCGTCATAAGACACCCCATAGCCAAGATCTAACCCTAAAACTTTACCCGGAAAGGAGGAACGAAAATGGATATGTTTGAAAAGCTGGCTATCCTTGCGGAGGCGGCGAAATACGACGCTTCCTGCTCCTCCTCCGGCTCCGGGAGGAGCAGCGGGACCGGCGGCGGCGTGGGCGCAGCTCTCCCCGCCGGGTGCTGCCACTCCTTTGCGGCGGACGGGCGCTGCATCAGCCTTTTAAAGGTGCTGATGTCCAACGCCTGCGTCTATGACTGCAAATACTGCGTCAACCGCCGCACCAACGACTTCCCCCGGGCGACCTTTACCCCGAGGGAGCTCGCCGACCTCACAATCGAGTTCTACCGCCGCAACTACATCGAGGGGCTTTTTCTTTCGAGCGCCGTGGTCGGCTCGCCGGACTGGACCACCGAGAGAATGATTGAGGCGCTCCGGATCCTCCGGGAGGAGTACGGCTTCCACGGCTACATTCACGCCAAAGCGATTCCCGGGGCTGACCCGGTTCTGACCCACAGGCTCGGTCTTTTGGCGGACAGAATGAGCGTAAACATCGAGCTCCCGTCGGAGCAATCCCTCACCGCCCTCGCCCCGGACAAGACGAGACACAGCGTCCTTGAGCCCATGGGGCTCATCAAAACGGGCATTGCCGAAAACCGGGAGGACCTTGTGAAATACCGCCACACGCCCCAGTTTGTCCCAGCGGGACAGAGCACCCAGATGATAGTGGGCGCCTCGCCCGAGACGGATTACCATATCCTCCACCTCACCGAGGGGCTTTATAAAAAATACGGACTCAAAAGGGTCTATTACTCCGCCTATATCCCGGTGCAGGAGGACAGCCTCCTACCCGCCCTCGACACCCGTCCGCCCCTTCTTCGTGAGCACCGGCTTTACCAGGCGGACTGGCTTTTGCGCTTTTACGGCTTCGAGGCGAAGGAAATTATCGACCCCGCCCACCCGATGCTCCACCCGGAGGTGGACCCGAAGTGCAGCTGGGCGCTCAGCCACCTTGACGATTTCCCGGTGGAGGTCAATACGGCGGACTATGAGCTTCTTCTCCGGGTGCCGGGAATCGGCGTCACCGGCGCGAAGCGCATTGTCGCCGCAAGACGCGAGCACAGCCTTGATTTTGACGGCCTTAAAAGGCTGGGCGTCGTTCTTAAACGGGCGCGGTTTTTCATAACCTGCCGTGGAAAGACGATGCAGAAAATTCCGGACACGCCGGAAGCTATCATATATTCAATTCTTTCGCCCAACAAAATGGGCGGATTCGAAGATTACGGCGCCGAGCAGCTTTCGCTCTTTGAGCCGGCGCTTGTTGGGGAGGCGGCAAAGGAATGCCTGACCGGGGAATTTTGATTTTTTCCTATGACGGGAGCTTTGACGGAATGCTCTCGATGGTTTTCGAGAGCTTCGTGCTCAAAACGCTGCCGTCTGACGTCTACGTCTTCGGCGAGGAGGAGCCCGCGCTGCTCAAAATCCACACCGTCGAGACGAATTTTGAGCACGCAAGGCGCGTTGAGCGCGCCGCCGCCGAAAAACTCGGCGGACGTACGCTCAACCTTGTCAAGCGGGGCTTCCTTTATGACGAGGGCGGCAAGGAACTTGCCATTCTCCGTTTCCTCTGGAAGGGCTTTCGCGAAGGGAAAAGCGCCGTCGGAATGATTGCGGACAAGGACGTGAACCCGCTTTTCCGAATGGCGACGGCGGTGAGCAACGAGCAGCGCCTTTTAATGGGCTTCACCCGCTTTTCGGACGCAAACGGCGCCCTCGTTACAACCATTCACCCGAAGCACTTCGTGCTTCCTCTCCTGAAAGGGTATTTCTGCGCCCGGCTTTGGAACGAGACCTTTATGATTTACGACGAGACCCACGGCGCCGCCCTTGTCCACTCCGGCAAGAACACCGCCATCGTTCCCATTGAGAAGCTTACCATGCCAAGCGAAACGGAGGACGCTTTTTACCGGGAGCTCTGGAAGTCATATTACAGCCATATTTCTATCGCCAGCCGCTACAACCCCACCTGCCGGATGGCACATATGCCGAAGCGCTTCTGGGCGGATATGCCCGAGGTTCGGGACGAGCTCGAAAGCGCCTACCGCCCGGAGCTTTCCCGGGGCACGGCGAAGGAAATCTCCCTTAAACTCAAAGCGGAGAAGCAAAGCGCTCTTGCCGAATGATTCCCCTTTCGCCGAAGACGTGCCCAAAAATATATTTTTGAGCACGGGGCACTTTTGCCCGCACGGGCTGTGGAATTTTCCGTGTTTTTGCGATATACTTAATTCAGCGAAAGACAAATAAATCAATATTTGCGGAGGGAAATATAATCGCTGTGATAAATACGGATTATTATATCGAATCTATCGTAATATTGCTTAATAAAGATTGTATTTTGACAGGTACTATCCTTTAATTCCATATAAAAATATACTGATAGAAGATTTTAAAGCAATGGGATGTAAAGTCAAATCGGACTGTCTTGAATTGTCTGATGAAGCATTGCTAGATGCGGGTCTACCTACCATTGAAATGGCTAACTTATTCAGACGATTTCTGATGATGTATGAAGTGAATCCAAAGAAACTTAGAGAAATCGATATTGTTAGTAAAACAACAGAAGAAGCGGAAGCTTTTAAGCAGCTATATCATCTTCCGGGCGTAAAAAGTACGCGGGCAACTATCTACTGCAAAGCGGGCTTCACATCTCTTGATGCGATTACCTGTTCCTCGCCAGAAGAAATTATGAAAAAAACAGGAGAGTTAATTCAGAAAGAAAACCTGAATCTGAAAATCTCCTCAATGAAGGAAATCAAGACACATATAGCAGTAGCAAAAGCTTTTACAAGTCGTTTCCAGGATTGACAGCTTCCCGTGTGTCTGGTTGCTAAAAATTTTTCGGGGGACAGTTTTAAAAACTTTTGCCGTCGGCAAAATTCAATCATTAAACAAAAAACCTCCGTACGGCTTTGACCGTACGGAGGTTTTTCGCTTATTATTTTTTCTCATTCACGGCGATCCAGATTTCGCAGTAATAGTTCGGGTCGCTCACGTCGGCGGAGGGGTAAACCTCAAGCTCCACACCGCAGCCGTACTCGTAGCCGTTCTGGGGGAAGAACTCGGTGCAAATCTTGGTATAGGTGTTTTTGAACGCATCGGGCATCTTGCCCCTGCACTCAAAGACCGCGTAGGTGTGGGCGGGAATCTCGATAACCTCAAATCTCCCGTCGGTCACCGGCGCTCCGTTATACTCCGCGCCGATTCCGTAAGGGAAGCCCGACTCGTCCATATCTCCGGAAAAACAAACTCCGAGGAGCCCGTCGAGGGTGGGTTTTTCAGGTATATAGCTGCAAAGGGCGGGAATGCTTCCGTCGGCGGAGCACTCGCCCCAAAATGCGGAGATGTCGGCGGTGGCGGTGTCGCCCTGGGGCTTTGTGACCTTTTTCCGTCTGCAAACAATTTTAAAAGCGTCTTTCTTAACGATTCTGTAATCCATGGTGCTGCCTCCCGATAAAATAAGTTTTACGGAGAGCCTTGAAAAGGACTTTACGCTCTTGCCGCGCCTTGCTTCGGTGGGCGTGACGCCGTGAAACCGCGTAAAAGCGCGGGTGAAGCTCTCGGGCGTGTCGTAGCCGTACTTATAGGCAATGTCTATAACCCTGTCGTCGGTCGTTATCAGATCCCCCGCCGCCATGGTGAGGCGGCGCA
This sequence comes from Oscillospiraceae bacterium, assembly GCA_016296485.1. Classification (GTDB taxonomy): domain Bacteria; phylum Bacillota; class Clostridia; order Oscillospirales; family Ruminococcaceae; genus UMGS1668. The sequence goes on from JAEDJF010000007.1 coordinate 14,198, forward strand.
TCCGGATATAGTCGCCGAGGGTGTAGCCGCAGAGCATACTGAACATTCTCTGAAAGTGAAACGCGGACGAATAGGCCTCCTTCGCCGCCGCTTCATAGTCGATTTCTTCAGTAAGGTGCGCTTCGACGTAGTCGAGCGCTCGCTGTATCCCGGTTATCCAGTCCATTCTTAAGCCTCCTTCCGTATGGGTCTATTCTATCAGTTTCCGCCGGGCGCTTCTTGATTTTCTCTGCGGAGAAGTGTCAAATGCCCGTTTTTATTTCAAATCCGTGTTCCTTAAGGGTGAATCCCGGGACGATTTTGTCCTCATAAACTCCCTCCACCCGGCGAAAGCCGTTTTTGAGGTAGAGGTTTACGGCGGGCTCGTTGCTGTCGACAACGAAAAGCCGAAGATATTCTGCGCCCATTTTCCCCGCAATTCGGACGGCTTTTTCAAGGGCGGCGCTCCCGATTCCCCGGCGGAGAAACCTCGGGCTCACCCCAAGGCGGTAGAGATAGAGGGCGCTTGCGCCCCCGTCTTCCCAGGCTACGGCGTTTTCCCCGCCGCTTTCGGCGCAAAGGGCGAAAGCGGCGACGGTCTCCTCCCCCTCCGTCAGAAGGTAGAGCCGCTCTTTTTCAATGTCCTCGCCGAGAAATTCAGAGGGGTAAACTTCGTCCCAGATGTCTATCCCCCGGGACTTCATTTCGCCGACGATTTCCCGGTACATCTCCTTAAGGTGCGGAAGGTCCTTTGCTGCTGCTTTTCTTACGTCCATAAAAACCCGCCTTTACGTTTACTTTATCTAAATATAACACAGAAAATCCGATTTTTCCACAGCCGTTTTTCTTTACAGCACCCCCGGAAAAATATATAATTATCTAAAAGCGCCCGCTTTGCGGGCGCAGCAAAGTTTTAAATCAAAGCGGAGTTTTGCGGTTATGGCTGTTACGGTAAAAAAAGAAAGCGAAAATAAATATCTTGTTTTTTCCAAAGGAAAAAACATCGGCGCAATAAAAACCTATGAAAACCCGTTCTATGCTCAAAACCTCTATCTCAAGCCGGCGTTTTCGGAGTACGATCCTGCTTTGAGCACGGAGCTTTTCTCCGTGCTCAAAGCCCTTGCAAACCGCCCGCTTGAGGTTATGACGGAGTCCGAAAACGCTCGCCTCGCCGATTTTCTCAAAGCCGGGGGCTTTGAGCTGAAGCGGCGCTGTTTCGAGTCCGAGGTTTCCGCCGCCGACTTCATCGGCGGGGCGGTTTTTAGCGGCGGGCTTTCTGAAGCTGCCGCCGGCTCGGCGGAGTACCTCTCCTGCTGCGAGATTTTATACGATTACCACAAAATCACCCACCGGGGGATAAATCCCCTCACCGCTCCCTTCGGCGAATTTCAAAAAAGGCTTCCGAAAACCGCGGTTTTCGAAGCCAAAGACGGAGAAATTTTAAATTTCGCCTTCGTCGAGGAAAACGAAATCGCCTATCTCGGCTCCGCCGATATAGGCTCCTTCCGGGATTTTGCCCTAAAGCTCGTCGGAGCGCTCTTCGAAAAATACGAGACCCTCGTTTTCGAGAGCGACGACTGCGACCCTTTGGCGATGGGGCTTCGCTCTCTTTTTAAAAAACAAAACGATTCTTCTTTCAATACCTATATACTCATTTAAAAGAGCCGAGGGGCAAAGCCCTCGGCTCCTTTTTACTCCGCATTTTCCCAGCCAAGACCGCCGCCCGAAGCTTCAAGCTTCGACGCCACTTTCTTGTAGTAGGCTCTGCCCTCGGCTTCGAGCCTTATAAACAAATCCACCTGTTCCCCCTCATAAAGCTTTATCCGCCCGAAGTATCTTCCGCCGTCCTTCAGTTCGGCGGAATACACCTTCCTGTCCATACCGTAGGGAGCGGCAATAATGCTGTATTTGACGCTTTCGTCGGCGACGGAGGGGGTAAATTCCACCTCCACCGTCACGTAATTTCCGGAGGTTTCCACCGGGAGGAAGTTCACCCCGGCAAGCTCGAAGTCAGAATAATCCTGAAAATTTCCGCCGCTCTCTTTGGCTTCCGACCTTATGAGCCAGCCGAAAACGCCGCCCAAAAGGAAGAGCAAAACCGCCGCGACCGCCGCAAAGGCGGCTCTTTTCCCGTTTTGCTTTTTCGCTTCCGGCGTGGGCTTCCCGTCGTAGCCGAGAAGCTCGTTCGGCGTTACGCCGAGAATTTCACAGAGCTTCGCGACGTTCGCCATTTCCGGCTGGGCGGTGCCGTTTTCCCATTTTGACACCGCCTGGCGCGAAACGCCGACCTTTTCCGCCAGCTCCTCCTGTGAAATTTCTTTTTGTTTTCTTATCTTTGAAATCTGTTCGTAAAGCTCCATTTCTGTGCCTCCCTTGTTTTTGTACCGATATTGTAGCAAAAACTTCCGTTTACATTCTACCATCTAAAGACCCTTTTCCGCAACCTCAGGTTGCAGATGGATTTTTTCGCCCTTGCCGCTTCAAAAAAGCGGCAAAAAAGCGCCCCATTGGGGCGCTTTTTCATTCTTCGTCTTTGCTCTTTTTTGTCTTTTTCCGCTTGCGGACCGCCTCGGTCAGAATGTACTCAATCTGGCCGTTGACGGAACGGAAGTCGTCCTCCGCCCAGCGGGAAATCTCCTCCCAAAGGGACGGCGAAAGCCGAAGCAAAAGCTGTTTTTTATCTTTTTCCGGCAAAGCCGCCGCCTCCCTTCGGTCAATATCGGTTCATCAGTAAATCGAGCCGGTGTTTATCACGGGCTGGGTGCTGTCGTTGCCGCAGAGAACAACGAGAAGGTTCGAGACCATCTGCGCCTTGCGCTCGTCATCCAGCTCCACAACCTTGTTTTCCTCAAGGCGCTCAAGAGCCATCTCGACCATTCCGACGGCGCCGTCAACAATGAGCTTGCGGGCGGCGATAATGGCGGAAGCCTGCTGGCGCTGGAGCATTGCGGCGGCAATTTCGGTGGCGTAGGCAAGGTGGGTGATTCTCGCCTCGATTATCTCGATTCCGGCGACGCTGACGCGGCATTGAATCTCGTCTTTAAGGCGCTGGGCGACCTCGAGGCTCGAGCCACGGAGGGATTTTTCGTCGCCCTCGTCGGACTCATCATAGGGGTACTCCCGTACGATATTGCGAAGGGCGGCGTCGCACTGGGTCGAAAGGAAGTCCACGTAGTTGTCCACGTTGAAAACCGCCTTGGCGGGGTCCACCACATGCCAGATAACGACGGTGCCAATCATCACCGGGTTGCCGAGCTGGTCGTTTATCTTCTGTTTGTCGTTGTTGAGGGTGATTTCCTTAAGGGAAATGCGCTTGCTGGAGCTTACGTTCACCGTTGCTGTGGTGCCTTTTGAGGTGGCTTCGGTAGCGGCGGCGACGGCGGCTCTTTCAAGAACCTTTTCCGCCGCAGGGTTTATAGCGGTGGAGAAAGGGTTGACGTAGAAAAAGCCCGGTCCGTAAAGGGTTCCGTAGTACTCGCCGAAAAGGGTGAGGACGTAGGCTTCGTTGGGACGAAGGGAACGAAGTCCGCACATCAGTATCGGAATTACGAGGAATCCGACAACGCCGAAAATAATCATCGGCGCGATTAAAAGCGCGGTGTGGCGCTCAATGAACACCGCCGAAAGTACAAAGCCGGCAATTGCGGCGAGCTCGGCAAAAATGAGCAGTATGAGCATTGCCATTCCGCTTTTCGGTTTAAGCTCTACGCTATACTCTTTTACGTTGTTTTCGTTCATCAGAATCATTCCTTTCAAAGCGTCGTCTATGATAAATTTATATATCATTTTGATAGCAAATAAATAGTACCACGGCGCGAGCGTTTTGTCAATAGACGGCAAAAATTTTTACATAAAAATCCCCGTGCTCAAAATGAGCACGGGGATTTTCTCTAAAACCTATTCTGTTATCTGTAATTCTTTTCGGCTTTGGTCCACTTTTCGAATTCTTCCTCAGTGGCAAGGACCTTATGGGTCCCTTCGACGGTGCGAAGCTCGCCTTTGAGGTAATCAATGCCGCTGGTGAAGTAGTCGTAAGCCATGGAAACGCGCTTTTTCTCCACCGCAGGGTTCGGGTGCGGAATTGCGGAGAGAAGGCTCTGTGTATAGGGGTGGACGGGGTTTTTGAAAATCTCGTCCGTGGTGCCCGTTTCAACAAGGTGTCCAAGGTGGAGAACGCCGATTCGGTCGGAAATATATTTGACCATCGAGAGGTCGTGGGCTATGAAAAGATAGGAGGCGCCGGTCTCTTGCTGAATATCCTTCATAAGGTTTACGACCTGTGCCTGTATCGAAACGTCCAGTGCGGAGATACACTCGTCGGCTATGATGAGCTTCGGGTTCATAATAAGAGCCCTCGCGATGCCGACGCGCTGGCGCTGACCGCCGGAGAACTGGTGCGGAAATCTCTCCGCGTGCTCCGGGGCAAGACCGACTTTTTCGAGTATTCTCGCGATTTTCTCGTTGCGCTCCTCTTTCGTTTTATAGAGATGGTTGATGTCAAGTCCCTGACCGATGATGTCGCCGACCTTTTTCCTCGGGTTGAGGCATGCCATAGGGTCCTGGAAAATCATCTGCATCTCCGTGCGGAGCTTATGGTTTTCTGCGGCGCTCATTTTTCCGGTGATGTCCACGCCGTCGAAAATGATTTTACCGCCGGTGGGGTCGTAAAGGCGGATAATGGAGCGACCGATGGTGGTCTTTCCGGAGCCGGACTCGCCGACGAGACCGTAGGTCTCGCCGGGATAAATCTCAAAAGAGACGTCGTCCACGGCTTTTACGGTGAACTTTTTGCTGATGGGGAAATACTGTTTAAGGTGCTCTACTTTAAGAAGCGGAACTCTTTCTTCCATTTATTTCGCCTCCTTCAGCATTCTGTCGATTCTTGCCCGAAGCTCCTTGGGCATTTCGACTTTCGGCGCGTTGTCGTCAAGGAGCCAGGTGGCGGCATAGTGGGTGTCCGTGATTTTAAACATCGGGGGCTCCGCTATGCTGTCGATTTTAAGAGCAAATTCATTACGCGGCGCGAAAGCGTCGCCCTTGACCTCGTGGAGAAGGTTGGGCGGGCTTCCGGGAATTGTATAGAGTCTTTCGTCCGCAGTATCGAGGTCCGGAAGGGCAGAAAGAAGTCCCCAGGTATAGGGGTGGCGCGGGTCGTAATAAATCTCGTCAACGGTTCCCTTTTCGACGATTTTGCCCGCATACATGATATTTACGAAGTCCGCAACCTTGGCGACGACGCCGAGGTCGTGGGTGATGTAAATTACGGAAATTCCGAGCTTATTCTGGACGTCCTTGATGAGCTCAAGTATCTTCGCCTGAATGGTAACGTCAAGGGCGGTGGTGGGCTCGTCGCAGATGAGCAGATCCGGGTTGCAGGACAGGGCGATAGCAATAACTACGCGCTGGCGCATACCGCCGGAGAGCTGGTGGGGGTAGTTTTTGAAGCGCTTTTCGGCGTTCGTGATGCCGACCAGCTCAAGAAGTTCGATGGCGCGCTTTTTTGCCTCCTCCTTGGGCGTTTTGTAGTGCCAGATCATGCCCTCCATAATCTGGTCGCCGATGGTCATGGTGGGGTTGAGGGAGGTCATCGGGTCCTGGAAAACCATCGCGATGCGCTTTCCGTTGATGGTGCGGCGCATCTGTTTTTTGGAGAGGGTGAGAAGGTCGATTGTCTCCTCTTCGCCGCTGTCGTTTTTGAAGGTGAACCAGGCGTGTCCGCCGTCGACCCGTCCGTTGGTGTCAAGAATACCGATGGCGGTTTTCACGGTTACGGATTTACCGGAGCCGGATTCGCCGACTATTGCGACGGTTTCGCCCCGCCTTACGGCAAAGTTCACGTCCCGAAGGGCGTGGATCTCTCCCGCAGTTGTTGCAAAAGTTACGGACAGATCTTCAACTTTAAGAATAAAATCATTTTTTTCACTCATAAAAATCCATCCTCCTTTTACATATCTTTCTGTTTCGGGTCAAGAGCGTCCCGAAGTCCGTCCGCCACGAGGTTGAAGCTGAGCATCAGCAGAGCGAGAACGATAAGCGGGGACATAATCATATAGGGGTGAGTGGTGAAGTTCTTATAGGAGTCGGAAATAAGGGTGCCGAGGGAAGCCATCGGCGCCGGGATACCGAGTCCGACGAAGGCGAGGAATGCCTCGGTAAAAATCGCGTGGGGAATGGAGAACATCGTCTGGGTGATAATCTGTCCGATGATGTTCGGCATTATCTCTTTAAAGATTATGCGAATGGGGTTCGCGCCGAGGGTCTTTGACGCAAGGACGAACTCCTGCTCCTTGAGCTTGAGCACCTGCGCCCTGGCGATACGGCTCATTGGAATCCAGCCCGTTATCATCAGGGCGACGATAATCGCGCCGAGACCGGGGCTCAAAACGAGTATCATCAGCGTTACGATTACAAGGTTCGGGATACTGTTGAGTATCTCGGCGCAGCGCTGCATTATGGAGTCAACTCTCCCGCCGAAATAGCCGGAGACGAGACCGTAGGTAAGACCGAAAATAATATCCACGGCGACGGCGACCAAGGCGATATAAAGGCTTATCCTCGTGCCCTCCCAGACGCGGGTGAAAATATCGCGCCCGAGGGTGTCGGAGCCAAACCAGTAGTAAACGTCGTCAAATTTGCCCTCATAGCCGTTCTTCTCGAGCTTTATTTCGCCGAGAATCATCGTTTCGCTTCCGTCGAAACCCAGCCACTCAAGCCCTTTGATACGGGGAGCAAGGTTCTGCTGCTCGATTATCTGGCTTTGATAGGTGTAGTCGTTCATAGTCGGGCCGAAAATTGCGAAGAAAGCGATTATTACTATTAAAATAAGACCGACTATCGCGCCCTTGTTTCTGAGGAAGCGGACGAGAGCGTCCTTCCAGTAGTTCTGGGAGGCAAAGTTTTTGTCCACGTGGGCGTGGACGTCGTTGTGCTGGAGCTCGAAAGCGTCCTTTGGAAGTGCGGAATAATCAAAATCTTCAGCTCTCATGACTATCCTCCTTCGAAAGACGGATTCTCGGGTCGATAATACCGTAGAGAATATCGACCACCAGCATTATACCGATATACATAATACTGTAAACAAAAGAAAGGGCTATTGTTACGTTATAGTCGTTCTGCTGGATTGAACGGACCATCAGCTCGCCGATACCGGGAATTGAGAAAATCTTCTCGATAACGAGGGAGCCGGTCATGGTGTTGACAATCAGCGGACCGAGAACGGTGATTATCGGGACCAGGGCGTTGCGAAGCGCGTGGCGGATAATGAGCTTAGGACCGCTGATGCCCTTGCTTTCGGCAAGGAGCATATAGTCGCTGTGCAGAACCTCCAGCATTTCCGTTCTCGTAAACCTCGCGATATTCGCCATTGAGAACATCGAAAGGGCTACGGTCGGAAGAACGGAAGAGATAAAGGGAGTCTGCGCATCATAAAGCAGCGGGAACCAGGAAAGTCGGAAGCCGAAGGCGTACGAAAGCGCCAGCGCAAAAACGTAGGACGGAAGGCTTACGCCGAGAACGGATATAATAGTAGCTATCGTATCGAAAATTGTGTTGTGTTTAAGGGCGGCAACAAGTCCAAGGACAAGACCTATTGCGGCGCCTATAAATACTGCCTGTCCGCCGAGACGGATAGAGACCGGAAGCCTCTCTGAAAGGAGCTGCGTAATAGGCACGTTAGCCGCAATATTGTACGATACTCCGAAGTCGCCTTTTAAAATGCTGAACACATATCTGAAATACCTTATGTAAACGGGCTGATCAAGACCGTATTTTTCATAAAGCGCTGCAATCTGTTCATCGGAAAGCTTATCGTCGTTAAAGGGCGAGCCGGGCATAAGTTCCAGCATTGTAAACAGCAGGAGCAGCAGCACCAAAACCGCCACTATCGAGTATAAAATTCGTTTCAGTATGTATTTTTTCACTGGGGCTATCCCCTCCTATAAATAAAAGCATACAGTGACCCGCCGGAAAACGGGCCACTGTAAGACCTTAATAATCAGTTGAAGCAATCTTTAAAATCCGCGTCAATCAGCCGATTTTCACGTTTCTGAATACACGGTTAAGACCAACGGAGTGGAACTCGATTCCGGAAACGTCGGATTTTACGAGCTCTGCGTTGCAGTTCTGGTAAACAGGAAGGATTACAGCTTCGTCAGCGATAATCTGTTCAGCCTTCTTGAAGAGTTCCCAACGGGCTTCGGGGTCAACAGCGTACTCGATGGATTTGATGTCGTTAAGAATTGCCATATACTCATCAGAGTGCCAGCTGCCGTAGTTGTGAGTATAACCGTCGGTCCAGAGGTCGAAGTAGGTCAGCGGGTCGGCGTAGTCGGGTCCCCATCTGCAAAGACCGATGTCATAGTTGTGCTGTTTCATACGGTCGGAACGCTCTTTCTTCGGATAGGACTGGAGGTTAAGGGTAAGACCGGGAAGGTTCTCCTCGACCTGGGCTTTGATGAATTCGGCAACAAGCTTGATGGACTCCTCGTCATCGAAGATGAGAGTGAGCTCAACGGAATCTACGCCGAGTTCTTTAAGACCCTCTGCCCAGCATTTCTGTGCTTCCTCTACGTTGTATTCGCAATAGTTCAGACCGGAGGACTCACGGTAGTCTTTGCCGTCGGGACCGGTTGCAAGGTCAACTGGAACGCAGAAGTTTGCGGGAATGGAGCCGTTCTTAAGAATGTTGTCGCAGATAGCGTTCTTATCAAACGCCATACCGATTGCCTTGCGGACGTTTACGTTAGCCATTGCGCCGCCGGCACTTACGTTCGGGGACATATACCAGAGATAACCGGATTTAACGGACATAAATTCGGGATCGGATCTGAGAAGGTCGGCAAGCTCAGAGGAGAGGATGCAAACGTCAAGCTCGCCTCTCTGATATGCCATATATGCCTGCTGGGAATCGAGGATTACTTTGTAGTTGAGTCCTGCGAGCTCAACATCGTCGGCTGCATAGTAGCCTTCGTTCTTTACCATGGAGAAGGAGGTTGCAGCGGGAGAATAGGAAACGAGCTCGAAGGGACCGTTGGAGAGGTAATACTCGGGGGCGGAGCCGTAAAGGTCGCCGCATTTTTCAGCAAATTCGCGGTTTACGGGATAGAAAACCGGGAAGAACATAAGGGTGTCAAAGAAAGCGCAGGGAACGTCGAATTCAACAACAAGGGTGGATTCGTCCGCTGCGTAAACGCCAAGTTCGGAAACGTCGGCTTCGCCGGCAAGAATCTTGGATGCGTTCTTGATACCTGCGGTCTCAAAAAGAGAAGCGTACTGTGCAGGAATGGTGAGGCATCTCTGCCAAGCATATACGAAGTCGTCGGCGGTTACTTTAGCTCCGTTGGACCAGTAGGATTCGCGGAGATGGAAGGTCCAGGTCATGCCGTCGCCGGATTTGTCGCAGCTCTCTGCGATTCCGGGAACGGCAGCGCCGGAAGCGTCAGCACGGAAAAGACCCTCGACCATCTGACCGATTACTTCAAAGTCGTCGCCGGCGGAAGTGAATGCCGGGTCGATGGATTCGAGTGCGGCAGTGATGTGTACATTGAGTACGCGACCTTCACTGTTCTGGGATTCGTTTCCGCCGTCGGAAACACCGTCGCCGCTGTTGGAAGGGGCGGGGCTGTCGTTGCCGCCGCAGGCAGCAAAGCTGAATACCATCACAAGCGCAAGAAGCAGAGCCAGCAGTTTGTTCAGTTTCATAGAATCACCTCATTGTTTCAAATTTTTGGCGCCGAATGAAATTATCGATTTCTTCGGCTTCATTGTTATGTGGGATATTTTATACCCATTTTGCGCCTCTGTCAAGTAAAAATTTAAAGAAATTCGGCTTTTTCATAAATTTTTTGTTCTCCTGCAAAGCACATATGTTTTTACGTTGTGAATTTTTCAAAGCTCCGTTTCCGGCGCTTTTCGGAGCCTCTGGCGAAAAAACCGCAGTACAATAAGGTTTTTTCGCCCTTTGTTTTGAAATTGCCTTTAAAAAAACGGCTTATATTTAAAGGCAAACTCCCCTTATTTTGGAATCGAAGCCGTTTTTTTAATTGTTTTTCGATTTGTCGTTTTATCGTAAAAAAGCGATTTTGCAAGTTATAAATTAGTAACTTGCAAAAATCCGAAAAAACACACAAAAAAGATACATTGCCTTTGTTGAAAAAGACAATGTATCCCTGTTTTTCGTGTTATTTTACCATTATTTTGCAAGATCAGCTATGAGCTTTTCCTGCGCTTTTTCCTCAAGGGAAAAGTCTGTTTCCTTATAATCGTCCCCGAGGACGGTTTTCAAGAGCCGCCGCATCATCAGCGGATTTCTTACGAAAACCGGACCGAGGCACCAGGTTGCGAAAAGGTTTTTGTAATAAGTTCCCTCGCTCGTTCCGACGGAGCCGTCCCCCTGGTCCGCTTTTTCCACTCTGAAAAGGCGGTTCTCGTTGGGCGTGTTGTATTTCACGCTCTCGCAGCGGTAATATACGCCGAAAACCTTCTCCTCCGGGGAGAACTCCGGAACGAGGAGGGCGTCGCTGACGTAAAGCCCGTCGAACTCCTCGCAGGTGCAGTCGAGGAAGCCAATGCCCTCATAGGTCTTTCCGTCGAGCATTTTGAAGCTTTTTCCGAGGAGCATATTGGCGCTCCCGGTGACGACGAAGGGTTTCCCCTTTTCAATCTGCTCCGTTATCTGCTCTTTGTATTTGACGAAATGTTCGCTCAGGGCGGAAACGATATGGGGTTTTCCGTGGGTCATAAACACTACGTCGAAGCCGTCGAAATTTATTTCGTCGCCTACCTCGGCGGTAACGGTCTCGTGGTCGTAGCCCATTTCGTCAAGGCGCTGCTCAAAGGCGGTTATATTCTTCTCGTCGCCGTTGAGACCGAGCGCCTCGCCGTAAAGATTAAGGATTCTCACTGTTCTCATAGTTTTTTCAGCTCCTCAAGAATTTTGTCCTCGTTGGAGAATACCGAGGAGGTCATAACGTAGATATTGCCTTCGGTCTTTTCTAGGCAGGCTTTGAGGTCCTCCTCCCTGTCGCAGATCTGGACTTTAGACATATCTATTTTTCCTAGCTTCAGCCTTACCGCCATATCGTAGCGGCGCTTTCCGACTATCACGATATAGTCCGTGTCTTTAAGGTTCTCATAGGCGACGTCGTACATAAAGAGCACGTCCTTATGCTCCGTATGGAACATATTGTTGGAGATGATGAGCGCCGTTTTGGGACCCTGTTTTTCGGAGATGAAGTCAACGCTCTGGTCAACGGAGGCGGGGTTCTGCTTCGTAAGAATAAGCTCCGCTTTCCGCCCGAGGACGGTTTGCTCCTCGTAGCGCTTCGTGACGCCGATATTGAAGCTCTCGGCGGCGGCAAGGGCTTTTTCAAGGGAGATTCCGCTGGCGCTGCAGCAGGCGGCGGCAGCCGCCACGGTGTTGAACATAAAATAGGTCGCGTCAAAGGTGAGCTTTACGGGAACGCCGTTCACTTTCATAGAGGCGTTTTCAAAATCAAGCTCCGTTCCGACGTAGTCCGGCTTCGGGCTCTTAAAGCCGCAGTTCTCGCAGTAAAAATCGCCCACGTGGTTATAGTGGTAGAAATTGTAGGACAGCGGGTGGAGGCATTTCGGGCAGACTCTCGCGTCGTTCGTTCCGGAACGGCATTCCTTGGCGCTGCGGTCGTTTTCACCCAGGGCGAACCAAATTACGGGGTTCTCCCTTCCCCAGCAGACCTGCTGGGAGACGGGGTCGTTGGCGTTGAGGATAAGGGTCATATCCTCCGTCACGCCCATTTTTATTTTGTTGAGCACTATCTCCGGGCAGCAGTTACGGACAATCTGGTCCCTAAGGAGGTTTGTTACAAGAAGGTAATCCACCTTCATTTCCTTTACGAGGAACCGGAGCCAGCGCTCGTCCACCTCAATTACGGAGTAATCCGCCTTTACTCTGCCGCCGAGGGTGCAGTTGCAAAGAAGGGCTGTGGTGATTCCGCCGAGCATATTCGAGCCGAAGCTGTTGTTGATAACGCTGTAGCCGTTTTCCCGAAGGATATGGGTCATCATATTGGAAGTGGTGGTCTTTCCGTTAGTTCCGGTGACGCAAATCACCTTTCCGTCGAATTTAAGGCGGCTGAGCACCTTCGGGCAAAACACCCTTGCGATGTCCCCGGGCTTCGCCGTTCCTTTATGGACAAGGCGACCGATAAAATAGAGCACCCGGCAAACCAAAATTGCGATTAAAAGTCTCATTTGATAAACTTCCTTTAAAGTCTTCTCTCTTTCGCGCCGAAACGCTTTTCGGCGCAAATATTATAAATGTATATAATTATTATATACGAATTTTGAGCACCGCCCAAACCGCGGTGCTCAAAAAATTGTTTTCTATTAAAGGGTGATGAGCTTCTTTTCGCTCTTCGTGATAACTTCGCAGCCGTTTTCGGTAATCATTACGATGTCCTCGATTCTTACGCCGAAGCGTCCGTCAAGGTAAATTCCGGGCTCAACGCTCATAACGGTTCCGACTTCGGTTATGTCGGAGCAGAGCATGGAGAAACGGGGGTTCTCGTGAATCTCAAGACCGAGGCTGTGACCGAGACCGTGACCGAATCTTCCCTCGTAGCCTGCGCCGTAAATCATATCTCTTGCGACCTTGTCGATGGAGTTGCAGGGAACGCCGGCGCGAACGGCGTCGATGGCGGCGAGCTGGGCGTCAAGAACGAGGTTATAAACCTTTTCCTGTTCCTCGGTAATTTTGCCGACGGCGACGGTTCTGGTCATATCGGAGCAGTAGCCGTTATGCGCAGCGCCGAAGTCCATGGTCACGAAGTCGCCCTCTTTAATCACGTTGTCGCCGGGAACCGCATGGGGCATGGAGCCGTTTGCGCCTGCGGCAAGAATGGTCTCGAAAGCAAGACCGGTGGCGCCGTTGCGGAGCATATAGTAGTCAAGCTCAAGCTGGAGGTCCTTTTCGCTGACGCCGGGTTTGATGAGGTCGAGCATATGGATAAAGGTCTTGTCGGTGATGGCCTGCGCTGCGCGGATTTCGGCCATCTCCTCCTCGGATTTTACGCAGCGGTGCTTGAGGATAATGCTGTTGAGACGCGGGTCGTCAAGCATCTGTACGTTAAGTACTTTGCGGAGGCTGTAAAGGCTATCGACGGTCATATAGCCGGACTCGATTCCGACGGTTTTCACTTTGTACTCCTCGAAGAGCTCGTTGAGCTGTCTTGCCATATCGGTCATGAGCACTACTTCGGCGTCGGTGACTTTCTTGCCGCCGGCTTCGACGTAGCGGCTGTCAAGAAGAAGAACCGCTTTTTCTCTTGTTACGAGGAGCGCGCCTGCGCTGGAAACAAAGCCGGTGTAGTAGCGGCGGTTGACTTCGGAGGTGATAAGAGCGGCGTCCATATCCTCCGGAAGGTCGTGTGCAAGTCTTTTGATTCTATCCATTTTAAAAACCTCTTTTCAAAAAAGTTTATCTCACATATTTTTCAAGGCGGCGTTTTGCCTTAATGAATTTGTCCGTGTCCGGACCGAGGGGCGCGGTAAGAAAAACCTTCGCTCCGATAAGATTTCCGCCGACTACGTCGGTGAAAATCTGGTCCCCGATAACGGCGGCTTCCCTCGGCTTTATGCCGAATTTTTTACAGGCTCTCAAGAAACCGTTCGGAAGGGGCTTCGCGCTTTTTTCAATATACGGAACCCCAAGGCGGCTTGCGAAGGGTTTTATCCGCTCTTTGCTATTATTGGAGATAATAATTACCGGAATACCGCTCCCGACGGTTTTTCTTATCCATTCGGGAACACCGGGAAAGGGCTCCTGGGAGCCGTGGAGCGCAAGGGTGTTGTCCGCGTCAACAAGGGCGGCTTTTACCCCGGCGTTCTTTAAATTTTCCGGCGTTATTTCAAGTATATTGACGAAACGGTAGCTCGGCTTAAAAATCGACAAGGAGCAAGTCCCCCCTTTCCGGAATTTGCTGCAAGAAGAAAGCGGACAGCTTAAATAAAGCCATCCGCCATCCGTTTTGAAATTATCAATACTTTCTCTTGCGAGCAGCCTCGGATTTCTTTTTACGTCTTACCGAAGGCTTTTCATAGCACTCATGTTTTCTTACCTCTGCAAGAACGCCGGAGCGTGCGCAGGAGCGTTTGAAACGTCTGAGAGCGCTGTCAAGAGATTCATTTTCTTTGACATGGATTTCTGCCATAATCTGTTTTCCCTCCTTCGCCAGTGGGCTGGAGCTAAAGAACTTCTGTTCTTTATACATAAATGTAACAACACTAATTATATACTGCGAAACTTCAAGTGTCAAGTCCAAAAATCCTACTAATTTTATTAAATTTATATTAATTTTCGCAAAAAGCCGCCGCTTCCCGCCTTTTTACGACTTCGGGCAGTTTTAAAAGACTTCGTCAAGCTGCTGAAACTTTTGCGGTTTGGATTGTGGAATGTGACAAAATTTGCGGAACTATGAGGCCCCCGTGCTCAAATTTGAGCACGGGGGTTCTTCATCTCATCGAATCAAAACGCGAAGTTGCCGTTTTCAAAAATGGTCACTTCTTCGCCGGCGCGGGTGGTGCCGGTGATGGAAAGGTCGGCGGTGCCGACCATGAAGTCAACGTGGGTGCCGCTCTTGGCGTTTATTCCCCGCTCGAGGAGCTCCTCCTCGCTCATCTCCTCGCCGCCCGCGACGCAGGAGGGATAGGCTTCGCCGAAGGCGAAATGGCAGGAGGCGTTCTCGTCAAAAAGGGTGTTATAGAAAATAATACCGCTGTTTGAAATGGGGGAGTCATAGGGAACGAGGGCGATTTCGCCGAGGTAATGGCTGCCCTCGTCGGTGTCCACCGCCTTGCGGAGAACCTCCTCGTTGGTGTCCGCGTGGACGTCAACTATCTGCCCATCCTTGAACTCAAAGCGAAGCCCCTCGACGATATTTCCGCTCAGAACAAGCGGCTTCGAGGCGTAGAGAACGCCGTTTACGCCGTCGCGCTTCGGGGCGGAAAAGACCTCCTCCGTCGGCATATTGGCGACGAACTTGAAGCCCGCCTTGGAAACGTCGCCGCCGGCGAGCCAGCGGTTATTTTCCGGAAGCTCCACAGTGAGGTCGGTGCCGAGGAAGTTTTTATAGCGCACCTCTTTGAGGTCGAAGGAGTTGAGCTTCGCGCTTCTCCCCTCAAGGTTTTCGCAGTGCTTTCTCCATTCCTCTACGGCGTCGCCGTCCTCGGTGATATGTACCATCTCAAAAATTTTGTTCCAGAGCATCTCCATAGCTTCGTCCTCGGAAACGCCGGGGAAAACCTTTTTGGCCCAGGCGGCAACGGGCACGGACGCTACGCACCAGGGGAAGCCGTTGCTCATTTCGAGGGCGTAAAAATCCTTCATATCCCGGTTGGCGCCGACGTCGTAGCGGCGCTGGCGCTCCGGGTCAACGCCCCGAAGATTCTCCGGGTCGGAGCCGGAGACGGAGATATACGCCGCCCCCTCTTTTGCAAGGGTGTTGAGCATATCCGCCTGCCAGCGATAAACGCCGTCAAAAAGGCTGTCGTCCGCCCGGAGCCAATGCTCCCTCGTGCAGTAGTCGTCCCGCCAGTTGATTATGACGTCCTTTGCGCCCCGGTCATAGGCGGCGGTGGTGAGGAGCCGCCCGAAATCCGCCCGGTCCACCGGGCAGTTTATCACAAGGGTCTGTCCTTTTTGGAGGTTTACGCCCACCTCCACCAC
>JAEDJF010000078.1 GCA_016296485.1 Oscillospiraceae bacterium
CCACGTTCCCTTTGAGGAGGGAAGCGTCGCGAACGCCATCTCCTACGCCAAGGATATTCTTCTTAAAGCCATCGGTGAGGAATAATTCCCGAAAAAGAAAAACGCCGCTTTTAAGCGGCGTTTTTTATTCTATTTTTTCTCCCGCTATCGCCGGAACGGCGCCCTCCTCGATAGGGCAGACGTAGCCCGGGGCGGCTTTTTTCTCAAATTCAGCTCTCGCCTCGGCGAGAAGCTCCGGGTTTTCAAAGAGGTCCGCCGCCGTCGCGGCAAGAACCTTCGCCGCAAGGAGCATACCCTTTTTTGCGGCGGTTGACTTTCCGGCGGAAACAATCTGCCAGCTATGACCGGGAACGCCGCTTGGGAAGGTGGCGGTGTTTATCTGCGCCGTGGGCGTCTGCCAGCTCACGTCGCCCACGTCCGTGGAGCCCGGGAGCGTCACCTCGCAGTGGTAATAGGGCATCAGAAAATCGTTCTGGGGCTTTTTGCCGCCGTCTGTTTTTTCATCGACGAACCGGGCAATCTCCGGGTCGAAATGGGAGGCGAAGCCCGGGAGCCCGTCCTTTTCATAGGTGTCGTAAAGCGCCTTGCTGAAAGCGATTTCCCCGGCGGAGTATTCCGGGAGCTCAATCTCGCTGAAATTCTTATAGAGGGCTTTTTCAAGGACGGAGTTCGTCACAACGTCGGCGGTGCCGTCGATGAAGCGGCGCTTTAGGGTCGTCCCGGTCATAAGTGCCGCGCCCTTTGCTATATCCTCCACCCGTTTTACCAGGGCTTTCGCCTTGGGAACGGTGTCGGAGCGCATCATATAGAGCACCTGCGCCGTGGGCTGGACGACGTTGGGCGAAACGCCCCCGGCGTCGGTTATGGAGTAGTGGACGCGGTCGGTGGTGGGAATATGCTCCCGAAGGAACTGGACGCCGATGTTCATAAGCTCCACGGCGTCAAGGGCGCTGCGCCCAAGGTGGGGGCAGCCCGCCGCATGGGCGGCGACGCCCTCGAATTTGTATTCCACCTGAATGGAGGAGAGATAGGAGCCGCTTGAAACCTGGTTGGAGTCGTCCGGGTGCCAGGTGAGCGCCGCGTCGAGCCCGTAAAAGAGCCCCTTCTGCGCCATGAATGCCTTGCCGGCGCCGCCCTCCTCCCCGGGGCAGCCGTAGAAAATGACGGTGCCGCCGCCGGGTCCCTTTTGAGCGAGATACTCCTTTATGGCGTGGGCGGCGGCAAGAGCCCCGGCGCCCAGGAGGTTGTGTCCGCAGCCGTGACCGCAGCCGCCGGGAACGAGCTCCCGGCGGGAAGCTTCTCCCGCCTCCTGCGAAAGACCGGAGAGGGCGTCAAATTCGCCAAGAATTCCGATGACGGGCTTTCCGCTCCCGAAGCTGCCGGAAAAGGCGGTATTTACCCCGGCAAGCCCGGTCTCAACCTTGAAGCCCAGCTTCTCAAGAAGGGCGATATAGGTCTCGGCGGACTTGTACTCCTTGAGCGAAAGCTCCGGGCAGCTCCAGATTTTGTCCGAAAGCTCCTCGAAAACCCCGGCGTTTTCGTCAATGAATTTGTAAATCTCTTTTTTGTCCATGGCTTTTCCTCCCTTTCGGAAGATGATTAGTAAAGCACCTTGCTTAAAAAGTCCTTGGTCCTCGGGTTCTGGGGGCAGTTAAAAATTTCGTCCGGGGTCCCCTCCTCGGCGACGACGCCGCCGTCGAAAAAGACCACCCGGTCGCTGACTTCCTTCGCGAAGCCCATTTCGTGGGTGACGATTACGCTGGTCATGCCGCTTTTGACGAGCCCCTTGATAACGTCAAGGACCTCGCCGACCATCTCCGGGTCGAGGGCGGAGGTGGGCTCGTCAAAGAGCATCACGTCCGGCTCCATGGCGAGAGCCCGCACTATGGCAAGACGCTGTTTCTGTCCGCCGGAGAGGCTGGCGGCGCTTTCCGCCGCCTTGTCCGCAAGACCGACCCTGTTAAGAAGCTCCATCGCCCTTTCCTTCGCCTCGTTTTTCGGCATTTTCTTGACGATGGTGGGGGCGAGGGTTATGTTTTCCTCGACGGAAAGGTGGGGGAAAACGTTGAAATGCTGGAACACCATTCCCATTTTCCGCCTGTGAAGGTCTATGTTGATTTTTTCGCTGGTGATGTCAACGCCCTCGAAGAAAATCTGTCCCGAGTCCGGGGTTTCGAGCATATTGAGGCAGCGCAGGAAGGTGCTCTTTCCGCCGCCGGAGGGACCGATTATGGAAACGACCTCGCCCTGGGAAACGTGCTCGTTTATTCCTTTGAGCACCTGGAGGTCGCCGAAGCTTTTGCAAAGATCCACGGTTTCAATCATTTGCTGTTGAGTCTCCTTTCGTACGCTCCGATGAGCTTGCTGAGAGTGAAGGTGACAGAGAGATAGATAATGCCGATGATGGTGAGCGCTTCAAGGGCGAGATAGGTGGCGCCGTTGACCTTGAGGTAGGAGGTCATAAGCTCTCCGACGAAGAAGGTGGACGCCATGGAGGTCTCCTTGACTATGGCGACGAACTCGTTGCCGACGGCGGGAAGGATATTCTTTATCGCCTGGGGCATTACGACCCGCATCATGGTCTGCTGCTTGCTCATTCCGAGGGAGCGGGCGGCTTCGGTCTGTCCCTTGTCAACCGCCTGGATTCCCGAGCGGAAAAGCTCGGAGACGTAGGCGGCGCTGTTGAAGGCGAGGGAGATGGCAACCGCCGTGAAGGTGTTTATTGAAGGAATTATCTTCGGAATAAGAAACACGAAGACGTAAAACTGGAGCAAAAGGGGCGTTCCCCTGATGACCTCGGTATAGACGGAGCAAAGAAAGCTCACCGGGTTGAAATTGGAAACCCAGTGGATAAAACCCTTTTTCTTATGCTCTTTGTTGATGAAATGAAGGGGCTTTATGTCGGACATACGTCCGAAGGCGATGACGGCGCCAAGAATAACGCCGAAAAAAACCGCCAGGGCGGAAAGAATGAGGGTGTATTTGAGACCCTCCAAAATAAATACCTGCCAGTAGTCCCGAAAGAGCTGGAGCATTTTTTCTAACATTTTTTTACCTCCGTTTCGCTTTGTCAGCATAAAAGCAGGGCGGGAACGTCTCCTGCCCTGCGTAAGTTATGTTCGCGGCGGAACTTATTCGTCCGGAAGAGTTACTTCCTCGGCGGTGCCTGCGCCCGCGAGCTCAAGAGCCTCGTTGTACCAGACCTCGTAGTAGCCCGCTTCGTAGGCCTTGGCGAGAATTGCGTTCACCTTTTCGGTGAGCTCGTCCGCGCCCTTTTTCATAAGAATGACGTTGGCTTCATAGGCTTCGTCCACCTCGAACTCAAAGCCGGAAAGAGCGACGGCGTCGGGGTTGTTGGCGATGAAGACTTCCGCCTGGCCCTTCGCCACGGCAAGAGCGTCAAAGTCGCCGTTCTTGAGCTGGAGGAACGCGGTGGTGAGGTCGCCGACCTCGACTATCTCACAGTCCGCGGGAAGCTGGGACTGGCAGAGGGAGAGCTGGAGGGAGGCGTTCTGCGCCGCGACTTTCTTGCCGCTGAAGGACTCGGCGGAGGGGAAAGCGCCCTCGTTTGCCTTTACGGTGATGATGACCTGTTCGGTCTCGTTGTCCCCGGCGTAGTAGTAGTCGGAGAGGTTGTAGTTTTCGGCACGGGTCTCGGTCCAGCTGAAGCCGGAAATCGCCATATCGACGGAGCCGGTTTCCACGGCTACCTGGCAGGCGTTGAAGCCCATGGGAAGAATCTCAAGCTCCATTCCCATTTCCTCGGCGACGAATTTCGCGAGGGAGACGTCGAAGCCGACGTAGGAATCCTGTCCCTTTTTGGAGGTGTCAACGAACTCCATCGGAGCAAAGTCCGGGGAGAGGGCAACCTTGAGGACGTTTTTGTCGTTTCCGGAACAGCCCGCCAGGGCAAGGAGCATTGTAAGAGCAAGAACAAGAGCGATTATCTTTTTCATTTTTATTACCTCACTGTCTTTCGGTTTGTATGTTTGCATTATACTCGCATAAATATTCATTGTCAAGGGCTTTTTACGAATATTTATTCATTTTTATACTTTGTCCGTTATGGCGGGAAACGGCGGGCGGCTTTTATGTAATCTGCACAATAAACAAGGTTTAAACAAGGCGAAAGGGCGCCCGGCGCCCCGGAAAAAAGGACGGCGGGCTTGCAAAAAGCAATGTATAAATACACAGCGCGCCATGCAAGGAAACGCCCCGCCGCCGCGTTTCGCCGGGGAAAACTTTAAAATATGTATAAAAAGTTTATATTTTAACAGCCAAAATACGGCAGTTTTGCGATTTTTGTTATTGACCTTTCGGGAAGATTAATATTATAATAATAACGTTAGCTTGGCGCCGGCAGCGGTCGGGCGCCGAAATTTAGGAGGAAGCAAAGAGAAATGGGAAAGAAAGACAGCTCCCGCAAAGCGGTTTCGGACGCCGTTGCCCGCCGCCTTCCGACGTATTACCGCCACGTTTGCGCCATGGAGGCGCAGGGTATACAAAGCGTAACCTCCATGCAGCTTGCCGAAAGGGTCGGCAACACCAGCGCCCAGGTGAGACAGGATTTCTTTGCCTGCGGCGGAGTTGACGGGTACAGTACCTCCGTGCTCAAAAACTGGCTGGGAACCATACTCGGAATCAAAGACGAGCACCATATGGTGGTGGTCGGAGCGGGAAACCTCGGACGGGCGATAATCAGCTTTCAGGATTTCAACAGGGACAATTTCTTTATCGACGCCGTTTTCGACAGCAATCTGATGCTCGAGGGAATGCAGATTAACGGGATTCCGATTCTCAACGTTTCCGCCCTTGAGGATTACCTTCGGGAAAACCGGGTGGATATAGTCGTTATAACGACCCCGGCGGACGTTGCCCAGAGTATCCTTGAAAAAGCCGCTGCCGGCGGCGTAAAAGGAGTCTGGAACTTCGCCCCGGCGGACCTTCGCTCAAGCGAAAACATCAAGGTCCAGAACGTCCACCTCACCGAAAGCCTTATGACCCTCTCCTTCAGAATAAACGAGACGGAGCGCATAGCCGAAGACGAGTAATAAACAAAAAAAGCACCGCAAAAGCGGTGCTTTTATTTTTTTTGCTTAAACCCGAAGCTCCTCGGAGACGACGAGACCGGGGTTTTGTTTTTCCATATAGCTGAGCGCCCAAAGTCCGCTGAAAACGAGAACGCTGTGACCCCGGTAATCCTCCAGCACCTTGGTGCCGGTGGCAAGGTCCAGGTCCTTGACGGGACAGGGGCTCTCGAGAATGAAGCGAAGGTGCTCATAGGGGAGGGGAGTCATATAGAGCTCCACCCCGTATTCGCTCTGCATGCGGTAGCGGAAGACGTCGAACTGGAGCGTTCCGACGACGCCGATTATCGCTTCCTCCATTCCGAGACCCGGAATCTTGAAAATCTGGATTGCGCCCTCCTGGGCAATCTGCTCGATGCCCTTGATGAACTGCTTGCGCTTCATGGTGTCCTTCGGACGGACGTTCATAAAATGCTCCGGCTCAAAGGTGGGAATTCCGGAGAACTTAAATTTTTTGCCCGGGACGGTGATGGTGTCGCCGATGGAAAATACGCCCGGGTCGAAAACGCCGATGATGTCCCCGGCGTAGGCTTCGTCGATTATCTCGCGCTCCGCCGCCATAATGTGCTGGGGCTGGGCAAGGCGCATTTTCCTGTTGCCCTGGACGTGGAAAACCTCCGCGTCGCGCTCGAATTTGCCGGAACAGATTCGCATAAACGCCAGGCGGTCCCGGTGCGCCTTGTTCATATTCGCCTGGATTTTAAAGACGAAGGCGGAAAAATCCTCGGAGAAGACGTCGATTTCGCCGCAGTCCGCAACGCGGGGAATGGGCGGGGTGGTCATCTTGAGGAAGGCTTCGAGAAAGGGCTCGATGCCGAAGCTCTGGAGAGCCGAGCCGAAGAAAACGGGGCTAAGGGAGCCGTTTCGCACAGCCTCCATATCAAAGTCGCGCCCGGCGCCGAGAAGCTCAACGTCGTCCCGAAGCTGTTCCCAGCGGCTATTGCCGATGTGCTCCGCAACAGCAGGGTCCGAAAGCTCCACCTCGATGGCGCCGGCTTTTTTGCTTCTGCCCTCCGGGTCGAAGAAAAGAATGTGTTTCTTTTCCCGGTCGTAGACCCCGGCGAATTCCTTGCCGCAGCCGATGGGCCAGTTGACGGGATAGGTGTCGATTCCGAGCTCGCGCTCCACCTCCTCGCAAAGGTCGAAGGGGTCCTTGGTCTCCCTGTCCATCTTGTTGATGAAGGTGAAAATCGGAATGTGGCGCATGGCGCAGACCTTAAAGAGCTTTCTCGTCTGGGGCTCGACGCCCTTGGCGCCGTCGATAACCATCACGGCGGAGTCCGCCGCCATAAGGGTGCGGTAGGTGTCCTCGGAGAAATCCTGGTGTCCCGGGGTGTCAAGGATGTTGACGCAGTAGCCGTCGTGCTGGAACTGCATCACGGAGGAGGTGACGGAAATGCCGCGCTGTTTTTCAATCTCCATCCAGTCGGAAGTGGCGGCTTTCGCTTTTTTGCCCTTGACCTCGCCCGCCTGGGCAATAGCCCCGCCGTAGAGCAGGAACTTTTCGGTAAGGGTGGTCTTGCCGGCGTCCGGGTGGGAGATTATCGCGAAGGTCCTCCTCCGGGAAATTTCTTCTTTAAGACTTGCCATAGAATTCCTCCATAAAGAATAATAAACGTATTTTATTATTTTATCACAGCAAAAGCGGTTTTACAAGCAGAAATAAGAATATTTGCGCCGATGCGCGCCCCGCAGGGACGGAAATTATCCGCGCGCCTTGCCGCGCACCCGCTGCGGTAGGGCGGGACCTTGACC
>JAEDJF010000079.1 GCA_016296485.1 Oscillospiraceae bacterium
TAAAGAATTGTTCGACGCGCCAGGCACTGAGATTCCGCTCAGCGGGGAGGTTGACCTCTCCGGGGTGGACATCTGGGGGCAGAAAATTTTTTCTTCCCCTGTGCGGTTAAGCGGCGTTTTCAAAAACCGTTCCGGCATAATTACATTGAAGTACAGGGCTACCGCTGTGCTTGAATATAATTGTGACAGATGCGGAAAGAGAACGTCAAGAGAAGAGGAATATGAGTTTGAGCATTGGCTCGCCCGGGAGCTTTCTTCCGGCGATGAAAATGACGACTATATTCTCGTTCCAACCGGAACTTTAGATATGGACGAACTTGTGATGACTGACGTCACCCTTGAGCTTCCTTTCCAGCTTCTCTGCCGCGAGGAGTGCAAAGGGCTTTGCCCGGTATGCGGCGCGGATCTCAATGAAACGACCTGCAACTGCAACACGAAGCAGGTTGACCCCCGCCTTGAAAAATTAAAAATGCTGCTCGACAGCTAAGAAGTAATTCTGTTAAGGAGGTGCTTTCACCATGGCGGTACCGAAGAGAAAGGTTTCAAAAGCAAGAAAGAATAAAAGACGTTCCAATGTTTGGAAGATTTCAGCCCCTGCATTCTGCAGATGCCCCCAGTGCGGCGAACTCAAAACCCCGCATGTAGTGTGCAAAAACTGCGGATACTACAAAGGCAGAGAAATCGTCAAAGTCGAAGAAGCATAATCTTTGCAAAACAGGAGAGGGTCAAAAGCCCTCTCTTTTTTGTTCCCGACGTTTAATTGGAGGGCAAAAAATGAGCGATATACTTTTTAAAACCGAGGACGGCGTATTTTCATACCGCGTCGCCGGAATCTGTGTTCAAAACGGAAAAGTACTTCTTCAAAAGGCGACGAACGACCCCGGATTTGCCTTTCCCGGCGGTCACGCCGCCTTCGGCGAAACTAACGCCGAAACGCTGATACGCGAATTCAAAGAGGAAATCGGCGGGGATATTTCCGTCGGCGAACTCAGATGGGTGGGAGAGGTGTTTTTTCCTTGGGGCAACAGACCCTGCCACCAGATTTGCCTTTATTACTCGGTGGAAATCACGGACGGGAGCACGCCAAGGGACGGAGTTTTTGCGGCGAAGGAGCATATCGAGGGACGCAGCTTTGATATGGAGTTTCACTGGGTTTCCCTTGATGAAATACCGGGTCTTGAAATATATCCCGAAAACTGTAAGGAGTTTCTTTTGAGCCCCGGCGGCGGAGTGCGGCATTTTATCTATAAAGAGTAAAAAATATTTTTTTACAAAGGTTTTACACGCCGCAATAATAAAAAAACAGTAGAAAACCAAAACTCTATTTGTTATAATATATTTTAAGATATTTTTTGAAAAGAGGGCGCGCCTTGTCTTTTGTAATTTCATCTGTTGAAAAGAACAGCCCCGCGGAAAAAGCGGGAATACTTCCCGGCGAGAGCATTGTCTCAATAAACGGTAACGCCATAAAGGACGTTTTGGACTACCGGTTCTATATGATTGACAAAAGTCTAAAAATCGAAATAATCGGTCTTGACGGCGAGCACCACACGGTGTCCGTCAAAAAGCCGGAGTATGACGAGCTGGGTCTTGACTTTGAAACCTACCTTATGGACAAGGAGCATTGCTGCAAAAATAAGTGCATCTTCTGTTTTATTGACCAGATGCCGCCCAATATGCGCGAGACCCTCTATTTTAAAGACGACGATTCCCGCCTCGGCTTCCTTTTCGGGAACTACGTGACCCTCACGAACCTCGAAAAAGAGGACATTGACCGAATCATAAAAATGCACCTTTCCCCGATAAACGTCTCCGTTCATACGATGAACCCGCAGCTTCGGGTTGAGATGATGAAAAACCCCCACGCGGCGACGTCCCTTGCTTATCTTAAACGCCTTGCCGAAGCGGGAATAACCCTCCATCTTCAGTTCGTGCTCTGTCCCGGGATAAACGACGGCGACGAGCTCCGCTTCAGCTTCAGCGAGGTCGCAAAGCTCGGTCCCGCGGTGGAAAGTGCGGTCTGCGTCCCGGTGGGACTCACAAAATGCCGCGAAAATCTTCCGAAGCTGACGCCTTTCAACAAGGAGAGCTCCCTTGAGGTAATCTCAATCGTGGACGAGTTCAGGGAGAAAATGCTTGCCGAGCGCGGCGACCCGGTGTTCTACGCCGCCGACGAGTTCTTTATCAAAGCGGGACTTCCGTTCCCGGAGTACGAGTACTACGGCGAATTTACCCAGCTTGAGGACGGCGTAGGGCTCTGCGCCCTTCTTAAACACGAGTTCTATGAAGCCTTTGAATATTTCCCGCCGAAGGAATACAGAAGAAAAGTTACTATTCCCACGGGAAAAGCGGCGTTTGCTCTTATAAGGGAGCTTGCAGATGCGGCTGAAAGCCGCTACAATGGGCTTAAAATCGACGTTCTCCCAATTGAGAATAATTTCTTCGGTGAGAAAATAACCGTCACGGGGCTCCTTACCGGAGGCGACATAGCCGAGCAGCTAAAGGATAGGGAAAACGGCGACGCCGTGCTCATCTGTGAAACGACCCTTCGATATGAGCACGACTGCTTCATAGACGATATGACCCCCGACGCCGTTTCCGAAAGGCTCGGCGTCCCGGTACAGATGGTACCGAACGACGGATATAAATTCCTCTGCGCTCTTCTCGGGGAAGAAGCAGAGGACGAATGTGAGTTAATATACGGATAAAATCCGTTTGGAGGAAATAAAATATGTCAAAACCGATAATTGCGATAGTGGGTCGCCCGAACGTCGGCAAGTCCACTCTTTTCAATAAGCTTACCGGTAAGCGACTTGCAATCGTCGAAGATACCCCCGGCGTAACCCGGGACCGTATTTACAGCGAGTGCGAGTGGCTCAGCCATACGGTAATGCTTGTGGATACCGGCGGTATCGAGCCCAAGACCGACGACGGTATCCTTTCAAAAATGCGTGAGCAGGCGAACGTCGCTATTGAAAGCGCGGACGTCATAATTCTCGTTACCGACCTTGCCTCCGGCGTGACTGCCAACGACGCGGACATCGCTTCGATGCTACTCAAAAGCGGCAAGCCTGTGGTGCTCTGCGTAAATAAATGCGACCGCCTCGGCGAGCCGCCCGCCGAATTTTACGAGTTCTATAACCTCGGTCTCGGCGACCCGATAGCTGTTTCCTCCGTCCATGGTCACGGCACCGGCGACCTCCTCGACGAATGCTTCAAGTATATCGACTTCGAGAGCGAGGAAGAGGAGGACGACGATACGATTAAAGTTGCCATAATCGGCAAACCTAACGTCGGAAAGAGCAGCCTTGTGAACCGCATTTCCGGCGAGGAGAGAATGATTGTATCGAACGTCGCCGGAACCACCCGTGACGCCACCGATACCGAGGTCGAAAACAAGTACGGAAAATTCGTGCTCATCGACACCGCCGGTATCCGCCGCAAGAGCAGGGTGGACGACAACGTCGAAAAATACAGCGTTCTTCGCTCCTACATGGCTGTGGACCGCAGCGACGTCTGCGTAATTATGATAGATGCCACCGAGGGTTTCACCGAGCAGGACAGCAAGGTTGCGGGCTACGCCCACGAACAGGGAAAAGCCTGCGTCATCGCTATAAATAAATGGGACGCCGTGGAAAAAGAAACGAACACTATGAGCGAGTTCACAAAGAAGCTCCAGAATGACTTCAGCTTTATGTCCTACGCTCCCTTCGTCTTTATTTCCGCCCTCAGCGGACAAAGAGTGGATAAACTCTTTGAGCTTATCATTTCGACCTATGAGCAGAACTGCCGCAGAATTTCAACCGGTATGCTCAACGATATGCTCTCCTACGCCACCGCAAAGGTGCAGCCCCCGTCCGACAAGGGCAAGCGCCTTAAACTCTATTACATTACCCAGGCTTCGGCAAAGCCGCCGACGTTTGTTGTTTTCTGTAACCGTTCCGACCTTTTCCACTTCTCTTACCAGCGGTATATCGAGAACCAGATAAGGGAGACCTTCGGTCTTACCGGTACTCCGATAAAGATCGTTGTGCGCGAGAGAGGAAAAGACAAGGGCTAATCTTTTTCCCGGAGGAGATACCTTGGAAAATTTAAGCTCGATTATTCTCATCTGCGCCGTGGTAGCGCTGGCTTCCTACCTCGTAGGAAGCTTCAATATGGCAATAATTATCTCTAAATATCATAAGCTGAGGGATATAAGAAATTACGGCAGCGGAAACGCCGGAATGACGAATATGCTCCGCACCTTCGGAAGGAAGGCGGCGGCATATACCTTCGGCGGGGACTTTTTTAAAGGCGCCCTCGCTGTCGCCCTCGCGAGAAAAGCTGTGGAAAGCTTTGAGCTGCCCTTCGATATGGGCTACGTCGCAGCGCTTTTCGTGGTGGTGGGTCATATTTTCCCCCTCTATTTTAAGTTCAAAGGCGGAAAGGGCGTCGCAACGGCCTTCGGAGCGATGCTCGTGCTCAACTGGATGGTTTTCTGTACCCTCCTCGTGGGTCTTGTGCCGATGCTGTTTGTAATAAGGATAGTTTCCGCCGTGTCCCTTTGCGGAGCGGCTCTCTATCCCGTTCTCACCTTCCTCGTGCTCTATTTGCAGGGAAGAGACATGGCGTCTACTGTGATCCCCGATACGCTGTTTTCGCTCGTTCTTGCGGCGCTTACTTTCTATGCGCACCGTGAAAATATAGCGCGTTTCCGTACCGGAACTGAGAATTTCTTTGGAGACAGGAAAAATGAGAAAAATGGGCAATGAAAAGAAAAAAATAAAATTTGAAAAACCCGAGCTTTCCCCAAAAACGAAAAAGATAGTGACAACCTTGGTGATAACCGTCGTGGTGTTTGCTTTCTTTATCTGGCTCGGGCTCGGAATGTATTTCTCCGTGCCGAAAGGGGAGAGGGGCGACCTTTTGCCGACTTTTCTGATGTATGCCGTGTTCCCGCTTCTTATAGCATTTTTCGGCGGAAAACGGATATACATAATTATGAACGGCGGCGAGGACCCGGACCCGTCCCTGGAGGAACAGCAGGAGAACGAAGAATCAGAAGATAAATAAAAAATGACGGCTGATTGGATCAGCCGTCATTTTTTGTTCCGGAACTTTTTACAGATAGACACTGAAAACACCCCTGCAGCTTTGCAGCAGGGGTAAAATCAAGCTAAATTATCAAATAAATCAGATTGCGCGGGTGACTTTGCCGGAACGCAGGCAGCGAGTGCAAGCGTATACGTGGCAGGGTTTACCGTCAACAAGAGCTTTTACGCGACGGACATTAGCTTTCCAGGTTCTGTTGGAACGTCTGTGGGAGTGGGACACTTTGATACCAAAGGTAACACCTTTTCCGCAGAAATCACATTTTGCCATAGTGGCACCTCCTTTGATCTTTCAGAAAGTCAACGTTCATATTTTATCAGATGTTATCAAAAAATGCAAGTGTTTACGGGCAAAAATCTTATTTTTTTATAAATAAATGTGATAAAGAGCAAGAAAATAAGGCAAAATTCCGCAAAAAGCTTTGCTTTTCTGTTTTTTTGAAAAGAGGGAAAATTTCATTATGGAAAAATAGGAACAATGAGCGCAGTAGACGCCTGGGAGAGAAAGGAATTTTGCGAAGCTTTTTGGTCACGATTCTTAGCTTCTCTATCTTTTGATAGATGCACTGAAATTGAGAAACAGCTATACTTTATATATAAATACATACGGATAATGCGCTCAAAAGGAGTCTTGGTGAGTCTTAAGGAGGACGGCAAAAATGAGTAAAGCGAAACGAAAATGCCTGTTTTTTGTTGTTTTTATTTTGTGCTGCGTCATCTTTTTTGGCTGCAGCGAAAAGGAGTCGGAAGCAATGAATAAAAAAACGGAGCCCGAAGGACGGCTTACGCGAATTGAATATTCGCAAACAAACGGAATGGTTTATGGGGACGATTTTTCGGTTGATGTAATACCGGAACAAGTTTTGTACACAAGGTTTTTCTCAACAACAGAATATGAATATGTTGATAAAGAAAATATCCCGATCGACAGCGAACAATGGCACGAGCTGGAAGAAGCGGTGCTTGCAATTTTTCCTGTTTTGGAGGAGAGACATTTCGAAAAGGAATGGAAGCCTTTTCCCGGTACAGTTGACGGAGGAGGTACTTTTTCTTTTTATCTGACCTGGGAAAACGAGGGAAAAGAGGAACGCATAAGTTATCACAGTCCTAATGACCGAAGATTTACGACGCTGTTTACTCTTTTGGAGGAGATTGCTAACCCTATCGGAAGAGAAATAGTTTATTATGATGCTCCTGAGCTGAACGGATTTTTTATATCACGAGGAGATTCCCATTCGGGAAAAGCGAGTGATTTTTCCTATCAATGCACGGTGAAAAACGAAGAGGAATGGTATTTCTTTTCATATTTCGGTAAAGACGGAGTTCCGTCATCGCTATGCACTTATGTAGGAGAAGATATTTGGAAAGAAATTGCGGAAAAATGTGCGGAACTTGACCTTGAATCGGCAAAAGACGGGAGCAGCAAGGATAAAACTTACGCTGTACTTTATTATTCGGATGGAAAGCAAAGAACAATAAAACCCGATAAAAAAACAGTAAATGAACTGCAAATATTCTTTGAGGAATTGGGGCGTACGCTCCAGCGAGGTGGGGCGGATCGCCTCATGCGCATCCTGTGCGCTTTTGCGGGATTTATACTGGTTAGGCGTTTCGGGGAGGTATTCGGTTCCATA
>JAEDJF010000008.1 GCA_016296485.1 Oscillospiraceae bacterium
AACATATTGATGACCTGCGCCTGAATCGAAACGTCAAGAGCGGAAACCGGCTCGTCACAGACGATGAACTTCGGGTTCACCGCAAGAGCCCTTGCAATGCCGATACGCTGTCTCTGTCCGCCGGAAAACTCGTGGGCGTAACGGGTGGCGTGTTCGGCGTTGAGCCCGACGTATTCCATAAGCTCGAGAATCTTCTCCCTGCGCTCTTTGCGGTTGGAATAGAGGTGGTAAACGTCAAGGGGCTCGCCGATGATGTCCTCGGCGGTGGAGCGGGGGTCAAGGGAGGAATAGGGGTCCTGGAAAACCATCTGCATCTCCTTGCGAAGGGAGTTTATGTTTTTCTTCGTTACCTCTTCTCCGTTAAATTTGACCGTGCCGCCGGTGGGCTCGTAAAGTCTCAAAATGGAGCGTCCGACGGTGGTTTTACCGCAGCCGGACTCGCCGACAAGACCGAGGGTTTCGCCGGGGCGGATGCAGAAAGAAACGTCATCCACCGCTTTAAGGGGAACGGTTTTGGAAAAACCGGTGCGGACGGGGAAGTACTGTTTAAGGTGTTCAACCTCCAGCAAATATTCGCTCATGTTTCTCCTCCTTCCTCTTTTTCGGGCAAATCTATGTAACCTACGTTGTCACGGGTGTTTATCCAGCAGGAAGCCTTATGGTTTTCGTTGATGAAGCGTTCCTCCGGAACCTGCTCAAGGCAAATTTTCATTGCCGAGTCGCACCGGGCGCAGAAAGCGCAGCCCTTCGGCATATTGAGCATATTGATAGGAGTGCCTGCGATGGGAACGAGGCGTTCCTTCATATTGTTGATGTTCGGAATACTGCGAAGAAGTCCCTTCGTGTACTCGTGGCGGGGATTATAGAAAATCTCGTCCGCCGTTCCGCGCTCACAGAAACGACCGCCGTACATTACGACAATCTCGTCGCAAAGCTCGGCGATAACACCGAGGTCGTGGGTAACCATTATAATCGCCATTCCGAGCTTTTTCTGAAGATCCTGCATAAGCTCGAGTATCTGCGCCTGAATGGTGACGTCAAGAGCGGTGGTGGGCTCGTCGGCAATGAGTATGTCGGGCTCGCAGGCGAGCGCCATAGCTATCATTACACGCTGGCGCATACCGCCGGAGAGCTCGAAAGGATACTGTTTAAGACGTTTTTCCGGCTCGTTGATTCCGACGAGCTGGAGCATCTCAATGGCCCTTGCCCTGGCTTCCTCCTTGCTCTTTTTGGAGTGGATATTGATGGCCTCAATAAGCTGATTTCCGATGGTGAACACCGGGTTGAGGGAGGTCATAGGATCCTGGAAAATTATTGAGCAGCATTTTCCACGGAAAGTACGCATTTTTGCTTCGTTCCATTTGGAAATGTCCTCGCCCTTGTAGTAAATTTCGCCTTCGACGATTTTACCGGTGTCCGCGAGTATCTGCATAATGGAGTACGCGGTGACGGATTTGCCCGAGCCGGACTCTCCGACGATACCGAGTACCTTTCCGGCGTCAAGGTTAAAAGAGACGCCGTTTACCGCCTGTACCTCGCCGTTTTCGGTGAAGAAGGAGGTGTGAAGATTTTTTACGCTTAAAAGATGTTCATATTCCTGCATTCCAATCACCTCTTCAGTTTCGGGTCGAATGCGTCACGGAGACCATCGCCAAGCAAGTTAAGGGACAATACGACAAGACAAATCATAAGCGCCGGGAAAACGAGCTTATGAGGATAGGACTGGAGTCCTTCGCGCGCCGCGTTTGCAAGGGAACCGAGGGAGGGCATCGGGGCGCGAACGCCGAGTCCGATGAAGGAAAGGTAGCTCTCGGTAAAGATTGCGGAGGGAATCTGCAAAGCGGTGGAAACGATAATTACGGAGATGCAGTTGGGAAGGATGTGCTTACGGATGATTCGGCTCGATTTTGCGCCGACGACCTTCGCCGCAAGTATGTAGTCGTTCTCTTTGATTGAGAGTATCTGTCCGCGGATAAGACGCGCCATACCTACCCAGTAGAGAAGTCCGAATACGATGAAAAGGGAAATCATATTGGTGCCGAGTTTTGCAAGCGTTGAGCCGGCTTTAAAGACGAGCACCTCGTTGAGCACGACGGAAAGAAGTATTACCATCAGCATATCGGGAAGGGAATAGATTATATCGACGATACGCATCATAATAAGGTCAACCTTTCCTCCGATATAGCCGGAAATGCTGCCGTAAATAACGCCGATGATAAGTACTATAATGCTGGCGAAAAAGCCGACGCAAAGGGAAACGCGGGTGCCATAGATGACGCGGATGAAATAGTCGCGGCACTGTTCGTCGGTTCCGAAAATGTGAGGGAATCTTTCGCCGCCGTTTGCAATGTATTGCTGCTCCATTTCGCTGTATTCAAAGGGAGCGAGGTTTTTTGCGCCCTTGTCGCGCTTTCCGTTGACGGAAAGGATTTCGGAATACTCATAGGGAACAATCATCGGAGCGACGACAATAACAACGATAATAATTGAAAGAAGAACAATACTGAGCACCGCAAGAGGGTTTTTGAAAAGCTTTCTCATACCGTCGCGGAAAAAGGTGGTGCTCTTGCTCATAACGTCCTGCTGACGTTTTTCTTCTTCGGTGGCGGGCTCAAATTTGCTGAGGTCGATTTGAGCGCTTAAAATATTTTTTTTCGGGAGGTTGTTTTCGTTTTCCATTTTAATCTCCCTTCGTTAATCGTACTGAATGCGGGGATCGACTACTTTGTAGAGGATGTCGCATATGAGGTTTGCAACTACCATAAGGGCTGCAAGGAAAATCGTTGTCGCCATAATGAGGGTGTAGTCGCGGTTGTTGATGGCGCTTACAAACTTGCTTCCGAGTCCGCCGACGGTGAAGATGGTCTCAACGACCATGGAGCCGGTGATTATGTAAGCAATTTGCGGTCCGGCATAGGTGATGACGGGGATAAGGGAGTTACGAAGCGCGTGTTTGAAAATGACTTTCCATTTGCTTACGCCTTTCGCTTTGGCGGTGCGGATATAGTCCTGACCGAGGGCGTCAAGCATACTCGTTTTCGCGAGACGGGTGGTGTACGCCATCGGATATGCCGCAAGCGCAATCACCGGGAGAAGGTAGTTTTGGGAGTTAACGCTCCAAACCTGGAACCATTCGAGCTGGATACAGAAAACAAGGAGCAAAAGCGTTGCAAGAACGAAGCTCGGAACCGCCGTGAAAAGAGTTGAGAAGAAAATAATGACACGGTCCGGAAGCTTGTTCCTCATAAGTGCGGCAATACAGCCGAAAACGGTTCCGCAAACGAGAGCCACCGCCATGGCCATAAGACCGAGCTTCGCCGAAATCGGGAAGGACTCGCCTATGATTGCGGAGATTTCGCGTCCGTTTTTAAGGGAAACGCCGAAATCGCCGTTGAAAATAACCTGTTTAAGATAGTTTACGAACTGCTCGCCGACGGGCTTATCCAATCCGTAACGAGCTTCAAGAGCCGCAATAGTGGCTTCGCTCAAAGCTTTTTCGGAGTTAAAAGGACCGCCCGGAACAGCATGCATAGCAAAAAATGTGATTGCACAAATTACAAAAATAGTAACTATCGCAAGAAAAATACGCTTGATTATGTATTTTGCCACATTTTTTCGCCCCTTTCATCAGTACTTATTTAAAGCAATAATGCGTTAAAATATTTATTATAATACCACCCTAACACTTTAAAGTCAATTAGAATATTAAAAAATTTTTAATGAAATTAAAAAGTCCCGGATTTTAAGTCCGAAACCTGTTTTTAAACTGCAAAATAATAAAATTTATATTGCCTCTTACTGTAAAAAATACATATAAATTAGCTGCTAATAAAAGCGCTTCTCAAAAACTCAGTCACAGTTAAAAAGACCGCCCACGGGGGGCGGTCTTTTCTGGATTTATTTAATTATCTCTTCAATAATGTATTTCGGTCTGTGCTTCGTTTCGATATATGCCTTTCCGACGTATTCGCCCACAACTCCCAGAGCTGCGAGGTTCGTTCCGCAGCAAAGGAAAACCGACGCGATTATCCAGCCAGTTCCTCCGACGGAAATTCCGAAAATCAAAAGAACCAGGAAAACGAGCATCGCGAAAAGGGCGGCGCCGGAAACGAAAAGCCCGCCGAAAAGAATCATATCAATGGGGCGCGTGCTGAAAGAGGTAATTCCGTTCCAGGCAAGGTCGAGCATTTTTTTGACCGTGTATTTGCTTTCGCCCGCAAGGCGGGGACGGCGCTCGTAATAAACGACGCCGTTTTTGAACCCAAGCATCGGCACCATTCCCCGAAGGAAGAGGTTGACCTCGCCGAACTCCGAAAGCGCCTCAATAGCCCTTTTGCTCATAAGACGGAAGTCCGCGTGGTTGAAAATTACGTTCGCGCCGAAAAATTTCATAACGCGGTAATACCCCTCGGCGGTAAAGCGTTTTAAAAATTTGTCGCTGTCCCTCTTGTCGCGAACTCCGTAAACAACGTCGCAGCCCTCGTTGAATTTGACTATCATTTTGTCGATGGCGTCAACGTCGTCCTGAAGGTCCGCGTCGATGGAGACCGCAGCGTCGCAGCATTTCGCCGCTTCCATAAGTCCCGCGAAAAGAGCGTTTTGGTGCCCGCGGTTGCGGCTCAGTTTCACCCCGGAGAAAAAGGGATTTTTGCCGTGATAGTCTGAAATCATCTCCCAGGTTCTGTCCTTCGAGCCGTCGTCAACGAAAAGTATCCGGCTCTCCTTTGAGATGAGCCCCGCCTCAATGAGCGCGCGGTATTTGTTTGAAAGTATCTCCGCCGTTTGGGGAAGGACTTCCTCCTCGTTGTAGCAGGGGATAACAGTGTAGAGTATCATTTTGTCACCTTGTTTCAGCCGTTTTTGTTTGTTTTATAAGTTCAAGTTCCCCGGGGGTAATTTCCCGGCATTTGCCCGGGGACAGATCCTCCGGAAGATGAAATCCGCCGACGGAGAGCCTGTGGAGCTTCGTGACCTTCGCCCCGAAGCAGCCGAACATCCGCTTTATCTGGTGGTACCGCCCCTCCGAGAGAGTGACGGTGGCGGTCCGTTCGCCGGTAATTTCGAGCAAAGCGGGTTTACAGACCCCGTCGATAAGCTCCACTCCGTTTTCAAAGCCACGCTTCATCTCCTCCGTCACCGGAAGGTCGATGGTCACGGCGTAGGACTTTGAAACATGCTTTCGCGGAGCGAGAATATCGTGGGCGAATTCGCCGTCGTCGGTTATTATCATAAGCCCCGTTGTGTCCTTGTCGAGCCGCCCGGCGGGAAAGAGCCCTTTTCGGGAAAGCTCCGGCGGGACGAGCTCAAGGACGGTTTTCTGCTCCTGGTCCTCCGTTGCGGAAACGTAGCCCTCGGGTTTGTTGAGCACAATATATAAGTGCTCTTTTCCGCTTATTTTCTTCCCGTCGAGAAGAATTTCGTCGTTTTCCGACACTTTATATTCGGAGGATTTTATTACCGCCCCGTTTACCGAAACTTTTCCGCCGGAAATGAAACCCTTGGCTTCCTTTCGGGAAAGGGCGGTCCTTGATGAAATTATTTTGTCGAGCCGTTCCAAAAAGAAAAAATCCTCCTTCCTCCGGGCACTTGATTTTGTGTCCCGAAAAATATAAAATAGAAAAAGACTACAAAATTAAAGAGGCAAAAAATTTTGAAAAAGTTTTTCGATTTACTTAAAAAAGGCGATTTCAAAGGGATTTTCCTTGAAAAAACCGATGACACCTTTCTCCAGCTTTTCCGCTACGTTTTCGTCGGCGGAGCTTCCTTCGTGGCGGATTCCGCCGCGCTCTATGTAATTACCGAGCTCGGGGTGCATTACCTTATCTCGGGAATACTTTCCTTTACTTTCGGTCTTTGCGTGAACTTCGCCCTCTCGAAATGGCTGGTTTTCAGCAAAAAGAACGAGGGCAGCGAAAAGATAAAGGAGTTCGCCGTCTTTGCCGTAATAACGGTCATCGGGCTCGGGATAACGGAGTTTTTGATGTGGGTATTTACCGAAAAGCTCTTTTGGTACTATATGATTTCAAAAGCTGTCGCCGCGGTAATAGTCCTTTTCTGGAACTTCTTTATGAAAAAGCTCTTTCTTTACCGGACGAAGAAAAACTGATTTTTTTAAGGCGGGAGGGCAATGCCCTCCCGCTTTTTATCTCAAAATAAGGCTCACAACGAAGGTTACGCACCCGATTCCGAAAAACACGGCGAAGCAGGCAACTACGCTTCTTACAAAATTTTTCGTACCGATGAGGTTTTTGTCAATGAAGAAATAGGGGTAAGGCGTGTCCTTTCCGTAAATATTGATTTTGAGCACGGCTCTTATGAGAATGAAAATGAAATACGCTGTCGGAATCAAAAGCCAGAGCACCGTGCTCAAAAACGGAATATCCTTGTTTGCGAAAACGAGCCAGTATAAAACGGAGCCCAAGGGAACGATATAATGGACGCAAATATTGTTGGGGGTGAGTTTTCCCGCCTCCCTTTCGGCGTCGGTAAGGGCTTCTTTTTTAATAATGATTGCCGGGTAGAGAATGAAATGATAGACGAGGAAAGTGACGAGTATCATATTCATTATGCAAAACTGTAAAATTCCGTTTTGCGTGAAAGCGTAAAATCCGCTTTCCGGGAACAGCCCCGAAATGAGCACCGAGAGCTGAAAAATGAGCACGACGATGTTGCTCATATTCGTGTAGTACGCAACAAGATTGCGCCGGTGATTCGGGTCCTTCATGCTCCCGCCGAGAAACAGCCCGTAAAAAGCCGCCCCGGCAATTATGAGACCCAAAACCGACCTTAAAAATATCATCTGCGCTTTGCCTTCTTTGCTTTATTATTCACCTTTTTATTATTGCCGGAACTTTTCGGAAAATAACGTCCGCTTTTGTCGGCAATATTTTTCATTCGGAAATCCTCCCGGACAAGGCAGTTTTCGCCGTTTCCGATGAGGTCCTCCCGGTGAATTTTGTGTAAAGCCTTGCGGACTACGTCCGCGTTTTCCGGAATATAGTATTGCAAAAGCGCCCTCTGCATTGCCTTGTCCTCGGGCGAAGTGGGAACATACACCTCTTTCATGGTGTAAGGGTCGAGCCCTGTGTAGAACATACAGGTGGAAACCGTTCCGGGAGTGGGGTAAAAGTCCTGCACCTGCTCCGGGCGGATTCCGTTTTTCTTGAGGAACTGGGCGACGGCGACCGCGTCCTTGAGCGTGCTTCCCGGGTGGGAGGACATAAGATAGGGAACGAGGTACTGCTCCTTTTTCGCCGAGCGGGTGAGCTCCATAAAGCGTTTCTGGAATTTTACATAAGTGTCGATGTGGGGCTTGCCCATATAGTCGAGAACCGGCGTGCTGCAATGCTCCGGCGCCACCTTGAGGTGACCGCTGACGTGGTACTTCACAAGGTCTTTAAAGAAAGCGTCGTCCTTGTCCGCCATAACGTAGTCGTAGCGGATTCCGGAGCGAATGAAAACGGCTTTGACTTTCGGAAGGCTCCGAAGCTCCCGAAGAATATCGAGGTATTCGCTGTGGTCGGCTATGAGGTTGGGGCAGGGAGTGGGCGCAAGGCACTTTTTCCCGGGACAGAGCCCGTATTTGAGTTGCTTGTCGCAGGCGGGACGCCTGAAATCGGCGGAGGGACCGCCCACGTCGTGAATATAACCTTTAAATCTCGGGTCGTTTATGAGAATGTTCGCTTCCCGAAGAATGGATTCCTTGCTTCGGGAGGTGACGAAGCGTCCCTGGTGGAACGCAAGGGCGCAGAAATTACATCCGCCGAAACAG
Source organism: Oscillospiraceae bacterium (assembly GCA_016296485.1). Taxonomy (GTDB): domain Bacteria; phylum Bacillota; class Clostridia; order Oscillospirales; family Ruminococcaceae; genus UMGS1668. Next base: position 7,772 of record JAEDJF010000008.1, read on the forward strand.
CCCCGGTTGTGCGTGATTGAAAACAGCACTTCCTCAATGGCGGGAACGCCGCCCTGTTTCTCGTACATGGGGTGATAATCCCGCATATAGGGCAAATCGAAAATTTCGTCAAGCTCCTCCCTTGAAAGGGCGATGGCGGGCGGGTTTTGAACGAGCATCATTTTGCCGTGGCGCTGGATTATCTTCTTGCCGCGTATATGGTCCTGTTCGTCCTGCTGTTTGCGGGTCGCGACGGCGTATTCTTTCTTGCTTTCGCAAACCTTTTCAAAGCTCGGACATTCCACCGCAGGACCCGGTTCGTATTCGCTCACCGGCACGAGGTAACAGGTTCCGCGAATGTCACGAATGGACGAAATGGGCTCGCCGTTATTGAGCCTTTCGGCAATTTCAAGGGTCTGGTGCTCGCCCATTCCGAAAGAGAGAAGGTCCGCGCCGGAGTCGACGAGGACGGAGGGCATCACCTTGTCCGCCCAGTAATCGTAGTGAGCGAAGCGGCGGAGCGAAGCCTCGATTCCGCCGATGATGACCGGAACGTCGGGATATATTGATTTTATCTTTTTTGTGTAAACCGTCACCGCCCGGTCGGGTCTCAAACCGGCTTTTTTGCCCGGGGAATAGGCGTCGTCACGGCGCTTGCGCTTCGCGACGGTGTAATGGGCAACCATCGAGTCGATGTTTCCTGCGGAAACGAGGAAGCCGAGCCTCGGCTTCCCGAAACGGGTAAAATCGTAATTGCTCTTCCAGTCCGGCTGCGCCAGAACCGCCACGCGGTAGCCCCGGCTTTCAAGAAGCCGGGTGAGGATAGCGGGTCCGAAACTCGGATGGTCGACGTAAGCATCGCCGGTTACGAACACGAAGTCAACTCCGTCCCAGCCGAGCTTTTTAACTTCTTCTTTTGTGACAGGCAAAAAAGGCATATTGACCTCCAGAAAAATATATTGCTTCAATTTTATCACAAAAATATCCGCATTAAAAGACATTTTATTTAATTATCAAAAATTGGGCGCCGAAAGGCGCCCAAAGCCAGTATTGTTCAGATAAAAACTCCTCTCATTCCGTTATCGATTGATACTTTTATCCTCGGTCCGAGGCTTGCCGCGAAGCGGCAAAGGTAGTCCCGGGCGCCGTCGCTTTCAAGTCCGAGAGAGTCCGAAACTTTCCTTGCGCCCGAGTCGAGAAGCGCCGAAAGCTCCCCGTCGGAAGCAGCGGAAAAAATTTCGGCAAGCTCTTTCCGTTCCTCGGCACTTATCCGAAGCCCGAAAATGTCCTTGCCCAAAACCACCAGCCCGACGGCGTTTTGAACCGGCGCTTCGCAAAGATTTATAAGAAGCTCGCGGTAAAAAGGGCTCACGCGGATAAGGAGCTGGCGAACCTTCGCCGGGCCGAAGCGGCTCAAAATATAGTTTTCGAGCATCAGCCGCCGAAGGTACTCGCGCACGTATTCCATTCCGAGTTCGCTCTCCGGAACGGCGTTCATCAGCGGATAGGTGATGCTGCAGGGAACGTCCGACGGAAAAGTGTCGATGTTGTAGCAGTAGAACCCTTCGCCGATGCTTTTGAGCGTTTCGTTTACCGAAACGCTCGGTATTTTCGGAACGGAAAGACAGGCGCTTTTCCAAAGCTCCCTCGTCTCGTCGCAGCATTTGAGCACGCATTTTTTGCCGTGCTCAAACGCTTCGAAAATGTCCTCAGAAAGAAGGTCGCGTCTTGTTTTACAGCTGTATTTGAGGTGCTCGCTGAGCACAAAGCAGGCGGAAGCAAGGAGTCTTTGAGCGTCGGCGGAGGAAACGGAGCTGCTTTTCCCAAGGGTGTATTCCTCCGACGTTTTCCGAAGCAGCGCCCAAAGCTTCTCGTGAAGAAGCACCGCTTCCTCTGCCGAAAGCCCGTCTGAAACGCTTAAAAATTCAGTCAAGATAATCGCCCCGCTTTCCCCTAAGTTTCATACAAAAACGCTCCAGCGAGGTGCCCACGAGGTATTCAATTTCTCCGTGCGCCTCGCCGTCGAAAGCCTTGCGCATAAACGCGATGAGCTCCTTGTCCGAAATGAGCCCGTCGCATTCCCCACGGAAATAATAGAAAGCGTCCTGGAGCTCCTCAAGAATATCCCGGTAGTTTTCGGCGTTGACATATTTCGAGCCGTGAAACGCCTGCACGAGTTCCTTGAGCACCCCGCCGCCGAATTCGACCCGCCCGGTGCGCTCAAGCGCCTTGAACCTCGCGTCAACAAGCTGCGCCATATCCTTTTCGGTGAGCGCAAGCCCGGATTTCTTTGAAATTTCGTTGCAGGCGAGAAGCTCGACCCTTACTTCGTCGATCTGCGAAGCCATCGGAACAATAGAAAAATCCTCCATATTAAACACCTCCGAGCCTATAGTTTACGGCGCTCCGCGGCAAAGAACAAGTCTTGATTTTTACCCGATTTTGTGGTATTATATATACGGACGAAAGGGGATTTTTCTTAAATGGAAAAATTCCCTTTTCGCTTTTTCACCAAGTTCACAAAATGTTAATTGACACTTTTCTGAAAAACTAATAATATATATCTGTTGGAAGCCATAAAAGAAAAGAGGTCTTTTTTATGAAGAAATTTTTTGCGGCTGCGGCTTCGTTTGCGGCGCCGTTTCTGCTTTCCGTTTCCGCTTTTGCCGGCGCTCCGTCGATTTTCGGCGACGGCGGCGCAGCAGTTAATACCGGCGGCGATTATATGCCCGTTGTCTATATTGCAATCGGCGCCCTTGCCCTCGCGGTTATCGCGGGGCTTGCCCTTTTCCTCGGCGGAAAGAAAAAGAGATAAAAAGAAGGTCCGCCAAAAGGCGGACTTTTTTGATAAAACGGAGGAAAATATGATAAGAAAAGCAGAAGAAAAGGATATAAAAGCTCTCGCGAAGCTCGCCTCCGAGCCGGAGGTCTGGAGCGACAGCCCGGAAGAGCTCGAAAAGGATTTCGCGGAGCTTCTTCGTTCGGAAAAGGACCTCGTCGCCGTAAGCGAGGAAAACGGCGAGGTAATAGCCTTTGCGAACGTTCGGATACGAAACGACTACGTCGCCGGGGCGAGCGCCCTTCCCGCCGCATACCTCGAGGGGATATGCGTAAAAGAGGGGCACCGTGGGCGCGGCGAAGCAAAAAAACTCCTTGCCTACTGCGAAAGCTGGGCAAGGGAACAGGGCTGCAGCGATTTTGGCAGCGACTGCCTTATTGACAATGAAGCTAGCCGCGCTTTCCACCTTTCGGTGGGTTTTCACGAGGTAGAACGGGTGATTTGTTTCGCAAAAAAGCTCGGTGAGCGGGAATAACCTGCCCTTGCATATAATATCCGGGGGGATGATATTATGTGCCCGAAAGAAACCGTAGCCGCGACGGCGGCTCTCGCGACCCTGCTCGTCGAAAAGCTCACTCCGGAGGAGGGCGCTTTCCTTGCCGCCCTTTTCACCCAGCTCGGCGACACGATGATGGCGCTCCTTGCGGGGAACGAGCTTTGCTGTAAAAACTGTAAGAAAGATAAATAAAGTATCTCCGGCGTTTTGACAAAGCGCCTTTTGCCGGAATAATATGAAAGCGCCCTGCTTTGCGGGGCGTTTTTTTCGCTCAAATATTGTCGTAAGTTCCGGGACAAATTTCTTTTATTTTCTCCTGGAGGGCGAAGAAGTCCTCCATTGCCGCAGGTTTGCTGTGTGGGTTGCGGAGAAGCGCCGCCGGGTGCATTGTTCCCATCACAAGGCGTCCGTCTTTTTCAAAGAACTGACCGTGTTCCTTGGTGACCTTGAAATTCGGGTCAATGAAGCGGATTGCCGCGACCCGCCCGAGACAGACGATTATCTTCGGGTCAATAAACTCGATTTGCTTTTGAAGCCACTGGCGGCAGGCGGCGACCTCCTCTTCCTCCGGGTCGCGGTTTTGTGGAGGGCGGCATTTGACCATATTGGCGATGTAAATATTTTTATCTCTTGAAAGGTCAACGACGGAGAGCATTTTGTCAAGAAGCTGACCGCCGCGCCCGACGAAGGGCTCGCCTTTAAGGTCCTCGTTTTCGCCGGGACCCTCGCCGATAAAGAGGACGTCGGTTTTCGGGTTGCCGACGCCGAAAACGACGTTGTGCCTCGTGGCGCAAAGCCCGCATTTTTCACATTTCAAACATTCCGCGCGAAGTTCCTCAAGACCCATAGATATTCCCTCCGAAACAAATATGAGAATATCATACATTAAAACTCCGTTTTAATCAAGAGAAATGTCTAAATTATGCGGATATAGTCGGCGCTCGCGTAGCCAACAATGCCGTTATAGTTGACAACGTACCAGTTGTTCCACTGTCCGAGCACCGTGAGCACGGCGCCCCTCGGCGCCGTGCCGATGACCTCGCTCGACGTGTTCGGGTATTTTCGGATATTGAGGCTTCCGGAGGTGGTGACGACCCTTCCGGTCTGGGGCTCCTGGGGCGGAATGAGCGGTATTCCGAAATATTCCGTCAGCGAAAGGGCGAGCTTTTCGGCAATTGCCTCAAGGTTTGAGGTTATCCACTCCGCGTCCTCAACGTTGTCGTGGTAGCCGATTTCAACGAGCACCGCCGGCGCTTTCGTCCTCGTGACTTCGCCGAGGGAGGTGGTGGATTCCGCTCTCACCTTCGCGGGAAGGGGATAGATGCTCCGAAGGTTTTCGGCAATTAGCATCGCCGCCCTTTGCCCGTTGCGGCTGTTCGGGGCGTAAAAAGCGATAATGCCCCTCGCCGTGCCGTATTTTTCCGCCGGCGCCGCGTTGGAGTGCAGCGCAAGGTGAAGGTCGTAGTTCCCGGCGTTTGACGCCCTTATGGACGACGCGGCGGTCATCTGGGGCGTGTTGCGGACGTATTTTATCCCGGAGGAGTTGAGCCAGGGCTCAAGCTCGTCGGCAAGAAGGTTCATCCAGTATTCCTCCGAGCCTCCGGTAACGTAAATATTTGCCTCCTGGGTAGAGGGGCTGAGATATATCGTAGGCATAAAATTCCCCCAAAAAATTATTTTTGGTTTATTATATTGTTTGCGGCGAAAAATAATGCCCAAAGGGACAGTTTTGGGCTGATACTGAATAAAATTATAGTGAATATGACGAAAAAGCCTTTTAATTTGATGAAAAAATATTAAAATAGTAAATGGAAATATAGAACCCTTTTTGATATACTATATATTCGGTATTTTATGTTTATATAAAAGTAACGGCGGGAAAACCGCCCTTGAGTAAAGGAGAGAGACTACGGAACAGATAGTTGATATCGACCGGATGGAAAACGCTGTGGCGCTTTTCGGGAGCTTTGATGAAAATATAAAATTGGTGGAAAAGGAATACGGCGTGGCAATTCTCAACCGCGGAACGCAGATTAAAATTTCCGGCGAGCCGGAAAACGTGGCGAACGCCGGGAAAGCCGTCCAGGGGCTTTTGTCGCTCATAAGCCGGGGCGAACAGCTCAGCGACCAGAACGTGCGCTACGTCATTTCCCTTGTCAAAGAGGGAAACGAGGAAAAGGTAAAGGAAATCGGGAGCGACTGCGTATGTATAACCGCGAAGGGAAGACCGGTCAAGGCAAAGACCCTCGGTCAGAAGGCGTATATTGAGGCTATCCGCAAGAACACCATAACGATGGCGGTGGGTCCCGCCGGAACGGGAAAAACCTATCTTGCAGTTGCGATGGCGGTGCGCGCCTTCCGCAACCAGGAGGTCAACAGGATAATCCTTACCCGCCCCGCGGTTGAAGCGGGGGAGAAGCTCGGCTTTCTCCCGGGCGACCTTCAGAACAAGGTTGACCCCTATCTCCGTCCGCTTTACGACGCGCTTTTCGATATGCTCGGTTCGGAGAACTATTACCGCTTTGTAGAGAAGGGAAACATCGAAGTCGCGCCCCTTGCCTATATGCGCGGGCGCACCCTTGACGATTCTTTTATAATCCTCGACGAGGCGCAAAACACCACCCCGGAGCAGATGAAAATGTTCCTAACAAGGCTCGGTTTCAACTCCAAAGCCGTAATAAACGGCGACGCGACGCAGATTGACCTCCCCTCCGTGAAGAAAAGCGGACTTGTGGAGGCGATGTCCGTGCTTAAGGACGTTGAGGACGTGGCGCAGATAAAGTTCACCGAAAAGGACGTCGTCCGCCACCGCCTCGTGCAGAACATTATAAAAGCATATGAACAATATTACGAAAAGAAAGGAAAAGATAATGGCAATCGCAAAAGTTATCATATCAAACCGTCAGAAAGAGGTTAAAATCCCCACCGGGATAAGGCTTCTTATGCGCCGCTGCTGCCAGGCAGTGCTCCAGACCGAGGGCTTTTCGGAGCCGGCGGAGGTAAGTATAACCTTTATTTCCAACGACGATATAAGAAAGCTCAACGCCGAGTTCAGAAACGTTGACGCCGCGACGGACGTTCTTTCCTTTCCGCTCGGCGAAAACGGCGTCTATGACCGCAACCCGGAGACCGGCGCGCTCCTTTTGGGCGATATAGTTATTTCGATGCAGAAAGCGGAGCAGCAGGCGGAAATGTACGGTCACAGCCTCCAAAGGGAGGTCGCCTACCTTACGGTGCACTCCGTGCTTCACCTTCTCGGTTACGACCACGTGAACGGCGGAATCGAACAGGTACATATGAGAGAAAGGGAGGAAACCGTCCTCGCGAAGCTCGGGCTTCAGCGCGACGCCAGCTATGTCAATGAATAAAATGGAAACTAAGTCAGCCTTTGTGGCAATAGTCGGAAGACCGAACGTGGGAAAAAGCTCCCTTCTTAACGCCCTCATCGGCGAAAAGGTGGCGGCGGTTTCCGCAAAGCCCCAGACCACCAGAACCCGCATCATCGGAATTTTGACCAAGGACCCGACCCAGTTCGTGTTTATCGATACCCCCGGTCTTCATAAACCCCGCACCAAGCTTGCGGACTTTATGGTGAAACAGGTGGGCGACTCCGTCGCCGACGTGGATATCGCCGTGCTCGTAACGGAGCCTAAAGGCGAAATCGCCCCGGCGGAGCGGGAACTTATGGAGCGCTTCAAGGCGCTTCGCCTTCCGGCTATTCTCTGCATCAATAAAATCGACACCCTTGAGCACAAGGAAGAGATGCTCGAAAAAATTGCGGCCTTCGCCGCCGAGCACGAGTTTGAACAGGTGGTGCCCATTTCCGCCCTCAAGCGCGACGGAATCGACATTCTTACGGACGTCCTTGACGGTTACGCGAAACCCGGTCCCCACTATTTCGCTGACGACTCCCTCACCGACCAGCCCGAAAGAGCAATCGTCGCCGAACTCATAAGGGAGCGTATGCTCGTAGACCTTGAAAACGAAGTGCCCCACGGCGTAGCCGTTTCCATCGAGTCCATGAAAGAACGCAAGGGCAAGGATATGATGGATATCGAAGCTGTGATATACTGCGAAAGAGACAGCCACAAGGGTATCATCATTGGCAAAAAGGGTGCGATGCTCAAAAAGATAGGAACCGAGGCGAGGACGAGCATCGAGCGTTTCCTCGGCTGTCAGGTCAACCTCCAGTGCTGGGTAAAGGTCAAGGAGGACTGGCGCAACCGCGAGGGGCTTCTTCGCAATTTCGGTTTCAAAGACGAATAAATAATAACTTAAATTACCTCTCATAAGCCGCTTTCAAAATCATAAAATGATACTGAAAATAACTTATGCGGGGTATTTGATATGAACGAAAAAACCTGGAACGATTTTGAGAAAACCGGAAAGATAAGCGATTATTTGAGCTACCGTATGTCCAACCCCAACGAGATAGGAGCGGATATAAACGCCGGGGAGATTAAGCCGGCGCTTCCCGTGGACGTTGGAAAGGACGAACAAAGCGGCGAGTTTCCGAAGCTTCATCTTCCGATTCACAGGGATACGCAAAATGCAGATAAAAACGAAGGCAATCGTCCTTAAAGCGCAGGATTATAACGAAAACGACAAACTTCTCGCCCTTTTGACCGAGGATCGGGGAGTCATTTTTGCCTATGCTTTCGGGGCGAGGAAGATGAAAAGCAAGCTTTCGGCGGTTTCGTCAATGCTCGGCTACGGCGAGTTCGTGCTCTTTAAAAACCGGGATAAATATACGCTTGATTCCGCCGAAAGCGAGCGCCTTTTTTTCGGAATAAGGGAGGATCTCGATAAGCTCTCCTACGCAAGCTATTTTTGCGAGCTCTGTCTCAACGTGATTCCGGCGGAGGAACCGTCTAAAGCCGTGCTCAGCCTTTTGCTCAATACGCTCCATTTTCTCGAAAACGGAAAAACCGACCCGACGGTGCTCAAAGCGATTTTTGAGCTTCGGCTCATGAGCATGATAGGCTATACGCCGGACCTTGTGGCGTGCTCCGAGTGCTGCGAGTACGAGAAGGACGCCTATTGGTTTGACACCAGAATGGGTAAGGTCACCTGTCTTGATTGCCGCCAAAACCCGGGAAAGGACGAGCTTCGTCTTTCAAAAGCCGCTTTTTTCGCCGCGAGGCATATTATTTACGCCCCTCCGGAACAGCTTTTTTCATTCAGAATAGGCGGAAACGCCAAAATTGAGCTTGCCGTCGCGGCGGAAAAATACGCAGTCACACAGACGGAAAAAAGCTACCCAACCCTCGAATTTTTAAATTCGATACGCTCGTTTTAATACATAGAAGTTAGACTTCAAGAGGTAATACAATGACCGATAACAGACATTACAGGGCTCTTGAGCTGGATAAAATACTGTCGATGCTCGCCGATTGTACCGGCTGCGACGACAGCCGCAGGCTCGCCCTTGAAACGGCGCCGAAAACGACCCTTCGGGAAGCAAAGCGCCTGATGGACTATACCTCCGACGCCCATATGCTAAGCAGGCGCTTCGGCGCACCCACCCTTCGGGGCGTCAAGAACGTTTGCGGCTCTCTTAAAAGGGCGCAGATGGGCGCAACTCTCTCCCTCCCGGAATTTCTTGAAATAGAGCGCTTTTTGAAAGCCCTCCGGGAGATGAAGGATTTCCGAAGCAATTACGAGGGAGAAAAGGCGACCTCCCTCGACCCGCTTTTTGAAAGCCTGATGCCCAATATCCGCCTTGAGGAAAAGATAGGCTATACCGTCGTTTCTGAGGACGAAGTGAGCGACACCGCGAGCCCGGAGCTCGCTTCAATCCGCCGCAAGATACGCAACTCCCAGGCGAAGGTCAAGGAACAGCTTGACCATATGATTCATTCCCCGACCTATCAGAAATATCTCCAGGAGCCGATAGTCACAATGCGCGACGGGCGCTACTGCGTGCCCGTAAAGGCGGAGTACCGCTCTGAAATAAAGGGAATGGTCCACGACACCTCCGGAAGCGGAGCGACTATTTTTATCGAGCCCGCAGGCGTCGTTGAAGAAAACAACGAGACCCGGGTCCTAAAAGCGAAGGAACAGCAGGAGATACAGCGTATTCTCTACGAGCTCTCCTGCGACATTGGAAACCACGCCGCCGCCTTTATCGAGGACTATTCCGCAATCGTCGAGCTGGACCTCTATTTTGCGAAAGCCCGCCTTGCGGACAAGATGAACGCCGCGGTTCCCGCTTTGACCGACGACGGAAAGATAATTCTTAAAAAAGCCCGCCACCCGCTTATCGACAAGACGAAAATCGTTCCGGTGGACGTTTCCCTCGGCTGCGATTTCGACGTGCTCGTAATAACCGGCCCCAATACCGGCGGTAAAACCGTAACCCTTAAAACAATCGGACTTCTTACCCTTATGGCAATGTGCGGTCTGATGATTCCCGCCGGGGAGGCAAGCTCCGTCTCAGTCTTTGAAAACGTCTTTGCCGATATCGGCGACGAGCAGAGCATTGAGCAGAGCCTTTCAACCTTCTCGTCCCATATCAACAACACCATTCGGATCCTTGAAAAGGCAGACGATAGGAGCCTTGTGCTTCTTGACGAGCTGGGCGCGGGAACCGACCCTGTGGAAGGCGCGGCTCTCGCGGTGGCAATAATCGAAAAGCTGAAGCTTTATGGAGCGAAGCTCGCCGCAACGACCCACTACGCCGAAATAAAGATGTACGCGCTCCAGACTCCGAGGGTAGAAAACGCTTGCTGTGAGTTTAACGTGGAGACCCTTTCGCCGACCTATAAGCTCCTCATCGGCGTTCCCGGAAAGAGCAACGCTTTCGCAATTTCCGAGCGCCTCGGAATGGACGGCAGCATTGTTGACCGGGCGCGGGAGCTCGTTTCCAGCGAGAACGCCAATTTTGAGGACGTGGTGACGAAGCTCGAGGAGAGCCGCCAGAAGCTCGAAAAAGAGCACGAGGAGGCGGAACGCTTCCGCGTCGAAACGGAGCGAATCCGCGCCGAAATGGCAAAGCAAAAAGAGGAGATGGAGAAAAACAGAGAAAAGGAGCTCGAAGCCGCAAGGGCTTCGGCGAAACGCCTTGTTGAACAGGTGAGAGCCGAAGCGCAGAAGCTGGTCGATGAGATAATCGAGACCAAAAAGGCGGCAGAGTCCGACTCCTCCGAGGATATGGCTGCCCGGGCAAGAGCGCAGATGAAAACAGGTATCGCAAGGATACAGGATATAGCCGACCCGATTTCCGGAGGCGGGGACGACTACCGCCTTCCAAGAAAGCTCATCCGTGGCGACACCGTCAGAATAAACGGAATGTCCAAGGACGGGACCCTCGTGGGTCTTCCGGACGGCGCGGGCTACTGCACGGTACAGGTCGGAATAGTCAAGTCCAAAGTCCATATTTCAGAGCTTCGCCTTGTTGAAAGTAAATCCAAGAAAAACACCCTCGGCGGCGGAAGCGTCACCAAAAAGGTGGAGAGTACCTCAAGGCGTTCCGCCGCTCTCGAAGTTGACCTTCGGGGAATGGACGCGGAGGAGGGCGTGCTTGAAATGGAGAGGTTTATCGACGAGTGTGTCCTTATGAACCTCAAAACCGTGTCCATAATACACGGAAAAGGTACCGGAGTTCTCCGCTCCGCCGTACACCAGGCGCTTAAGAAAAACAAAGCCGTCGCGAGCTTCCGCCTCGGAGCCTACGGCGAGGGCGAGACCGGCGTGACAATAGTGGAGCTGAAATAATGAATACGGTAGTTTTTGATTCGCCAATCGGAAAGCTCTGGCTTTCCGCCGAAAACGGAAGGCTCGTTTCTTTAAGTTTCAAAGGAGAAAAGACTGATAAAGAAATCACCGAGCCTGTGCTCAATGAAGCGGTTAAACAGCTTTCGGAGTATTTTGCCGGGAGCAGAAGGACCTTTTCTCTGCCGCTTGAACCAAGGGGTACCGAGTTCCAAAAAGCCGTTTGGAACGAGCTTTTGAAAATTCCCTTCGGCGAAACGAAAACCTACGGCGAAATTGCCGCGGCAATGGGAAAACCAAAGGCTTCACGCGCCGTCGGAATGGGCTGTAACCGCAACCCAATCGCAATAATAATCCCTTGCCACAGGGTTGTGGGCAAAAACGGCAGCCTTACGGGATTTGCCGGGGGACTTGACGTAAAAGGAAAGCTCCTTGAGCACGAAGGAATGAAATTTTAAGCACAAAAAAGCCCCGGGCTTCTGCCCGGGGCTTCACTTTTTTTAAAATTAAACTTCCGCTTTGACTCTCTTGAGATGGGCGTATTTCGGCATTCCGTTTTCATAGGTCTGTTCGATTTCGCCCTGAATGAGCGGGAGAATGTAGTCCATGAATTTTTCGTTGACGTTGTTGCCTTCCTCGTTTATCCAGTCGCGCGGGACGCATTTTTCAAGGTTTGCAACCTCCGAAAGGTCAACGAGCTTAGTCACGCACTCGTAGCCGTTTTCGCCGTTTTTGCGCTCGAAAGCGACCATTTTTCCGGTTTCCCCGGCAACGGCGGCTTCAACCGCAACTTTTCCGGCGAGGAAAGCCTCGTCCCGGTCGGTCTTGGAGGCGGCGTGTCCGGCGCAGCGCTGGAGAAGAGAGAGCTCGATTCCGCGAACCTTTGCGCCGGTTCTCTCGCGGATGATGTGCGCCATAGTGGCGGCAAGACCGCCGAGCTGGGAGTGACCGAAGGAGTCGATAATGGCGGTGTCGTTGATGCCGTATTCGCTGATGAATTTGCCGTCCTTGTCGTGTATGCCCTCGGACATCACTATGACAATGCGTTTGTGGTGTTTGCGGCACTCCTCAAGGTCCGCAAAGAATTTATCCATATCGAAGTCAACCTCCGGGAGGTAGATGAACATCGGTCCCTCGCAGGAGAGCTTCGCGAGGCAGGCGGCGCCCGCCAGCCAGCCGGCGTGGCGACCCATAGCCTCGATAATGACGATTGCCTCTTTGTCGTAAACGTGGACGTCCTTGACGACTTCCGCAGTGGAAACCGCTATGTACTTCGCGGCGGAGCCGAAACCGGGGCAGTGGTCGGTGTCGAAAAGGTCGTTGTCAATGGTTTTCGGAATACCCATCACGCGGCACTCATAGTCCTGGGTTTTAAGATACTCGGAAATCTTGTTGCAGGTGTCCATGCTGTCGTTGCCGCCGTTGTAGAAGAAGTAACGGACGTTGTATTTTTTGAAAATTTCAAGGATACGCTTGTAGTCCGTGTCGTCCTCGGTATAAGGTTTGAGCTTATAGCGGCAGCTCCTTATAAGGGAAGCGGGGGTGCTCATCATAAGGCGAAGGGTTTCTTCGTCCTCTTTTCCCATGTCGATAATGTCGTCCTCGAGCACGCCGCGAATACCGTGCTGTGCGGCAAGGACTTTGGTGATGCAGTCTTGTTCAAGGGCAGTCTTGATAACGCCGTATGCGCTGGCGTTGATGACTGCGGTGGGTCCGCCGGATTGTCCGATGAGGCATGCGCCCCTAAGTTCGCTCATAAGAAAATCTCCTTTTTTGTTCATATTTACATTTTAGCACAATGAAAAAGCTACTTCAATACAAAAGACATACGAAAAGATATTGTCAAAATTATTGAAATTTGATATAATTCATACCAGCGACAGCATTTTTTGGAGGGATTTTTTGTGGGATACAGAACCCGTGAAAATAAAGTCGAAACTTTCGTTGCGACTCTTGTGTTCGTTGTGATAATTGCGGCGCTCGTGGTGGCGGTTTCCGTTTTCGGAATTTTTAAGAAGGAGCCCGCCTCGGAGTACGAGTGGATAACTTCGGACTCCGCCGTTTCAAGCGGAATGCTCGACGGTAGCTTTTATGCCGGCGAAAAAAATCCCCAAGGAGTCCTCTCCTATAAAATCGCCGAGGAGATAACCGTCGGGAGCGACGGAAGGGGAGATTTCAAAATCGAAAACTCCGGAAAAAACACCTGTCTTATGAAGGTGAAAATCGTAATCGGCGCCGAAACCGTCTATGAAACCGGGTATATAAAGCCCAATGAACATATATATTCGGACGTGCTTGATAAATTGCCTCAGGTCGGAACTTATTCCGCCGAGGTCGTTTTCGAGGGCTTCGACCCCACCACAGAAGCCAGCATTGGCAGTACGAAAACAGAAATTACAATTACCGTTACGGAATAAAAAAGCCGCGGCATTTGCCGCGGCTTTTTCGTTACAGAATATTTCTTATAAGCGGTCTTTCGGCGTCCCAAATATCGTCCAGAAGGATTTTGCAGCGGTCTATTTCCGCCGCAAGCTCGCCGTTTTCGCCGTAGCGGGCGAGGGATTCAAACCGCGCTATGGCAAGGGTCACGTGGTCGAGCTGGGTGTGCCGGACTATCCGGCAGAAAATATGCAGCTTTTGGAGCCAAAGGTCCGTAAGCTCCTTTGCCGCCTCGGCGGTTTTTTCGTTGTCGCCGGCGGCGTTGAGGGAGTAAAGCCTGTCGAGCTCCAGCAAAAACTCGTCCTTCAGCTTGCTCAAAGTGAAAAGGCAGTAGCAGCAGGTGGCTATGACCGCGGCGACGAGCCCAATGGCAATCCACATTCTTTTCATTTTGCCGCCTCTTTTTTCACGAGATAGTACCGCGCCGTCGGGTCGCAGGTCATTAAGAATACGTTTTCAACCGAAGCGTCGTTTTCCTTGAGCACGTTTTTGAGCCACCTTTCGCTGAGGTTACAGATTTCGAGCACCTTCGGGTTTAGCTCGCCGTCGCTTATGAGCACCATCGGCGGCGTGTCGCAGGCGCTTGTCTCCGGCGAAAATACGGCGTCCGGAGTAAGAGGTCTTGCCTCAAATTTCGGGTAAACGGTGAGCTGACCGTTTGTCTCGACTATTGCCCAGGCGACCTCCCGTATATCGAAAATTCCGTTTATGCGAAGCTGGCTCATAAGGTCCTCAATTGAAAAGCGAAGCTCCCGCATACTTTTTTGATTTATGTTGCCGTTGCTGATGACCGTCACCGGGTGCCCGGTGACAACCTCCTGCGCCTTGCTGTTTTTAAGAGTGATGTAGGAGAGAATCACCTCCGCGCTCATAAGCATAATTATCGGCACCACAGCGCCGATAAGCGGAACGTCGGTGTCCTCGATTGAGAGGGTAGCGATGTTTGAAATAAGTATCGCTATTACGAATTCGGAGGGCTGAAGCTCCCCGAGCTGGCGTTTTCCCATTATCCTAAGGCAGACAATTATCACAAAATAAATTATAAGCGTTCGGAAAAGAACGACAAACAAAGCAAAATCCTCCTTCCGGAGCCTTTTGCTTTTATTATTTCTCAAAAACTCTTAAATAGACGCTTTAGGCAAAAAGGGCGGTGCATTTTTAAGCGGTCCGTATTGCAAAGTCGAAGGCTTAATGATATAATGAAATGAGTTATTCTCTGTTTGAAAGGAACCGAAATGCTGGGCGATTTTGACGATACTTCAAAGCTTAAGGAAGAAAAACAGCCGCTCACCTTTAAAAAGGTGCTTCGGGAATGGGTTTTGCCCTACGGCGCTGAAATTTTAGCGGTGGTTCTTTTCGTAAAATTTGTGGCGTTTTTTACTTTCGTGCCAACGGGCTCAATGGAAACGACTATCCCGGAAAAAAGCTGCGTAATAAGTACAAGGCTTTATAACGCTTCGGAAAACGTGAAGCGCGGAGATATAATTGTTTTTGAATCCGACGAACTCGGAAAAACCCTCGTGAAGCGCTGTATCGGGCTTCCGGGCGACAGGGTCGAAGTATTAAGGGGCGGGAGCGTCTATATAAACGGCGAACTTTTCCCCGAGCCCTACGCTCTCGATTATGACGGTTACAGCGGCGAGTTTGTTGTTCCCGAGGGGAATTATCTCTTTTTCGGAGATAACCGCCCGGGCTCTATTGACGCGAGATATTGGGATGACCCGTATATACCGGAGGAAAAGCTCGTAGGAAAAGCGGTGTTCCTGCTTTGGCCCTTCGATTCCTTCGGAAAAATAAACTGACTTGGAGGACTGCAAGGTGAACTTCGATAACGAATCTGAACTTAAAAATGGAAATATACAAATAGACGAAACTGCGGCAAAGAAAGAAAAAAAGCGCAAGCTCAAAGCGGAGATAATCGACTGGGTAAAGACGATTTTCTTCTACTGCGTTATTCCCGTGGCGATTTTTGAGTGCTTTTTCTTTGTCGCCAACGTGCCAACAGGCTCAATGGAAACCACCGTTCCCACCGGTTCGCAGGTTATCACCACCCGCTGCTTCAACAAAGACAACGTGGAGCGGGGAGACGTGGTCGTTTTTTACAGCGAGGAGCTTGATATGGTGCTTCTTAAACGTTGCATCGGGCTTCCGGGCGATGCCGTTGAGTTCGACGGCGAGGGCAATACTTATATAAACGGCGAATACTATGACGAGTCCTACGTAAGCTCCTACTCCGATTTCGAGGGAAGCTTTGAGGTGCCGGAGGGCTGCTATTTCTTCTGCGGCGACAACAGGAGAAGCTCCTTTGACGCGAGATTTTGGGACGACCCGTATATTGAAAAAGAAAACGTAAAAGGTATAGCAAGATTCATTGTTTTCCCGTTCGGAAGCTTCGGTCTTGTGGACTGATTTCGGAGGTATATTTTGAAAAACAAAGTTTTTGTAAGAGTAATGGTAATAGTTCTCATTCTTGCTATGGTGGTGCCGACCTTTATCGGAGCGGTACTTTATATGATGCTATGAGCAGAATAATGGTAGGTTTAAGCGGCGGAGTTGACAGCGCCGTCGCCGCGTATCTTTTAAAAGAACAGGGCTACGACGTAGCCGGAGCCACTTTCCGGATGATTGACGAGGGCTGGGACGGTGCAAAAGACGCCAAAGCCGTGGCGGATTTCCTCGGAATCCCGCACTATATCTTTGACTTCCAGGATATTTTCAAGGAGAAGGTCCTCGACAATTTTGTGGAGGAATACCGTCTCGGAAGAACGCCGAACCCCTGCGTAAGATGCAATAAATTTATTAAATTCCCCGCTTTTCTTGAAAAGGCGGAGGAGCTCGGCTACGACCTCATTTCGACGGGGCACTACGCCAGAACGGACGGGGAAAACATCTATCGCGCCAAAAACCTTGCCAAGGACCAAAGCTACGTGATGTATAATCTCACCAAGGAGCTTATACCACATATCCGTTTCCCGCTTGCGGAAATGTCCAAGGACGAGATACGCGAAATTGCGCGCCGCGCCGGAATTCTCGTCGCCAATAAGCCGGATTCGCAGGACATCTGCTTCATTCCCGACGGCGACACACAGGGATATATTGAGCAAAAAATCGGCGAAATGCCCGCCGGGGATTTTGTGGATTCCGTCGGAAACGTCCTCGGAAAGCACAGGGGAATCTGCCGCTACACAATAGGGCAGAGGAAGGGTCTCGGTCTTTCCCTACCATCGCCGCTCTACGTCGGAAAAATCGACCCGGAGGAGAATAAAATCACCCTTGTTGAAAACGGCGACCTCTTTGTAAACCGGCTTATAGTCAAGGACTTCAACTGGATAGACGGCGCTCCGGATATGCCGCTCAACGTCACCTGCAAAATAAGGTACGCCCAGAACGCCGCGCCCGCCGTTGCCGGAACTTTTATGCGCGACGATATGGCTGTAATAGTTTTTAACGAGCCCCAGCGCGCCGTGACCCCAGGGCAGTCCGCCGTAATCTATGACGGCGAAAGACTCCTCGGCGGCGGAATAATTAAATAATTTGACAAAAATAAAATATTATAATATAATTGTAACAGCAAAATTTCTTGAAGGGTTTTATAATGGACGACACTGACATACGATGTAGAATATTTTATAATTTAGGCATAGCCTGAGCGGGAATCCGCTTCGGGCTGTGCTTTTTTGTGTTTAAAACGAAATTTGGAGGAATTATTTTAAATTTATGGACGACTTGGGTTTAATCATAGCGATGATAGCGCTCGTAATGCTGTCCGCCTTTTTCTCGGCGACGGAAACGGCGTTCAACACTTTAAGCCTTACAAAAATAAAGATTGCCGCGGAGCACGGCGGAAAATCCTCAAAAAGAGTGCTGAAGCTGCTCGAGGATTACAATAAGCTCATTTCAACTATCCTTGTGGGAAATAACGTGGTCAATATCGCCCTTTCATCAATAGCTACCGTCTGGTTCATAAAGCTCGTCGGAAACGAAGCTGGACCCACGGCGGCGACTCTCGTAATAACGGTTGTCGTTTTGATTTTCGGCGAAATAACTCCGAAAAACATAGCTAAAGAAAGACCCGAAAGTTTCGCAAAATTTTCGTCGCCGATAATTGAGATACTTGAGGTCGTGCTCGCTCCGGTGAACTTCCTGTTCTCCCTCTGGAAAAAGCTCATATCGAAGCTCGTAAAAAGCAGCGACGACCGCTCCCTTACCGAGGAAGAATTTCTCACTCTCGTTGACGAGGTAGAACACAGCGGCGAAATCGGCGAGCAGGAGAGCGAGCTTATAAGAAGCGCCCTTGAGCTCAACGAGAACAACGCCGGCGACGTCGCAACTCCGAGGGTGGACGTGACGGCAATCCAAAAGGACGCCACAAAAGAGGAGATTATGGAGGTCTTTTCCGAAAGCGGCTATTCCCGCCTTCCCGTCTATGACGACGGCGTGGACGACGTAGTCGGAATAATTCACCAGATAGATTTCTATAAAGAAATGGTGCAAAACAATAAGCCTATAGAAAAGGTAATGAAAAAGCCGCTTTTCGTCCCCGAAACGATAAAAATCGGCTCCCTTCTCAAGATTCTCCAAAAAGAAAAATGCCATATGGCGATAGTGACCGACGAGTACGGCGGCACCTACGGCATCGCAACCATGGAGGATATTCTTGAAGAGCTGGTGGGCGATATCTGGGACGAGCACGACGAAATAGAGGAGGACTTCAAAGAGAGCGGCGACGGCGTATTCACCGTTTCCGGCTCCGCCGAGCCCAAGGAGCTTTTTGAGAACCTCGGTCTTGAAAAGGACGTGCCCTATTCCACCGTCAGCGGCTGGGTAATGGACGAGCTCGACAAAATTCCCGAGGTGGGCGACTCCTTTGAAAGCGACGGCTACAACGTGACCGTAACCGCCGTGGACGGCATGCGCGCCGACACCCTTGAAATTAGAAAAGCCGAAACAGAAGAATAAGTAAAAGCCCTTCCCATACGGGAAGGGCTTTTACTATATGCAGAGCAAAATGGCAGTTGTTACTATGAAGAGGATAGCTTATGGATTTGCTATAAGCTCACATCTTACAGTAAGGCGGTAAGACCCGGAGGCGTTGCAAGTGAAAAGAGAGAGGCTGTATTCATCACTTGTCATTTCTTCAACTGCCGCAGGCTCCAAGGTTTCGTGGAGAACTACTTTATAAGTAAAGGTGTTGCCGTCCACGTCAGTAAAAATAACTGTTTCGCCGTCGCTGAGATTTTTTAGATTTCCGAAATGGGATTTATAATTATGCGCTGCGATGACAAAATTATTTGTATAAGCCGAGCCGCTGTAACGGCAGGGGGCAATTTTGAGGTTAGGATAGCTCCAGTTGTCGATTACAGGAAGTTCAAGTTCAAGGGACGGAATTTCAAGTATTCCAATATAATCGACACCGTCGATAGTTTGGGTCGGCATATCCATATTTGGATTTAAAATATAGTCGGGAATCTCAACTTCATCAAAAGACTGTTCCGAAGTTTCTCCGCCGGGAGATATTTCAATAAGCTTAGCAATATTGCCCACGGATTGACCGGCGCGATATTCGTCATATAAATTGTATCCTGTGAGCAAAAGAGCCGCAACAAGAAATAAAGAGCCGGCAAAAATGGGAAGAATCCCTTTTTTATTTTTCATATCCCGCACCTTTCCGGCGCCAAAGACCGAATATAATAAGCGCCAGACCCATCGTAACCAATACCGGGACGGGCCACCACATCTGTCCTGTCTGAGGAAGTTTTGGACCAGAGGGGTTATCGGGATTGATTGGAGAATTGCCGCTGTAAGTATTTGTAATGACAAAAGTGACGCCCTCCTGTGTTACGGTAACTTTATAATCTCCCGGGTCTTTCTCCACGACGTTCCATTTGTGAGAGTTATCAAGGTCGTTCCAGGTGTATTTCCAGTTGTTGCTCTCGTTCAAGACAACGGTGCTGTAAACCTTTCCGTCCCGAAGCAGGCATACGGTGATTTCTTTCGGACGCTCGCTTTTGTGTCCGTTGTCATCCCATACTTTCAAAGCCTTGCGCGAAAGGCTGATGACAGTAGGACCTGAAGGCTTGGAGTTGTGCTTGGGATATGCCTTTACATCATAATTCCAGTCGTTGACCTCTTTGTCGAGGCTCGGCAGCATCACCATAAACGGCACAGCCTCGTAAATATAGCCGCCCTGGGTGTGGCTTTCGGCAATTACAAGGTAAAGCCCCTGCTTCAGCGTTTCCGCTTTATTCGGAAAACGTATAATACCCTGTTTATCTGTTCTGCCGTTGTCTGCAGGTTTAATGCCGCTCCAAAGTGCGTAGCCCTCGAGGGTGGAGGCAAGTGTGCTCCAAGCTTCGTCATTTTCACCTTCGATATTTACGTTGAACTGCTTGAAGTCGTCCGTAACTGTGATTTCTCCGTATTCGTTTACCGTCGCCACGAGATATATGTCAAATTTAACTCCGGTAAGCGGATTTTTTTCATTTTGATAGGAAATTGTAAGGCTAACTTCGCGCTCTGTGTCTATTCGCCCGGCGGCGAATGCGGGGATATTGGAGGCTGAAATAATTGACAGTACGCATAGCAATGCAGCGAAAATGCGTTTATATTTCTTCATAGACGTCACCTCCGTGTTTCCTTTTTGTTTTTCTTGGTATCAAAAGACCTATCAGTAAAATTAAGAGTATCGGAATTGCCACAACAGGAGCAACCAGAAGGGGCTCTATCTGTATTGCGTCTGCGGTTATGCGTACCGTTTTGGCTGCTTCGATGTTCTCAATGCGGTGCCCGCGCACCAGCAGGCGATGAGTATTTATTCCGTAAGGCGTGCAGGTCACAAGCGTGCAGTAATCCTGACCCTCCACAATGCGCAGCGCCGAAATATCCTGCGGCTCCACTATGAGGATTTGGTCCACCTCATACGTGAGCACCTCATCGAGCACGCGGAGCATAAATATGTCTCCCTCAGTGAGCTTATCCAGGCTTGTGAACAGTTTTGCGCTCGGAAGTCCTCTGTGTCCGGAAATTACGCAGTGCGTGCTCGCTCCGCCCACAGGGAGACTTGTCCAGTCCAGATGTCCTACGGCTATCTGGAGCACAGCATCGTCCGTACCGTGATAAACAGGGAGGGAACAGTCGATGCTTGGTATTTCTATATATCCCATAATTCCGCTTCCGGAGACGTTGAGCAGCTCCTCATATTCTTCCTTTTGCTCATCTGTAAGAAGAAAAAAGTTGTCGCTTTCCGCCAGAGCTTGGTTGTATGCCTTAGCGGCCTCCCACATTTTTTCATACTGCATATCATCCAGATTGGCCACCTCTTCGGAGTAGCTCGCTATAGCCTTTGTCTGATGAAAAGAGTTCCAATAATCACTCAGGGAGGGGTACAGCAGCAAAGACAGCCCTGCCAGCAGAATTAGAATTAAAAATAACGTTGTGAAATTGCCTTTTTTCTTCATGCAGGGTTCTCCTTGCCGCTGTGCCCGCCGGGGAGGGAAGCTCCCCGGCGAGTACGGCGGTTTTTGCTTATGTATTTCTAAAAAACTAAATTGGCTTATCAGCCTTTCATGCTCATGCGTCTCTTGACGATGAGAAGTACTGCCGCGCCGACGAACAGCACGCCGCCCACGATGTAGAAAATGGTGGTGCCGATGCCGCCGGTTTCGGGAAGTACAGCGCCGGAATTGTTCTTTACATCGGTAGAAACGACACCCGTGTCAAGATTTCCGTCTGTAGCTGTACCGTCATCAATCTGGATAGTCAATGCAGTCAGTGCGGGACGGTCCTCGGATTTATTCAATGTGGCAGCGATAACAACCGTAATATCGTTTTTCAGCAGGTTGTAGCCGGCAGGGGCCTTGGTCTCACGCAGGAAGTAGCTACCAGCATCCAGACCGGCAATGACGAACTTGCCATCAGCGTCAGAAGTCAATGTCGTACCTTCAGGATAGGCGATTTTTCCATCTACTGCAGCAGGAACATTTACCCACTCCACGAACTTTCCACCTGCTACCTTGGCGACTTTGCTCTTTTCGCTGTTCAACAGTACAAACTCGGCATTAGCCAGTTTATTGTCGGCGTCCTGACCATCGACCTTGGTTACGTCAAGCTCGTAGGTGAATACCAGAACTTCGTCTTTGGGGGTATTGCTGGTAGAGGAAGTGCCCTCGCCTGTTGCATTGGGGTTGTTTGAGTATTCAAGATATACTTCGTTCTTGTT
>JAEDJF010000080.1 GCA_016296485.1 Oscillospiraceae bacterium
TTTTTTTGTTTTATTCCGTTTGGAACTCCTGTTCCGCTTCCTGTTTGGCGAGGTGCTCGTCGTAGGCGGCGAGGACCGCCTCCTCGAGGGATTTGCGCGCCTCGGGGGTGATGGGGTGGACGATGTCGCGGAAGACGCCGCTCTCGTCCTTGCGGCTCGGCATCGCCACAAAGAGCCGCTCCGGTCCCGCGATTACCTTGAGGTCGTGGACCGCAAGGTCGTGGTCCACGGTTACGGAGACGAGCGCCTTTAACCGGTCGTTGTCATAGGTTTTCCTAATGCGAATATCAGTGATGTTCATAATATTGATCCTCCGAAAATGTTTTCTGTGAGGATTCTTGACCGAAAGGGCGGGCTCTATTCAAAGCCCGCCGCAAAAACAAACAATATCCAAATAAAAATCCCCGCCGAACTATACGGCGGGGATTTTTCAAGGAGAAATTTACATCAGGTAATAATTTTGGTGGCGGCGTCGGTTCCGTCGTCCTCATAGACGTGGAAGGTGTCGAAATCAATAAAGATTTCCTCGCCGATTTCGTACTCGTCATAGGTCTCCGGCGGAGCGATTACGCGGATGCCCTTGCCGTTGGGAAGGCGGACGTAGCAGTCGTTGACGTCGCCCATAAAGGTCTTGTTGTCCATAACGCCGTGGAGCTTTCCGCCATCTCTCGAAAGGTGGATGCTCTCGGGACGGACGGCGACGACAACGTTGCCCTTGAGTTCGCCGTCGTAGTCTAGCACCTGGTCGGTGCCGGTGATGGTGATTTTTCCGTTTTCAGAAACGCCCTTGATGAAGTCGATTTTGCCGACGAAGGCGGCAACGAACTGGTTGGCGGGCTTGCGGTAAATATCCATCGGGTGTCCGACCTGCTGGATGACGCCGTCGTTGATGACGATGACCTTGTCGGACATGGTCATTGCCTCAACCTGGTCGTGGGTGACGTAAACGACGGTGATACCGAGCTTTTTCTGAATCGCCTTTATCTCAAAGCGCATGCTTTCGCGGAGTTTCGCGTCAAGGTTCGAAAGGGGCTCGTCAAGGAGGAGGAGGTTCGGCTCCGCAACGAGGGCGCGCCCGAGGGCGACGCGCTGCTGCTGACCGCCGGAAAGCTGGGAGGGGATCCGGTCGGCGTACTGGCTGAGGTGAACGACCTCCATAATGGCTTCGACCTTCTGTTTGATGACGTCCTTCGGGACTTTCTTTATCTTGAGCGGATAGGCGATGTTGTCAAAAACGGTCATATGGGGCCAGACGGCGTAGCTCTGGAAAACCATTCCGATGTCGCGTTTCTCCGGCGGGACGAAGGTCTTGTCGGAGCTGACGACCTTGTCGTCGATGGTGATGGTGCCGGAGGTGGGCTTTTCAAAGCCCGCCAGCATACGGAGCATGGTGGTTTTTCCGCAGCCGGAGGGACCGAGGAGGGTTACGAACTCCTTATCCTCGAAAACCTGGTTGAACTCCTTGAGGACTTCGACGTTTCCGAAACATTTTCTTATTTTATCTATTTTAATCGTAGACATTTTCGAGTCTCCTTTCAGTTTAAATTGAGAACTTGCCCTTAGTTACTTTGTTGAGCACCCAGTTGACTATAACGACGAAAATAAGTATCGCCGCCGCCATTGCCGAGGCGGTCTGCTGGCTGTGGTAGGTCTGGTACTGGTAAAGCTCGTAACCTATGGTCTTGGTGTCGGTGGAATAAAGGAGAGTCGACATCGTGAGCTCGTAGAAGCAGGGCATAAAGATAAGGAACCAGCCGGCGACCACCGAGGGCGCGATGAGCGGCAAGGTCACGTCCTTGAACCGCCGCACCCACGAAGCGCCGGAAATCTGCGCCGCTTCCTCGAGGGACTCGTGTATCTGCGACATTGCGGAGACGATGGTCCTCATTCCCATCAGCAGGTATTTAATCATATACGCCACGATGATGATAAAGAGGGTGTTGTAGATGTTGATGCCGAATTTGCCGTTCATGGTCATTATAAGACCGAGGGCGATAACGATACTCGGGGTTCCGGAACCGAGGGTGATGAGGAAATCCGGAATTTTGCGTCCGCGGGCTCTGGTTCTGGTGAGAAGGTACGCCATAACGCAGGAGATGACGATTCCGAGGGTCGCCGCAACGGAGGCGGAGATGAGGGAGTTCTTGGCGGAGTTTATAATCTGGGGACGGGTGAATACCGTCTGCCAATATTTAAGGGTGAAGTTACCGGCTTCGGAAAGGCTCTTGCCCATATTGACCGTGAAGGAGGTGGCAAAAACCGTCGCAAAGGGGATAACAACGACGATTATTGCGAAGATTATAACGCCGATAGTGGCTGGAATGCGCCATTTTCCGAGGTCAACAATGTTCGGGCGGGTGGATTTGCCGGAGACGGTTATGTATTGTTTGCGGCCGACGACGAAGGTCGAAAGATAGAGCACCAGGTTCGCGATAAGCATCAGGAATACCGCAAGGGTCGTGGCGTCGGAAAGACCTTCGCTGGAGCCGATATAGACGAAGTCAATGATACGGGTGGTGACCGTGTCCACGTTGCCCGGAGCGCCGATGATGGACGGGATTCCGTAGCAGGAGGCGGCGGACACGAAAACGAGAAGCCCCGCGGCGACGATACTCGGCGCCATCATCGGAAGAGTTACCGTGGCGACGGTCTTAAGCGGGGAGGCGCCGGAAATCTTGGAGGCTTCCTCGAGGGAGGGGTCCATATTTTCCATAGCGCGGGAGATGGTGATGAAAGCGTAGGGGTAGTAGAAGGTCGTAAGGACCCAGATAAGTCCGCCGACGCTGTAAATGTTGAAAGGATTCTGGGAAAGACCGAAGAGCTCCTGGAGGAACACGTTGAGCGTTCCGACTCTGGGGTTGAGAAGCCGCAGCCAGGCCATCGCTCCGACGTAGGGCGGAACCATATACGTCATTACGAAGAGGGTGCGGAAGAATTTTTTGAAGTGAAGATTGGTGCGCCCGACAAGCCAGGCAAGAGGGAAGGCAATAAGAACGCCGAGAATCATCGAACAGCTTGCCGTGACTACCGTGTTGCGAAGAGCCGTCCAGTTGAGCGGGTAGGAATAGACCCTCTGGAACGCTTCAAGGGAGAAGCTTCCCGCCGGGAAGAACGCCCGGAAAACGAGGTAGAGAAGAGGAAATACCTCGAAAATCACAAGGAAGGCGATTATCGCAAGAATAATTATCCATTTTACGTCGAAGTAAAACTTTTTGTTTGCGGTGGGCTTTCCCGCAACTGCCGTATTCGCCATGACACAACGCCCCTTTTTAGTAAGATTTCGGTGAAAACAAAAGAACCGGAATTTAAAATTACGGCGAGAGGACGCCCCGAGGGGCGCCCTCCGCCGAGAGAAACAAAAAAACGGAACCTTTTATGTAGTTCTTAATTATTCGGGAATTTTAACTCTTTCCTCGAAAGCGGTACGGACTTCGGAGCGGTTCTTGTAGCAGAACTCCCAGTCAACTTTCATTACGTTCTCAAGGATTTCGGAGGTGGGGATTGCGTCGTAAGGAGGCTCGGGATAATCGGCTCTTACGGAGTGCATCCAGCCGGCGACGATGGCGGACTGTCCTTCAAGGGAGAGGAACCAGTCGGTGATGACTTCGCAGGCGGCGGAGTTGGCGTTGGCGCTCATATCATCATTGATGGTCATAATCGGGGAGGGGCATACGATGGTGCCGTCGGTGGGATAGATGCAGGCGATCTTGGAGCCCTCTTCCTCTCTCTTTTTGAGGACGGACTCTTCGAGAATCATAATCTCTTTGCACTCGCCGGTCTCAAGTTTGGTGAGGGCAACGGAGCCGGACTCGACCATTACGTCCTGGGCGGCAAGAGCGTCAAAGTACTCGTAGCCGTAGTTGCTGCTGAGAGCAACGGCGGAAGCAAGAGCGGTACCGGAGGTGAGGGGGTTGGACATGGAAATCATGCCTTTGAGGTCGCTGTTGTTTGCGAAATCGTAAAGGGAAGAAGCGACTTCGTCCTCGGAGTACATATCCGGGTTATAAGCAAGGACCATGTTGCTTATACGGACGGGGTACCAATAGCCGTCGGGGTCATAGTCGAAAGCGAGGTTTTTCGCTTCGGGGGATTTATAGGCGTGGAGAAGACCGAGCTCCTTGAGTTCGAGAGCGTAGGAAGGCTCGGCGACCATAAGGATGTCGCAGCCGAGTTTGCCGCCTTCGAGCTCAGCGGTAACTTTGGACTGGATGGTGCCGGTGCCGCCCTGGAAGAACTCAATCTCGCAGTTCGGGAAAACGGTATCAAGAGTTACCTGGAGAGCTTCGATGATGTCCTGATACATAGAGGTGTAAATTACGACTTTACCGGTTACTTCTTCGTGGATTTCAAGGTTTTCGGTGTCGATGCTGGACTTGGGGCCGCAGGCTGCGAGGCCGAGAACCATGATTGCTGCCAAAAGAACGGCAAGAATCTTTTTCATGATGTTTCCTCCTTGAATAATTCATTCAATTAAGCTGATACGTATAAATCCGTATCACAGTACCATTATAGTCGCAAGGTTTTCAAAAATCAATTTCTGATGCGAAAAGCGACTGTAAAATATTGTATGAAAAATTTGTGTAAAATAGCCACAAATAATTTTTAAAATTGAAAGAAACTTAAAATTTTTACATTTTCGGCACCTGTTAATTTTTTATCTTTGTGCAGATTGTATATATGAACAAATTGTTAATAGTACAAAACGCCGAAATTTCGGCAGAAATGGTTTTTAGCTTTTTGCAAGAATTTTAAATTGCGATATTATACATATTTAATAAAGCTTTTTTGGAAGTACCCCATTGAATCGCAAACAAAAATGAAAATAGCTATTTCTTTTTTCTGTGTTTTGCCGTATAATATATACGGAAAGCCGCGCCCAGCGGCAAAAACAGCGTTAAGGAAGCGTTAGCAATGAATATCGACGAAAATCTTCTTAAAACGAGAAAGCACCTCCATTTCATCGGCATCGGCGGTTCGGGAATGTTCCCGATGGTCCAGATACTGCACGGCGAGGGCTTTTATATAACCGGCTCGGACAACAACGAGACCGAGACCGTCAAGATTGAGCGGAAAATGGGTATCCCGGTGGCGATGGGTCAGCGGGCGGAAAATATCGAAGGGGCGGACCTTATCGTATATACCGCCGCCATAATGGCGGATAACCCGGAGCTCATCGCCGCAAAAGCCTCCGGCGTGCCCTGCCTCGAGCGAAGCGAGATGCTCGGGCTCCTTTCAAGGCGGTACAACAGAGCCGTCTGCGTCGCCGGAACCCACGGAAAAACCACCACCAGCGGAATGATTGCCCAGGTACTCCTCGAGGGCGGCTTCGACCCCAGCGCCTTCATCGGCGGCAAGGTGAAGGCCCTCGGCGGAAGCGGAAGAGCCGGAAAGAGCGACATTTTCGTGGTCGAAGCCTGCGAGTTCGTGGA
Source organism: Oscillospiraceae bacterium (assembly GCA_016296485.1). Lineage (GTDB taxonomy): Bacteria > Bacillota > Clostridia > Oscillospirales > Ruminococcaceae > UMGS1668. The sequence goes on from JAEDJF010000080.1 coordinate 5,430, forward strand.
CACCTTCTTAAAGCTCTCCAACGATATTTCGGTTATTCTCAACATTGACAACGACCACCTGGACTATTTCGGGACAATAGAAAACTCCATTAAGTCCTTCCGCAAATTCGCGGAGAACAACACAGGGCTCCTGGTCGTCAACGGCGACGACGCGAACACAATGAAAGCCGTCGAGGGGCTCGACAAGGAGATAATCACCTTCGGCTGGAGCGACAGGAACGACTACTACCCCGAAAACGCCCGTTCCCTCGGCGGGGCGAAATCCGGCTACACGCTGATGTACCGGGGCGAGCCCCTTGCGGAGATTCAGCTTTCAATTCCCGGAAAACACAACGTGCTCAACTCCCTCGCCTGCGCGGCGGTCTGCATCCACCTCGGAATGAAGCCGGAGGAGGTTGCGGAGCACATTGACAAATTCCCCGGAGCGGGACGCCGCTTTGAAATTCTCGGGGAGGTCGGCGGCGTCACCATCGCCGACGATTACGCCCATCACCCGACGGAGCTGGCGGCGACTTTGAGAGCCGCAAAGGAGATGGATTTCAACGAGGTCTGGGCCGTTTTCCAGCCCTTCACCTATTCCCGCACCTACCTTCTGATGGACGATTTCGTGAAGGCGCTCTCCGTCGCGGACCACGTCGTGATGAGCGAAATTATGGGCAGCCGGGAGAAGAACACCTATAACGTATATACGAAGGACCTGGCGGAAAAAATTCCCGGCAGCGTCTGGTTCAACACCTTTGAGGAAATGGCGGACTACACCCTCGCGAACGCGAAGCCCGGGGACCTTGTAATAACCCTCGGCTGCGGCGACGTCTATAAATGCGCCTATATGATGGCGGGGATAAAGTAAGGAGGACGAAAATGAAGACAATTCCGAGACTTGCGGACGATATGCGAATCTACCTCGCCAGCGAAAAGCTCGAAAACGAGGAGATACTCGAGACCCTCCTTGAGAGCAGGGAGGAGGAGGAAGCGGCGCTTCTTACCGCGCGCCAGAAGGTGAGCGACGTTTTCCTCGGCTACATACTTCCGGCGGAAAAGGGAGCGAAATCCGGGCGCCTCGACCACGACGGCTTTTTCGCCCTTCTTCTGAAGCTGACGGAAAAGTACCCGAAGGAGTGGCGCGAGCTTCGGGACAAATACGAGGCGGACGGCATCACGAAGCACTCCCCGCGCCTCAACGCGATGATTGACAAATACGAAGAGCTCTCCACCGTCTTTCAGAGCATGGTGGACGAGGCGAAGGAGTAAAAA
>JAEDJF010000081.1 GCA_016296485.1 Oscillospiraceae bacterium
CGCTGAAACCCGCATAAACACTGGCTTTTTTAAGCAACTCGATTTATTCCCACTCAATAGTCCCAGTGGGCTTCGGGGTGAGGTCGTAGAGCACGCGGTTCACGCCGGGGACTTCGTGGACTATGCGGTCGGTGATGTGCTCAAGGAGCTCAAAGGGAACGTTCTCAACGGTGGCGGTCATGGCGTCGGTGGTGTTGACGGCGCGGATGATGACCGGGTAGGCTTCGGTGCGTTTTCCGTCGGAAACGCCGACGGAGCGGAAGTCGGGAATGGCGGTGAAATACTGCCAGACCTTGCCCTCAAGACCGTTTTTGGCGAACTCCTCGCGGAGAATCGCGTCGGATTCGCGGACGCATTCAAGACGGTCGCGGGTGATTGCGCCGAGGCAGCGCACGCCGAGGCCGGGACCCGGGAAGGGCTGACGATAGACCATATTGTCCGGAAGACCGAGGGCTTTGCCCACTACGCGGACTTCGTCTTTGAAGAGAAGTTTAAGGGGCTCGACGAGCTCGAATTGGAGGTCCTCGGGAAGTCCGCCCACGTTGTGGTGAGCCTTGACGCCGTCGCTCTCAAGAATGTCGGGATAGATGGTGCCCTGGGCGAGGAACTCGACGCCCTCGAGCTTGCGAGCTTCCTCCTCGAAAACGCGGATGAACTCGGCGCCGATGATTTTGCGCTTTTTCTCCGGCTCGGCAACGCCGGCGAGTTTGTCAAGGAAACGGTCTACGGCGTCAACGTAAACGAGGTTTGCGTTCATCTGGTTGCGGAAAACCTCCACCACCTGTTCGGGCTCGCCCTTGCGGAGAAGTCCGTGGTTCACGTGGACGCAGACAAGCTGCTGCCCGACGGCTTTGATAAGAAGGGCGGCGACGACGGAGGAGTCAACTCCGCCGGAAAGAGCAAGAAGGACCTTTTTGTCCCCGATCTGGGCGCGAAGCTTCTTTACCTGTTCCTCAATGAAAGCCTCGGCAAGAGCCGGGGTGGTGATGCGCTCCATATTTTCGGGGCGTTTATCGCTTTGCATAAATATTCCTCCCGGTTGAAAAATGTATGAAATGATATAAAACGACAAATTAGTACATTATGGATATTATAGCCGAAAGATACCGGTTTCGCAAGAGCTTATCAGCAGTTCCAGTTTATTTTTGCGGGGTTTTTCTCGTTTTTGACCGCCGCGGCTTCAAGGGAGGAAAGGGCGCGGCGAAGCTCCTTCGTTCCGAGCTCGTCATAAATCTCCGGGCTTTCAAGAAGCCCCGCGGCGGAGTACGCGGCGGCAGCCGCCCCGTAAAGGAGAAAGCCGAAGGCGTTCGTCGGCGTCTGGACTGCGGCTAAAGCCGTGGCGACGGCTCTTGCCGCCGCCCTTGCGGGCTCCGCCTCGGTTTGGGCGGCTGTCTCCCGCGCCGCTTTGAGAGCGGGCTTTATCTCGGCGAGCTTCGCTTCGCCGACGAAAAATTTTCCGCAAAGTTCCGCCGCTTCCCGAAGGCGGCGGTCCTCCGGAAAGGCGGCTTCGTATATCGGAAGGTAGTTTTCCGTTGCGTAGCCGAGAGCCCATTTCCCGAGGGTTTCCTTGCTCTGGGTTTCGATAAGGCGCATCAGCGCCGTACATTCCGGGGAGTAAATGTCCCCGAGCATTCTTCTTAATTTGGGCACGGTAAGACCTCCGTTTTCCCGCTATATTCTTTCGATGGATCTTCCGGCAAGGTCGCCAAGAACTATGCCCACGGGTCCGAGAAAGACGGAAAGAAGGTTTTCGGTAAAATAGAGAATAATCCCCACGGCAAGAGCGCCCAGAAGCGCTCCGGCGACTATTCCGAGGGATTCAAAATTTTTGTTTTTGACGTACATAGGGATCACCTCGCAAAATTATTTTCCGCTCAGGAATTTTCGGGTAAAGAGAGTTCTTTTTCGCGCCGCAGAGCCGCAAGGTGCTTTTCAAGATAGACCTTGTGCGCGACGGTGATTATGGCGCTGCGCAAGAGCTCCTTGGTCTGGGAATTGTCCTCGCCGACGGTTTCAAGCTCCGGCTTTATTCCGAAAACGTAGCCGAGGACGTTTTCAAGCTCGGAGCAGAAATAGTCGTAGGCAACCTGGGGCGGATAGGAATTTTTCTGCAAGTCGAAGAGGAGCCTTATGTCCTCCATCGACAGTACGCTTTTCGCCACGGCGATGAAAATGAGATAGGCAATCTGTTCCCGGTAGTACTGCTTTTTGACCGGGTTCGCCACGAGCTTCTTTTTGACGTAGTTGCTTATCATCGAGCCGGTGAGCGAAAAATTCCCCAGGGGAGCGAGATACTCGGAAACGTATTTCACCACCTGCTCAAGGTAAAGCCCCACATTCGGGATTTCACAGTACCTCGGGAGGGAAAAATCCTTTATTGAAAGGGCGATTTCGTCCCTTGTTTTCTGGTTCATAGAATCACTTCCTCAAAGAAATTTTAGCATTTTTCCAAAATGAAGTCAACAAAAACCCGTAATGAGTTTTTAAAAAACTCTTGACGGAAGAAGTTTTCGGTAGTATGATAACCTTACATCGGTTTTTAAAAAACCGATAGCAAGATTTTTAAAGGAAGGTAAATACCCTATGAAATTCAGGATAGTTTCCGATTCCTCGTCGAACGTTTTCTCGCTTCCGGGTGTGGACTACGCCCACGTTCCGCTCAAAATAATAACCGCGAAAACGGAGTACGTTGACAAGCCCGGGCTTGATATAGAAAAAATGGTGACCGAAATAAAGAACACGAAGAGCAAATCAAGTACCTCCTGTCCCAACGTGGAGGAGTGGCTTGCCGCCTTCGGCGGCGCCGACCGGGTTTTCGCCGTAACCATTACGAGCAAGCTCTCCGGGAGCTGCGCGGCGGCGACGGAAGCGGCGGCGCAGTACGAGGCGGAAAACCCCGGCGCCTGTGTTTTCGTCATCGACTCCCTTTCCACCGGACCGGAGATGCGCTTGATTATGGAAAAAATCCGTGAACACCTTGATTTCGGTCACAGCTTTGAGCACATAAAAGAGTCGATACGGGAGTACCAGCAGCACACGAAACTGCTTTTCTGCCTTGAGTCGCTGACAAACCTTGCCCGAAACGGAAGGGTGAACCCCGCCGTTGCGAAAATTGCCGGCGTTCTCGGAATACGGGTCGTCGGCGCGGCGAACGAGGGCGTGCTCCAGCCGTTACATAAATGCCGGGGCGAAGCGAAAGCCCTCGACACGATTTTCAGCGAGATGAAAGCCCGGGGCTTTTCCGGCGGAAAGGTGAGCATTTCCCATTGCTTCAACCCCGAAGCTGCCGAGAGCCTTAAAAAGAAAATTCTTTCTGCTTTCCCGAAATGCCGGGTCCGAATCGAGCCCTGCGCCGCCCTCTGCAGCTTTTACGCGGAGCGCGGCGGTCTTATCATCGGCTTCGAGGACGCCTTGGCTTAACTACATATAGGCGCAAGAAGACAGCCCCCGCCGGGTTCCCGGCGGGGGCTGCTGCTTTTTATATTTTATTCCCATTCTATCGTTGCCGGGGGCTTTCCGGTGATGTCATAGACGACGCGGTTGACTCCCTTGACCTCGTTGGTGATGCGGCGGGAGGCTTCGGCGAGAACCGGGTGGGGAACGGGGGCATACTCCGCCGTCATAAAGTCGGAGGTCACCACCGCCCGAAGCGCCACGGTGTAGTCATAGGTGCGGAAGTCGCCCATGACGCCGACGGAGCGCATATCCGTGAGCACGGCGAAATACTGGTCGGCGCGGACTTTGTTTTTCTCGAGCTCCTCGCGCCAGATGGCGTCGGCGTCCCGGAGAAGGTCGAGCTTCTCTTTGGTTATTTCGCCGATGCAGCGAACCCCGAGCCCGGGACCCGGGAAGGGCTGGCGGTTTGTGATGTAGTCCGGAAGCCCGAGCTTTTTGCCCGTGGCGCGGACTTCGTCTTTAAAGAGGGAGCGAAGGGGCTCAACGAGCCCGACAAAGCGAATATCCTCCGGAAGCCCGCCCACGTTGTGGTGGCTCTTGATGGTGGCGGAGCCCTTGGTGCCGGACTCCACTACGTCCGGATAAATAGTGCCCTGGACAAGGAATTTCGCGTCGCCGTATTTTGCCGCCTCCTCGTCAAATACGTCAACGAAGAGCTTTCCGATTATCTTGCGCTTCTGCTCCGGCTCGGAAACGCCTTTGAGGGCGGAAAGAAAGCGCTCCTCGGCGTTGACCCGGACGAAGGTGAGCTCCCGCCCGCTGAAGGCGGCTTCGACCTCGTCGCCCTCGTTTTTGCGCATAAGCCCGGTGTCAACGAAGATGCAGATAGCCTGTCCGGGAATCGCCTTCGCAAGAAGGGCGGCGCAGACGGCGGAGTCAACTCCGCCGGAGAGACCGAGAATTACCTTTTCGTTTCCGACCTGCTCCCGGACCGCCTTGACCTGCGATTCGATGAAGTCGTCCATATTGTAGTCGCCGGCGGCGCGGCAGTAGTTATAAAGGAAGTTTTTGAGCATGGCAGAGCCGTGCTCAGTGGCATTGACCTCCGGGTGGAACTGGGTTCCGACGAAGCCCTTTTCCTCGTTTACGATGGCGGCGAAGGGGCAGTCCTCGGTGCTCGCCGCGACGGAAAAGCCTTCGGGCATTTCGACAATGCGGTCGGTGTGGCTCATGAGCACCACCTGGTCTTTTTCGAGACCCTCAAAGAGAGCAAAGCGGTTATCAACGGTGACTTTCGTCTGTCCGTATTCGCTGGTGCCGCAGGCTTCGACCCGTCCGCCGAGCATATGGGTCATAAGCTGAGCACCGTAGCAGATTCCGAGCACGGGCACGCCGAGCTCAAAAATTTCCGGGTCGCAGCGGAGGGTTTCATCGGCATAGACGCTGTTGGGACCGCCGGTGAATATAATACCTATCGGGGCGATTTCGCGGATTTCGTCGGCGGTGATACTGCAGGGCTTTATCTCGGAATACACTCCGAACTCCCGGATGCGTCTTGCGATAAGCTCCCGGTACTGACCGCCGAAATCGAGGATAAGAACAGTCTCGTTTTTCATTTTTTCCTCCGAAGCAAAAGATAGGATTTTTAAAATACAGCTAATTATAAAACTCACTTTCAGGGCTTGTCAACAAGGTGAAAAAATTTTTTTGTTGTTATTTTGCATAAAATTTTGGTCCTTTTGTTGACATCAAACCTGTCGGCTGATAGTATATTAATGTATTTTATAGAAAGAGGTGTTATTGTATGGCTGATATACCCGAAATTTTCGGAAGTATGGTTTTTAACGCGGAGGTCATGCGACAGCGCCTTCCGGAAAACGTCTATAAGCGTCTTAAAGATATAATTGACAACGGCGGAGAAATGGAGCCGGAAATTGCGGACGCCGTGGCGGCGGCAATGAAGGACTGGGCAATCGAAAAGGGCGCGACCCATTACACCCACTGGTTCCAGCCCATGACCGGAATCACCGCCGAAAAACACGACAGCTTTCTTACTATTGCCAAAGACGGCGGAATTATTATGGATTTCTCCGGCAAAAGGCTCATTAAAGGCGAGCCGGACGCTTCGAGCTTTCCCTCCGGCGGACTTCGCGCCACCTTTGAGGCGAGGGGCTACACCGCCTGGGACCCCACTTCCTACGCTTTCGTGAAGGACGGCTCCCTTTGCATCCCCACCGTTTTCTGTTCCTACAGCGGCGAGGTCCTCGACAAGAAAACCCCCCTTATGCGTTCCACCGAGGCGGTCTGCAAACAGGCTTTGCGTATAGTCCGTCTTTTCGGCGACACGGAAACTAAAAAGGTTTTCGCCACCGCCGGCGCGGAGCAGGAATACTTCCTCATTGACCGCAAACAGTACGAGCGCCGCAAGGACCTAGTAATAACCGGGCGTACCCTTTTCGGCTCGAACCCGCCCAAAGGGCAGGAGATGGAGGACCACTATTTCGGCGCTCTCCGCCCGAGGGTCTTTGAGTTTATGAAGGACCTTGACAACGAGCTTTGGAAACTCGGCGTTTACGCCAAGACCGAGCACAACGAGGTCGCCCCGAGCCAGCACGAGCTTGCCCCGGGCTACAGCAACGTGAACGTCGCCACCGACCACAACCAGCTCACGATGGAAATGATGAAAAAGGTCGCGGAGCGCCACGGGCTTGCCTGCCTCCTCCACGAGAAGCCTTTCCGGGGCGTCAACGGAAGCGGCAAGCACAACAACTGGGCGCTTTCCACCGACACGGGCAGGAACCTTCTGAAGCCCGGAAGAGAGCCGGAGAACAATAAGCAGTTCCTCCTCTTCATCTGCGCCGTGATTAAAGCCGTTGACGAGCACCAGGACCTTCTTCGCATCTCCGTCGCCACCGCCGGAAACGACCGCCGACTCGGCGGCTCCGAAGCGCCCCCGGCAATCATCTCGATGTTCCTCGGGGACGATATAACCGAAATTCTGAGCTCCATTGAGGAGGGCTCCGGTCTTGCCCACAGCAGCGGAATAAAGATGGGAACCGGCGTCGCCTCCGTTCCCGCCTTCTGGAAGGATAAAACCGACCGCAACCGCACCTCGCCCTTTGCCTTTACCGGCAACAAGTTCGAGTTCC
>JAEDJF010000082.1 GCA_016296485.1 Oscillospiraceae bacterium
AGGGAGCGGACGAAAAGGTCGTAGACCTTTTTCGGGTAGCGACCTTCGCCGACGAAGAGGGCGAGCTTCCCGTCGAACTCCCGGAGGAACATCTTGTTTTCGCTTTCGCCCGCCGGGGCGGCGCCTGCGGCGCCTTCCGAAAAGCCGGCTTCGGCGGCGGCTTCGCCGTCAAGAGCCGAGGATTCGGCTTCGCCGAGACCGAACATCAGCGCAAAGACGGCGCAGCCCGTCAGAAAGAGCGCCGCCGCGGTAAGGGATAAACTGTGCTTCAAAGAGCGTCACCTCTCAAAAAAATTATTCCAACAGGTATTTTTAACAGGAAGTTCATCAAATAATCAGATAAAAGGCTATAATATATAATTAAGGTAAAGAAAACCCACGGCGGAAGTTCCGCTTTTTTGATAAATTCACACCCCTTGCAAAGAGAGGAAAGATAAATGAGTCTTAAAAAGAAGAAAAATCAGCTCGAATTTGAAAACGAACAGCCGGAAAAGGAAGTTTCCCCAGCGGTTAAAATCATCAAGGGCTTCTTCCGCTTCGCCGGAAGAATGCTCGTGACGGCGCTTTCCGTTTTCATCATAAGCGGCTGCATCATCGGTTGCGTCCTCGCGACGGTAATTCTCGGAATGGTCGACGACACGGACGACATCGACCTTGACGCCCTTGAGCTCAGTTACACCACCATAATCTACTCAAAGGACGAGGACACGGGCACCTACGTTGAGGACACGAAGCTCTACGGCGAAAAGGGAAAGCTCATCTGGGTCGATTTTGAGGATATGCCCAAATATCTCATCGACGCCACCGTCGCGGCGGAGGACAAGCGTTTCTGGCAGCACCAGGGCGTTGACTTCACCCGTACAATTTCCGCCACCATCGGCTTTCTTACCGGCAACGACAGCGGCGGCGGCTCCACCATCACCCAGCAGCTCATCAAGAACGCCACCGGCAAGGACGAGGTGCGTATCGACCGAAAGGTCAAGGAGATTTTCAACGCCCTCGCCCTTGAAAAGAAGTACTCCAAGGACCAGATTCTTGAGGCCTACCTCAACATAATCGCCTTCGGCTACAACACCTCCGGCGTCCAGGCGGCTTCGAATATGTATTTCGACAAGGACGTTTCGGAGCTGAGCCTTGAGGAGTGCGTTGCCCTTATCTCCATAACCAATAACCCCAGCCGCTATGAGCTCTTCGGTCACGAGGAGAACAACAAGGAGCGCCGCCAGTACGTCTACGGACAGATGCTCGAAATCGGCTATATCGACCGGGCGCAGTACGACAACCTCATCGAGACCACCGTCGTTACCTCCAAGGGTCAGTCCACGGGCAAGGATAAGGGAAAATACCAGTCCTGGTTCATCGACTTCGTCATCGAGGACGTCATCGACGGGCTGATGGACGAGTACGGCTGGGACAGAGCCACCGCCGAGTACAACCTCTATAACGGCGGCTACCGCATCTACTCCACCGTCGACAACCGGATACAGAGCATAGTGGAGGACTACTATGAGCACCCGGAGAACTTCCCCCAGGTCAGAAACGCCACCCAGCCGGATTCCGCCTTCGTAATCCTCAATTTCGACGGCGAGGTCGTGGCGATAGTGGGCGGCAAGGGCGAAAAGACCGGCTCCCGCCTCTTTAACATAGCTTCCATGGGACAAAGGCACATAGGCTCCACCATAAAGCCCATCTCATCCTATGCCCTTGCCATTGAAAACGACCTTATCACCTATTCGACGGTCATCACCGACGAGCCCGTTTACAAACAGGGCGAAACCTACCAGGGCACCACCTTCGCGGCGGACTGGCCCGTCAACTACTACGCGGGCTATATGGGCGACGTCACCGTTGACTACGCCGTCCAGCGCTCCGTCAACACCATTCCCGTAAAGCTCGTCACCCTTCTGACCCCGAGGACGGTCTTTGACTTCCTCACTCAGAAGCTCCACATCACGAGCCTTGTGGATTCGGGCACCAACAACGACGTTGCCGTTGCGCCTATGGCGCTGGGCTCCCTCACCAAGGGCATCAGCCCCCTTGAGCTGGCGGGCGCCTACCAGATGATAGGCAACGGCGGACTTTACATCAAGCCCCACTCCTACACCCAGGTGCTCAACAGCGAGGGCGAGGTAATCCTTAAAGCGGACACCGCCCCGGAGCGCGTCATTTCCTCCGAGACCTCCACCATTCTCAATAAACTCTGCCAGCGCGTAACCTCCGGTCCCAACGGTACCGGTACCGCGGCGAACCTTTCGAGCATGGGCTTCAAGGTCGCGGGCAAGACCGGTTCTTCCTCCGACAACACGGACCTCTGGTTCGTCGGAATGACGCCCCAGTACCTGGGCGTCGTTTGGCTCGGCTACGCCGAAAGCATGCAGGAGATACATTACAGCTCCTATCCGACGCCGATTATCTGGAAGGGCGTTATGAAGGAAGTAATGAAGGGCGAGGACCCCTCCGTTGACTTCCCGGTGAGCGGGAACGTTGTTTCCGCCACCTACTGCACCAAGAGCGGCGACCTTGCCACCTCCCATTGTCAGAGCACCGCCACCGGCTGGTACAAAAAGAACAATATGCCCGGAAACTGCACCGATTGCTACGGCTTCAGCTACGGCGACTACGGCGACTACGGCGACTACGACGACGAACCCGAAACGATAATCATCGGCTGAGCTTTGGGCGGGGAATAAAATGAAAAGAAAAAAGCGGGGGCGAAGCCCCCGCTTTTTTGGGATTGTATGCTGTGCGGAAAGACGGTTTTTGCGACGCAAGGCTCATTTGCGCCGCGCTAAATTAGCGCGAAACCGTATGGGCGGATATTATCCGCCCCTAGGGTTTTATAAACCTTAAAAAAAGAGCGCCCTTGCGGGCGCTCCGGGTTTCTTTTCAATATTTTCCCGTCAGACCGGGCGGTCGAGCACCTCACGGTGCTCAAGGTAAAACTGCGTAAAGGTGCCGTGCTCAAGCTCGGCGCGGATGCGCGCCATAAATTCGTTGTAAAACCAAAGATTGTGCAGAACGCAAAGGCGCATTCCGAGGCGCTCGTCCGCCTTGAGCAGGTGGCGGATGTACGCCTTGCTGTAGCTGCGGCAGGCGGGGCAGCCGCAGGCGGGGTCAATGGGCTCCGGGTCGTACTTGAACTTTTCCGCAAGAATGCGGACTTTTCCGCCCCAGGTGAAGACGTTTCCGTGCTGGGCGTTCCGAAGCGGAAGCACGCAGTCGAAGAAATCCACCCCACGATAGACCCCCTCGAGGATATTTAGCGGCGTTCCGACGCCCATCAGATACCGGGGCTTGTCCGCCGGGGCGAAGGGAATGACCGCCTCGATAATCCGGTACATCTCCTCGGCGGACTCGCCCACGGAGAGCCCGCCGATGGCGTAGCCGTCAAGGTCAAGGGCGGCAATTTCCTTCATATGCTCCGCCCGAATATCGTCATAGGTTCCCCCCTGATTGATTCCGAAAAGAAGCTGACCCGGGTTGATTGCGCCGGGCTCGGCGCAAAGGCGCCGGTGCTCGTCGATACAGCGGCGAAGCCAGCGGGTCGTCCGGGCGACGGATTTTTCAACGTACTCCCTCGGCGCCGGGTTCTCGATGCACTCGTCGAACGCCATGGCGATGTCGGAGCCGAGGGCGGCTTGTATCCGCATGGACTCCTCGGGACCCATAAAGATTTTTCTCCCGTCGATATACGAGGTGAAATACGCCCCCTCCTCCTTGATTCGGCGGAGGTTCTGGAGGGAAAACACCTGAAAGCCGCCGGAATCCGTCAGGAGCGGTCCGTCCCAGTTCATAAATTTATGAAGTCCCCCGAGGCGCGCTATAAGCTCCTCCCCGGGCTGCATATGAAGGTGATAGGTGTTCGAAAGCTCCACCTGGCACCCGATTTCCCGAAGGTCGTCGGTGGAAGCGCCGCCCCGGATTGCGGCGGCGGTGCCGACGTTCATAAATACCGGCGTCTCAACGGTGCCGTGGGGCGTCTCAAGAGCGCCCCTTCGGGCTTCGCCCTCGGTCTTAAAAACGGTGAACATTGCTTTCTCCTCGCTGTATAAAAGATAAAATATTATACCATATTTAATAAGTAAAAGCAAACGCCCCCGGAAATGGGGCGAAAATAAAAAATTTTCCGCGATTTTTTGTAAATAATATTAAAAGCCCTTGCAATTCCTACGAAAAAGGTATAATATAAATTTCGTCGGGGCAAAGCCCCTTTAAACCCAAATTTCTTCCAAGGGAAGGAGAATAAAAGCTTTGGAAAAACGCTTAATATACGTTGACAACGCCGCCACCACCCCCATTTCGAAAGAGGTTCTCGACGCTATGATGCCCTGGCTCACCGAGGGCTACGGCAACGCCTCGAGCATTTACTCGAAAGGGCGCGAGGCGGGCTGGGCGCTCAAGAACGCCCGGGAAAAAATCGCCGCCGCCTTCGGCGCTTCGCCGTCGGAGATTTACTTCACCTCCTGCGGCTCCGAGTCGGACAACTGGGCGATAAAAGGCGCCGCCGCCGCAATGGCGAAGCGGGGCAAAAAACACATAATCACCTCCGCCTTTGAGCACCACGCGGTGCTCCACAGCTGCGAAGCCCTCGAGAAACAGGGCTTCGAGGTGACCTACGTTCCCGTCCATGAGAACGGCGTCGTTCGGGTCGAGGACATTGAAGCCGCAATCCGTCCGGACACCGGTCTTGTGACCATAATGTACGCGAACAACGAAATCGGCACAATTCAGCCCATAAAGGAAATCGGCGCCCTCTGCCGGGAGCGCAAAATCTGGTTCCACACCGACGCCGTCCAGGCGGTGGGTCACGTTCCGATAAACGTGGAGGAACAGAATATTGATATGCTCTCCCTCTCCGGGCACAAGATTCACGCCCAGAAGGGCGTCGGGATGCTCTATATAAGACGGGGCATCAGCCTTCCGAACCTCATTGACGGCGGCGGTCAGGAGCGCGGCAAGCGCGCCGGCACCGAAAACGTCGCCGCCATCGTCGGTCTCGCGAAAGCCGTCGAAATCGCCACCGCCAATATTGAGGAGCGCGCCGCAAAGACCAGAATTCTTCGGGACAGACTCATAGACAACATTCTCAAAATCGAGCGCACCCGCCTCAACGGTGACCGTGAAAAGCGCCTTCCGGGCAACGTCAACATCTCCATCGAGGGAATCGAGGGCGAGAGCCTTCTTCTGAGCCTCGATATGTACGGTATCTGCGCGAGCTCCGGCTCCGCCTGCACCTCCGGGTCCCTTGACCCCAGCCACGTGCTTCTCGCCATCGGGCTTAAACACGAGGTCGCCCACGGGAGCCTTCGCATCTCCCTCAGCGACGAGAACACCGAGGAGGACGTGGACAAGATCCTCGAGGTGCTGCCGGAAATCGTTTCCCGCCTTCGCTCAATGAGCCCCCTTTGGGAAAAAATCCAGAAGGGCGACGAAACCGGCGTTCCGATGATGAAATAACCCAGAGCCAAGAAAAGGAGAATCGACAATGTTATATTCCGAAAAAGTATTCGACCATTTTTCCAACCCCCGCAACGTGGGCGAAATCGAGGACGCCAACGGCGTCGGCGAAGTCGGCAACGCCCGCTGCGGCGATATTATGAAGATGTACCTCAAAATCGAGGACGGCATCATCAAGGACGTAAAATTCAAGACCTTCGGCTGCGGCGCCGCCATCGCAACGAGCTCCATGGCGACCGAAATGATTAAGGGACAGAAGCTCGAGGACGCCCTCAAGCTCACCAACAAGGCGGTTGTCGAGGCTCTCGACGGGCTTCCCGCCGTCAAGATCCACTGCTCCGTTCTCGCGGAGCAGGCGGTCAAATCCGCCATTTCCGACTACTACACCCGCCTTGGAATCGACCCGCTTCCCATCGTCGGACCCATCGGCGAAGTGGAGTGCGCGGAATAAATATTTTAAAAGGACCGCGCCGCCAAAACGCAGCGCGGAACAAATATTCCCGATTTTTTCGGGGAAAATAATTTTAAAAAAAGGAGATTTTTTAAGATGAAAGTTTACAAATGCGAAAGTTGCGGCAAGCTTCTTCTCAACCTTGGCGAAAAGAACGGCACCCTCAATATGACCGAGGTAGTTCCCGGCTCCGTTGACGCTGCCGCCGAGAAACACGTTCCCGTCGTCGCCGAAAAGGACGGACTTTTCGTCGTCGCCGTCGGCGAAGTTCTTCACCCCGCCCTTGAGGAGCACCACATCGCCTGGATTGCTCTCGAGACCGAAAAGGGTCTCCAGGTGAAATATATCACCCCCGGCGAAAAGCCCGAGGCCGTTTTCGCCGTCGCCGAGGACAAAGCTCTCGCCGCCTATGCCTACTGCAACCTCCACGGTCTCTGGAAAAAAGAGCTGTAATAAATGAACGAAGAAAAAGCGCCCCGCAGGGGCGCTTTTTTGTTTTTGTTTGGGCGTAAAACCGTAGGGGCGGATATTATCCGCCCGCTTTGCAAACGGCTCGCATTATTTTACGGTAGGGCGGGGCGTAGCCTGTGAGCGCGCCCAGTGGTTAAGAGGGGACCCC
>JAEDJF010000083.1 GCA_016296485.1 Oscillospiraceae bacterium
CCGCGTAATGGTGGAGACATGCGGACTCGAACCGCAGACCTCCTGCGTGTGAAGCAGGCGCTCTAACCAGCTGAGCTATGCCTCCGTTAAATTTGCTTTAATATTATAGCACTTTCAGCGGTCGCTGTCCATAGAATAAACAAAAAATTTATAATTCGTTAACCAAAAGAATATACGGTAATGATAAAATTGATATAGTAATTTATGAAAGAGGATTCGCCTTATGATTATGCAAAAATTAAGACAGTTTATGTATGGACGCTACGGCACCGACCAGCTCGCCATGGGGCTTTTGATAGCGGGACTTCTTTGCGGAATTATTTCGATGTTTACCGGTTCCGTCATTCTTTACTATCTCTCCTTTGTTTTCTACGCCTTTGAGATATACCGTATGCTGTCGAAAAACATCGAAAAGCGCCGCAGCGAAAATATGAAATTTATGCAGCTCATTTGGAAAGTGAAAAATTTCTTTACAGGTCTTAAAGCGAAGGCGGAGCTTCGGAAAAAGTATAAATATTTCAAATGCCCCGCCTGTGGACAAAAGATAAGGATTCCGCGCGGGCGCGGCAAGGTCGAGGTGCGCTGCCCGAAATGCAGCCACAGCTTTATTAAAAAGGTCTGAGGACCGGGCTTTGAGGTGAATGTTTTGAACAAGAAGCTTTTACTGATAATTAATCCCGTTTCGGGACTTCGGATAGGAACTCTCTATATTTCAAAAATATCTTCTATTCTTACAGCCGGGGGCTACGATGTCTTCACAATGCTCACCGCGAAGCGGGGCGACGCCGAGGAGTGGACCAAGACCTACGGCGAGAGCGCCGACGTGATAGTTGCCTGCGGCGGCGACGGAACTTTTAACGAGGTGGTCTCGGGCAATATCCACGGTCCCAATAAACCCCTCGGCTATATCCCCTGCGGGAGCACCAACGATTTTGCCACGAGCATCGGTCTTTCGTCTGATATTGCGACGGCGGCTAAAAATATTGCCGAAGGAACCGAGCACAGCTTCGACGCCGGCTCCTTCGACGGAAGAAACTTCACCTACGTCGCCTCCTTCGGCGCCTTTACCAAGGCAAGCTACAACACCCCCCAGAGGACGAAAAATATCCTCGGGCACCTAGCCTATATTTTCGAGGGCGGAATGGAGATTAAAAACCTTAAGCCCGAGCATATCGCCATAGAGTCGGACGGCGTTTTGCACGAGGGAGACTACCTTTTCGGGGCAATAAGCAACTCCACCTCCCTCGGCGGAATCCTCTCCATTTCTCCGGAAATGGTGGATATGAACGACGGAAAATTCGAGTGTATGCTCATTAAAAATCCGGAAAGCGCCCTTCAGCTTTCAAAAATTCTTCACGCCATAACGACGAAACAGTTTGAAACCTGTGAAATGATTGAGTTCTTCTCCGCAGAGAAGCTGATCGTTAAGTGCGGACCGAAAAACGGCTGGAGCCTTGACGGCGAGTTTGAGCAGGGAAGAGACGGCGCAGAAGTCGAAAACCTGAACTCGGCGATAAAACTGATATTTTAAAAAAGCTCCCCCAATGGGGAGCTTTTTTCGTATAAATCCTTGAAAAAATCCCCGTTTTGTGTTAAAACATAAACAAAGGTGAAAAGTCTCAACCGGGTTTAGAGTTTTAAGGAGGACTTGATATGAGAAAAGAGCTTTTGACCATCGGGGAAATGGCTAAGATAAACAATATTTCGATATCGACCCTGCGGCTTTATGACGAAATAGGTCTTATAAAACCCTGTTTTACCGATAATGAAACCCGCTACCGCTACTACAGCATCCGCCAAAACGCCCGCCTTGATATGATACAGTATATGAAGGAGCTGGGAATGGGACTTAAGGAGATAGGAGAGGTGCTCGAGAGCGGGGACGCGAAGCTAATCGAGTCAATTCTTATCCGCCGCAAGAAACAGGTAAAGGAACAGATGGCGCAGCTCGACCTCCAGCTTGCGGCCATTTCCCGCACCATCGAAAGCCTTGAGCGCTACCGCAAGTCGCCCACCATCGGTACCATCACCATCGAGTATATCCCGCACCGAAAAATCTACTCGATGCCCACCAGCGGCAACATATACGACTATGGAATAGAGGAGTACGAAAACCAGCTCAAGGAGCTGAAAACCAGCTTAATAAGCCATAATTTGCCCCAGATTTACTATTGCAACGCGGGAACAACCATACCGAAAGAGGACTTTGAAAAGGGGAATTTTGTGTCCGGGGAGATATTCGTCCTCGTTGACGAAAACTTTCCGAAGTCCGATTCAATAAAGAAAATCGAAAGTGGAATGTACGTTTGCATCTATCTTGACAGCTTTGACAACGAGATTGAGTACGCCCGGCGCCTTCTCGAATACTGCAGCGAAAAGGGGTACAAAATCGTCGGGGATTACATCTGCGAGGTGCTGACGGAGTTCAACGTCTTTGACAGCGAGACCCGTGGAATGTTCCTTCGGCTCCAGGTTCCGGTGGCGTTCAGATAAATTTTTAACTAAATCCGATAATTTTTTAACAAAACGCTTGACTCTCAAGCTGGTTGAGGGAATATAATTGAGCCAAACAAAAGTTTGGGAGGAATTCATCATGGAAAAAGTAAAAGTAGTACAGTACGGCTGCGGCAAAATGTCCAAATACATTCTCCGCTACCTCTATGAGCACGGCGCACAGATCGTAGGCGCAATCGACACCAACCCTGCAATCGTCGGAATGGATATAGGCGACTACGCTGAACTTGGCGTAAAAACCGGCGTCGTCATCAAAAACAACGCAGACGAAGTTCTCGACAGCTGCGACGCCGACATCGCCGTCGTCACCCTCTTCAGCCTCGTAAGCGACTGCTATGACCACTTTGAGAAATGCCTCAGCAGAGGTATCAACGTAATCACCACCTGCGAGGAGTCCACCGGAAGCTGGACCACCGATCCCGAAAGAACCAACCGCCTTGACGTCATCGCAAAAGAGAACAACTGCACCTTCGTCGGAAGCGGTATGGAGGATATTTTCTGGGTCAATATGGTCGGAATGGTCGCCGGCGGCTGCAACAAAATCCAGAAAATCGAAGGCGCTGTCAGCTACAACGTCGAGGAGTACGGACTTGCTCTTGCTAAAGCCCACGGCGTAGGTCTCACCCCCGAGGAGTTCGAGAGAGACATCGCTCATCCGGAAGTTCTTGAGCCCTCCTACGTCTGGAGCTCCAACGAGTCCCTCGCTTCCAAAATGGGCTGGACCGTAAAATCCAACACCCAGAAATGCGTTCCTTATTTCTACGATAAAGACCTCTATTCCGAGACCCTCGGCGAGACCATTCCGAAAGGCAACTGCATCGGCATGGCGGCTGTCGTCACCACCGAGACCTTCCAGGGACCGGTCATCGAGACCCAGTGCATCGGCAAGGTTTACGGACCCGACGACGGCGATATGTGCGACTGGAAAATCGTCGGCGAGCCCGACGTTGAGTTCCACGTTGTTAAGCCTGCCACCGTTGAGCACACCTGCGCAACCATCGTAAACCGCATTCCCGACGTGCTCAACGCTCCTGCCGGCGTTGTAACCGTTGACCAGCTTGACGAAATTATGTACCGCACCTTCCCGATGGAGAACTACTGCTGATTTGAGCATACATAAAAAAGGCACCGCCGAGGCGGTGCTTTTTTTATGTAAAGATTTTATTCCGCGTTAAAAAGGTCGCTGTAATACTTCGCCGCCGCCGGGTGCATATTTCCGACGCGGGTGGCGGAAGCGGTGTCGGCGTTTATAACCGAGCCGAGCACGTGACCGGAGGCGAGTTCGTCAAGATTCCCGAAAAGGGAGGAGACGAGCCCGCTGACGCTAGCGGCGGAAAGGTCGCTGCGGCAGATGAGCAGCACGTCGATACAGACCGTGGAAACGGAATTTTCGGTGCCGTAGGTTTCGCTGAGAATAATGCCGTCGCTGAAAAAGGGACAGGCGCGCTTGAGCTTCGTCGAGGCGGGAACGGGAAGAAAACGAATCTCCCTCGTCTCCGCGTATTCATGGATATTGGAGCTTGGCATAGCGGAGACGGCGAAAACCGCGTCCACGGTGCCGGAGGAAAGCCCGGCGGAGGCTTCGGAGAAGGTCTGGTACTTGACGGTTATCATATCGTAGGTGATGCCGAAGCTCTCAAGAATCTGCCTTGCGGCGGATTCGGTGGCGGTGCCGTGTTTGCCGACGGCAACGGTCTTTCCCGCAAGGTCGTTTATGTTTTGAATCTCGCTGTCGGCGTTGACGACAACCTGCACCGCCTCGGTATAGAGGTTGGCAATCACCGAAAGGCCGCTCTTTTTGTTGTTTTCGTACATCTCTTTGCCGTTGAGAGCGTAATAAAGAATGTCGCTTTGAACAAGGGCGATGCCCGCGTCGCCGCGGGTGAGCATATCTATGTTGTCGAAAGAACCGGAGGTGGAAATAACGGTGGTTTTGCTGCCGCCGTATTTGTCCCAGATTGCCGCCATGCTTGTGCCAAGGCTGTTATAGGTGCCGCCGCTCTTCCCGGTCACGAAAATATATTCGCCGCCGGAGGTGTCGGCGCTGCTGTTTGAGCACGAGCACAAAAGCAAAAGAAGCGAGAGCAGGAGCGCAGAAAATCTCAGCTTTTTCATTGTTCTTTCACGCTTTCTTTGAGATAGGCAATATAGACTCCGGCGAAAAATTCCTGGGGCGCGAAGCGGGCAAGGGTGCGAAATTCGCGCGTCGAGTCGGAATCTGGAGCGGTTTCGGAGAGCCTTGAAGCTATATATGCGGTAACTTCTTTTCGGTCAATGTCCTTGAGCAGCGCGAGCTTGCGGCTCAATGTTTTTGCTCCGCTGAAAACCTGCTCAACGTGCTCCCGCCCGGGAGCTTCGGCGGGCTCAAACGCTTTGAGCACGGCGCTTCCGAACTCCCCGTGCTCATAAACCGGCGTGGGGTCAACTCCGAAAATGTCTCCGGCGGTTTCCGCCGCAAGGAGCGGAAGCTCATATTTCATACGCCCAAAGCGGCGCTTTCTTGCTTCCGCAAGGGATTTGGCGGCGGTGGTTTTGTAGTACGAATCCTTTTCAATGGAGGAGACGCAGCCGCACTCCGCCATTCTTTCCCCGAGGTATCTTCCGAAAGTATTAACCATAGCTTCGCTCGTTCCGAGCACGAAGGTGAAACAGCTTCCCTCGTATTTTCCGAAGCTCTTCATAGTGTCGTTGTAGCCGAGAACGATGTTGCGCTTTGAGGTTTCGGGGTCAAAGACCATTGACTGACCGAGGTCGAAGGAGGGCTTTATAACCCGAACGGGAAAATCCGTTTGATATTTTGCTTCAATCCCGGTGGCTTTGAGCTCAACGCCGATAATCTCCTGGGCGCCCATATCGAGGGCGAGGTTGACGGGAAAATTGTCGCTGTAACCGCCGTCAACGTATTTCTTTCCGGCTATCTCCTTGGGCTCCATCGAGGGATAGACCGTCGAGGAAGCAAGAAGATATTCGTCGAACATTCCGAAAGGAACTTCGGAAAGGAGCACAGGGTGCGTCTTAAGGGTGGGGTATTCGGAAGTCATAATTCCGACCTCGACTCCGCCGGAGCGAATATCCTTTTCGTTAAGAAATTTGCCGATGAGGGCGTGAAGCGGGTAGGGGTTCATTTTGAGCTTCACGGCGTTTTCGCCCACGTCCCCGGCGATATTCTTTAACCCGGCGGCGAGCCCGTCGGTATCAAAAAGCCGGGAGAGCCGGGTGGGGGAAGTTTCGATTATGTCATTGGTGGTGATGCTCTCCCACATCTCAAGCCCGCCCTCGAAATTTCCGCTCGCCATAAGCGCGGCGTTGAGAGCTCCGACGGAGGAGCCCGTCACGATTTGATAGTCAATTCCGAGTTCGCGTATTGCGCGCCAAAAGCCCATTTGATAAGCGCCTCTTGCGCCGCCTCCGGCGAGAACGATAGCTCGTTTCATAGTGCTGCCTCCAAACATTTTTAATTACATTATATAATTCTATTATATAATTGTGAACTTTTCAATATCGGCGCCGAATTTGTCGGCAAAAGCCGACAAAAAGTGATAATAAAACTTAACAGTATAATAATATAAAGTATATAATCTACAAAATCCGACAAATAAATGGCTTTATAATGCGGTTTGACGAAATAGGGCGGCGGAGCGCAAAACGCGCTCCACCGCCCTTTCGCGACGCCTTTCAGAAAACGCATCAGCCGTTTTCGGAAAGGTAATTTATAAATTTTTCCCGGCGGAGCTTAAAAGTGAGCCCGTCGTAAACGCCGCCGCGAACCCTTCGGGAGCCGATTTCCCTGTGACATTCCTCGAAGCCGAGGCGCAAAGCGCAATTTATCATTCGCTCGTTCCCGGACCAGGTCTGTGTGTAGATCTCTTTTTCGCCGCAGTCAAGAAGATACTTTATGAACGCCCCGAGGGCGCTCGTGCCGAGCCCGCGTCCCCAATAGGAGGACTCGGAAATTTCAATTCCGACGGCGCGGAAAGCGCGCTGTCCCTCTTTTAAGTCCTTCG
>JAEDJF010000084.1 GCA_016296485.1 Oscillospiraceae bacterium
CAGACGTAGGTGTGAATGAAATGTCCAAGTCCCGGAAGGGCGGGATAGGAGAAGGTGTAGCGGCTGCAGGCGCTGCCCTTTTCGTCCGCGCTCTTGAGAATGCTCATATCGTAGGTAAAGTCGCCGTGGCGGAAGGTTATCATTCCGCTGATGCGGGGGGTGAAGTTCGGGCAGTCCGGCTCGAACTCCCGGGTCGCGAGAGCGCCGGAGAAGCTGCCGCCGGCTTTGATGCCCTCGTAAATGGTGTCCGTCTGGTCGCCGTTAGTGACGATGAGCTTGTTTTTGTACTCTCTCAAAGCGGCGTAGATGATAAGGCTCGGGTCCTCGACCTTGCTGGCGTCAAAGGGCTCGGTATAGAGCACACCGTCACGCTCGGCGAAAACGCGGTTGCGGCTGTTAGCACTTCTTCCCATGATAAAATAGGCGGCGCACGCCTTTTTACCATCGGAAGATTTCCCGATTACAATTCCGCGTCCCACGTAGGAGTTGCCTTCGATGAGCTTCGCGATGTCGTTAGTTTTGTAGATATCCATTTTCATTTCCTCCGTTTCAGTCGGATATTATTTCTGCACAGACTTTTTCCGCCGAGGCGGGAAGTATTTTCCACTCCGCAAGGCGCATTACGCGCTTTTGGAGAGTTTCGGGCGTATCGTTTTCCCTTATTGCCACGGCTTTTTGCATTATTATCTCGCCCCCGTCGGGCACTTCGTTTACGAAGTGGACGGTGGCGCCGGTTACCTTTACGCCGTAGGCAAGGGCGGCTTCGTGGACGTGAAGCCCGTAGAACCCTTTCCCGCAGAAGGAGGGGATAAGGGAGGGGTGGACGTTGATTATCCGCCTCGGGTAGGCTTTGGTGAAGTTCTCGCTGAGAATCGACATAAAGCCCGCGAGAATAATGAGGTCGATTCCGTGCTCGGAAAGGAGGTCTTTTATTCTCTGTTCAAAGGCTTCGGCGGAGCCAAGCTCCTTTTTGAGCACCACGGCGGTTTCTATCCCCGCCTTTTGAGCACGCTCAAGGGCGTAGGCGCCGGGGTTGTTGGAAATTACGAGGGCAATTTCTCCGCTTTTGATTACGCCCTTTGCCTCGGCGTCGATGAGCGCCTGGAGGTTGGTGCCGCCGCCGGAGACGAGGACGGCGATTTTTGCCTTTTTACCGGGCATTTTTAAGCTCCCCTTTTCATTATTTTATTGAGGAACGGAAGAACCGTTCCGCCGGCGGCGTTTCCGAGAAGAACTATAAGGATATAAAGGGCGGACTCAAGATTGAGCACACCGGAAACGCCGAAATAGAACATATTCGCGATGGAGTGCTCAAAGCCGCTCAGAATAAAGGTCGGAATGCAGAGGAAAATTCCGAGGGCGCTGTTTTTCTCCCGGTAGATGCTCACCGCGAGATACATCAGAACTCCGCAGAAGAAGGCGCGGATAAAGGTCTGGAGCGCCTCCTGAGAAAGCTTCGCTTCGCAGATTGCCGCTGCGGCGGTTCCCGCCGCCGGAAGGGCGTAGCTCACGGCAAGCCCCAGGAGAACGGTTGAAACGGCGTTGCCGAGAAGCCCGAGAAAGAGGACCGAAAGGTCCTCTTTCGTATGGCTTTCGGGAATGAAGCCGATTTTACCTGTAAAAAGGGAGTACCCTTTGGTGCAGATGCAGAAGAGCGCAACAGAAAAGAGCGCAGCCCCGACGTATTTGTTGTCGCAGGAGAGGAAAACCGTTCCGCCGATGGCAATCATCAGCCCGGCGCAGACGCCGCTTATGAATTTCTTCAGCATATCGTAATCTTCTCCGCGGATTCCTCGATTTTTCCAATGACGTAGGCGTCCTCGCCCTGCTCTTTGAGCACGGAGAGAGCGAGCTTTGCGTCCTCGGGAGCGACGACTATGCTCATTCCGACGCCCATATTGAAGGTGTTGAACATATCGTGCTCGCTGATGCTGCCGGCTTTCGCTATGAGGTCGAAAATCGGGAGCACCCTTACGGCGCTGCGCTCGATTTTTGCGCCGAGCCCTTCGGGAATGCTTCTCGGAATGTTCTCATAGAAGCCGCCGCCGGTGATGTGGGAAATGCCCTTGACCTTCACCTTTTCAAGAAGGGCAAGGACGGGCTTTACATAAATCTTGGTGGGGGCAAGGAGGGCTTCGCCGACGGATTTTCCGCCGAGGGACTCGACGGGGGAGGTGATGTCGCTGTTCTCGACGTCGAGAACCTTGCGGACGAGGGAGAAGCCGTTGGAGTGGACGCCGCTGGAGGGGAGGGCGATAACTACGTCCCCGGGGCGCATTGCGCCGTTGTCGATGATTTTCGCCTTGTCGACTACGCCGGTGCAGTAGCCGGCGAGGTCGTACTCGTCAACGGGATAGAAGCCGGGCATTTCGGCGGTCTCGCCGCCGATGAGGGCGGCGCCTGCCTGTACGCAGCCGTCGCAGACGCCCTTGACAATATCGGCGATGCGTTCGGGAATATTTTTGCCGCATGCGATATAGTCAAGGAAGAAAAGGGGCTTCGCGCCGCAGCAGATGATGTCGTTGACGCACATTGCGACGCAGTCGATTCCGACGGTGTCGTGCTTGTCCAAAAGAAAAGCGAGCTTGAGTTTCGTTCCGACTCCGTCGGTTCCGGAAACAAGGACCGGGCGCTCAATGCCTTTGAGGTCGAGCTCAAAAAGCCCGCCGAAGCCGCCCACGTCGGAGCAGACTCCGGAGGTGAGGGTTCTGGCAATGTGCTGTTTCATAAGTTCCACGGCTTTATAGCCGGCGGTGATGTCAACTCCGGCAGCGGCGTAGCTGTCGGATCTCGAGCTTGTGTTCATTTCATTATTCCTTTCCGTTCCAACAATAGGTGCAAAGTTTACAGGGGGGAAGTCCGATTGCCTTGACGATTCCGTCAAGGGACTGGAATTCGAGGGAGGCGAAGTGCAGCTTGTCGCAGATTGCCTTGCGAAGGTTCTTGCCCCGCTCGGTGTCCGGGCTGCTGTACTCCTCGATGTGGTTAAAGCCCTCCTCGCCCTCGAGCTCCATTATTACCCGCCTTGCGATGAGCTCCATATCGCTCGTCGCCCTCGAAAAATTGAGGTATTTGCAGCCGTACATAATGGGCGGGCAGGCGGAGCGCATATGTACGGATTTGGCGCCGTGGTCATAGAGGAAGTCCACGGTCTCCTTGAGCTGGGTGCCCCTGACGATTGAGTCGTCCACGAAAAGAAGGTTCTTGTCCTTGATGAGCTCGTGGACGGGTATCTGTTTCATCTTGGCGACCCGGTTTCTGTCCGTCTGCTTGGCGGACATAAAGCTCCGGGGCCAGGTGGGGGTGTATTTGATGAAGGGGCGGGCGAAGGGAATTCCGCTTCGGTTGGCGAAGCCTATGGCGTGGGGCGTTCCCGAATCCGGAACGCCGCCGACGTAGTCGATTCCCTCGAGTACGCCGCTCGCCATATCCCTTTCCGCCATGCTGCTGCCGTTGCGGTAGCGCATTGTCTCGACGTTCACGCCCTCGTAATTCGAGGTGGAATAGCCGTAATAGGACCAGAGGAAGGCGCAGATTCGCATCTCCTTGCCCGGGGCGGCGAGCTGCTCCATTTTGTCCGGAGAGAGCTCGACGATTTCGCCGGGACCCAGCTCCTTTTCAAAGTCGTAGCCGAGCTTGCGGTAGGCGAAGGACTCGAAGGACACGCAGTAGCCGTCCGGGTCCTTTCCGACGAGAATCGGCAGCCGCCCGAGCTTGTCCCTGGCGGCGATGATGCTGCCGCCGTCCCTAAGAATGAGGATGGAGGCGGTGCCGTCGATGACGTCCTGGGCGAATTTGATGCCCTCGGTGAAGCTGGGTTTAAGGCTTATGAGGGCGGCGACGAGCTCCGTGGAGTTGACGGCTCCGCCGGTCATGGCGTCGAAGTGACCGCTGCTGGAGGAGAGGTATTTCTCCAAAAGCTCCGCCGCGTTGTTGATGATTCCGATTATGCAGATTGCGAAGGTTCCGAGACTTGAGCGGATGAGCAGGGGCTGCGGGTCGGAATCGCTGATGCAGCCGATGGCGGAGGTTCCGCGCATCTCGTCGAAAATGTTTTCAAATTTGGTTCTGAACGGTGAGTTCTCTATATTGTGGATTTCGCGCTGAAGACCGATTTCCGAATCGTACGCCGCCATTCCCCCCCGGCGGGTGCCGAGGTGGGAATGGTAGTCCGTTCCGAAAAATACGTCGACCATACAGTCGCGCTTTGAGGTTACTCCGAAAAATCCTCCCATATTATCTCCTTTGCCAAGCTGAACTTATGATTTTAAAATCAGGCGAAGAAAAGCTCGGAAAGGGTCATGGGGTCGATGTACTTGCCGTCTTTATAGACGCGCATATTGCCGGAGGCGATTTCGTCGATGAGCATTACTTTGCCGTCGGCGTCATAACCGAACTCGAACTTGATGTCGTAGAGGACGAGACCTTTTTCCTTGAGGTCGTCGGCGACAATCTGGGTGATTTTCTGGGTCATCTCTTTGATGTCGTCGTACTGCTCGGCGGTCATTACGCCGAGGGCTACGAGGGCGTCCTTGGTTACGAGCGGGTCGCCCTTTTCGTCGTTTTTAAAGGTGGTCTCGACGTATGCGGGAAGGTCGGCGCCCTCCTCGATGTAGTCGCCGTAGCGGCGGATGAAGGAACCGACGGCTTTGTGGCGGCAGATGACTTCAAGACCGTGACCGAAGACCTTTGCGGGAAGGACTTCCATGGTGGTGTCCTCGAGGTTTGCGCTTACGAAATGGGTTTTGATGCCTGCGGCGTTGACTTTCTCGAAGAAATAGATGGACATACGGAGGTTGACGTCGCCGACGCCGTCGATGGTGAGACCGACGCTGTTCTCGCCGGGATCAAAAACGCCGTCCTTGCCGGTGCAGTCGTCTTTGAATTTGAGAAGGTAGTTGCCGTTTTCAAGGGCATATACGTTTTTGGTTTTTCCGGTGTAAACAAGTTTGTTTTCCATTAATTTGTTTCTCCTTTATTTTAAAAATAAAAATAAATCAATTAAAAGATTTGCTTATTGCCTCGTCCTTTTCAAGGACCTTCTGTGCGTCGGCGCGGCGCTTCGCGTCGAGCTTTTCGGCGAGCTCCCGGTCCTCGATTGCAAGCATCTGGGCACAAAGCAAAGCGGCATTGGCTCCTCCGTTTATCGCGACAGTTGCAACCGGAATACCGGAAGGCATCTGCACAGTGGAAAGAAGGGCGTCAATGCCGTCAAGATTGGATGATTTACAGGGGATTCCCACTACCGGGAGGGTGGTGTTCGCCGCGATTGCTCCGGCAAGGTGCGCCGCCATTCCCGCGGCGGCAATTATCGCGCCGAAACCGTTTTCTCTTGCGCCGAGGGCGAAATTCCGAGCCTCCTCCGGGGTTCTGTGGGCGGAAAAGACGTGGACCTCGAAGGGTATTCCGAGGGCTTTAAGAGTGTCGGCGGCTTTTGTTACGATAGGAAGGTCGCTGTCGCTTCCCATTACAATTCCAACTTTTCTCATAATCAGACTCCTTTGTAAAATAAAAAAGGACACACTTACTCCTCAGACAAAGAAAAGAGTAAATGTGCCCAGACGGTCGGCGAAAATTTCGGGTTTTCCCCCGAAACACTCTTTGTTCCTCCGTGGTGCTCCACTTTTCTCCGTCAGTCGCAAAGAATGTCGTATTTTTTATATGAATAAGTTTAACATCAATTTTGGGCGCTGTCAAGGACAAAGAACGGGGAGTTTCGAGCTTTTTTTAAACAATTTTCGGGTTTTGAAATTTGTTCTGTGAACGGCTTCGCCCCTTGAAGGAAGAGCGTCATTTTTGGGGAAAATTCGGGGGGAATTGTCCGGTTTTTAGAAATTCGGCGCAGGGGGAAACGCAGCGACACCGTAGGGGCGGATAATATCCGCCCGAGCGCTTTCCCCTCGGGGGAAGGTGGCTTTGCCGCAAGGCAAAGACGGATGAGGTTTTTCCGCCTTGCACCCTCTACGGTAGGGCGGGGTCTTGACCCCGCCGTCGATATGGCGCCCGCCGTGTTGAATTGGCTCCACCAGTAGGGGCGGATATTATCCGCCCGAAAACCTCCCCTATCAGGGCAAGGCTTGCGAAGCGCGTCCAGTGGACGAAACAGCGAGCAAGGCTTGGCGCCGCGGTCAAAAATTTCAAGGCGTATGCCGACGAAATTTTTGGTAACCGCAAGAGGGCAGTATTATCTTTAGATTACTGCTAAAGAATTCCGCTTTGCGTTAAAAGGGTGGAAATGATTTCGCTTTTGTATATTACCCCCGTCTCTTTGTGCGCCTACAAAGAGATGGGGGTACATAGGCAAAACAAAAAGCAATCGTGCGTATAATACCCGCCCCCTCGTTTTTCGCTCTCGACAGGCGGAAAAAAGAGTGCTATAATATCCCCGAAGACGAAAAGGGGAGGAATTTGAGATGAATTTAACCGAATACGCGAGCTTCGGCGCGAAAAAAGCCGTGGAGCTCCTTTCGATAGACAGCCCCACGGGCTACACCGCGAAGG
>JAEDJF010000085.1 GCA_016296485.1 Oscillospiraceae bacterium
CCGACCTGCTGATTACAAATCAGCTGCTCTACCAACTGAGCTACACCAGCATCTCAGCGACGAAAGCTATAATACCACAAGGAAAACTTTTTGTCAATAAGATTTTCGATTTTTTGATATATTTTTTTCAAATTTAAAATTCCCTCCCCCGATATTAATATTGCAGAAAGCGGTTTTATGTGATAAAATTCGAGCATAAGAGCATTGGGGAGGACTTTAAAAAATGAAAAAAAATTCAGCATCATTTTACATTTTAATAGTTTGCGTTTTTGCGTCGCTGTTTTTGCTTTGCGGCTGTCAAAAAAACAGCGAAATCTCTATCGTCACCGTGACCGATACGCATTTTGCCGGAAGATCGAGCCACAGCTACGAGGGCGAATACCTTGAGGCAAACGACACCAACGGTTCCGGCAAACAGATGCGCTACCTTGACGATATTGTGGACGCGTTCATCGACCAGATTAAGGAGGAAGAACCCGAATACGTGCTCATTACTGGCGACTTATCCTATAACGGCGCCAAGGCTTCCCATACCGAATTTGCGGAAAAGCTTCGTGCCCTTAAAGAGACAGGCATTACCGTTCTTGTGGTCCCGGGAAACCACGATATAGTCTCCTATGCTTTTACTTTTCCGGAGGGCGAAGCCGTGGAATCCGACCCCACCACCCCGGAGGATTTTACCGAGATATATGCCGATTTCGGTTACAGCGGCGCTCTCTCCTATGACGAGAACTCTCTTTCCTACGTTTACGACACCGGAAAAGGCGCAAGAATATTTATGCTCGACACGAACCTTTCCTACGGAACGATTTACGGAAAACTCAGCAAAGAAACCCTCGGCTGGCTTGAGGAACAGCTCAAAGCCTGCTCCGAGGCGGGCGACATTCCGATAGCCGCCGGACACCACAACCTTATTTTACACAACCCGCTCTTTACCCTTGGATATTTAATAAGCAACAATTCCGAGGTGCAGGAGCTCTTTGAAAAATACGGCGTGACCGTCTATTTCAGCGGGCACATACATACCCAGCACATCTCCTCCGACGAAAACGTCACGGATATTGTAAACGAATCCTTCGCGGTTTATCCACACAGGTACGGATATTTAAGCATCGGAGAAGACGGCTGGAACTACGAATCAAGAACCACCGACGTAGCCGGGTACGCACAAAAGGCGGAACTCTCTGACGAGAATCTTTTGAATTACGAGGACTACGGATTTAACTTCTTTTACAACAACGCATACAACCAGGCAAAAGGAAGGCTTACGGACCTTATAACCGATCCCGATAAGCTTGAAGAGTTCAGCGTTTTCAGCGCAAAAGCAAACGTATATTATTTCGGAGGAACGCTCTCAATGCTCGACACTTCCGCCGCAGATGAATTCTATAAATCCGCCGCCGGCACCCGCTGGGGCGAATATATAAATATCGTCGTACAGGATACGAGCGACCAGCTCTCCTGTTCGTACCAAAATGAAACCGAATAATTAAAATTTTTTGAGCACGGAGGTTAATTCTCCGTGCTCAAACACTATTTTGGTGCTTTTCGAGTGCGAAATCCTCGTTATTGCAAAAAACGGCTGAGTTGGTTATATTCAACTTATAGTGTATTGAAAAATGAGTCCGATTTTGCTATACTGAATTTTGTTCTTCGGTTGCAATAAAAAGAGTTTTGAGGACAAAATGAAAACTATACTTAAAAAACTGCTGCCATACAAGATAAAGATAATATTCTCTCTTATTCTCCTCACCGTGGCGACCGCCTGTGACCTTCTTTTGCCGACGCTTATGAGCGACATAGTTGACAAGGGCATCTATCTTTCCGATATTGATTACATAGTGAGGAACTGCATCTATATGCTCGTCGTTTCTCTTGCCGGCTTCGGCACCGTGATTCTCGGAAGAAAGCTCAGCGCGGAGGTTGTTGCCGGCTTTTGCTGCGACCTTCGGCGAATGGTTTTCGCGAAAGTCAACACCATGACTTTTGGAGAGATAAGCGAACTCGGCACCGCCGCCCTTGTGACCCGTTCCACCCACGACACGGAAACTCTCGGCTGGGTTGCGTCGATGCTTTGCAGCGGAATTATCACGATACCCGCTCTTTTCATCGGCGGCGTTGCCCTTTCGCTCAGCAAAGACGTGCTCCTGTCCGCAGTTTTCCTCTGTTTTGTTCCTGTTATGTTCGCCGTCGTCTGTTTTATCGGGAAAAAAATAGAACCGCTCTGGCAGGACGCGGACGTTTACATCGACAAACAAAACGACATTATGCGTGAAAGGCTCCACGGAATACGCGTTATCCGCGCCTTCGGCAACGAGGAAAAAGAACACGGGAGAATGGTCAAAGCCATACAGGCGATGACTAAAAACATTATCCGTTCCAACGTGAGTATGGGAATAATCTCTCCCCTTTCGCTTCTTTTGTTCAACCTTTCGGTTGTAATTATCGCGTATCTGGGCGCTGTAAGAATGGAATCCGGCGAAAACGCCGTCAGCGCCGGCGATATTTTCGCTATAATTCAGTACGTCACGCTGGTTATGAACAGCGTTATGTCTGCGGCTTTCGTTTTCGTCGCGGCGCCCCAGGCAAAGGTCGCCGCCGACCGCATCGGCGAGGTTTTGTGCGCCGAAGGCATCGATGACAAAATTCCGGCGGAGGATACCGAATTCTCTGGCGACGTTATTTTTGACCACGTTACCTTCAAATACGAGGGTGCGGCGGAGCCGGCGGTAAGCGACATTTCGTTCCATATCAAACCCGGGCAAAAGGTTTCCGTTATCGGCGGAACCGGAAGCGGAAAATCCACCCTCGTCTCCCTTATGCTCTGCTTCCGTATGCCGACGGAGGGCGCGGTCATATATGACGGGCGCTCCACCGATTCTCTCAGCCACCAAACGGTGAGGAACAACATAAGCTGTGTGCTCCAGCAGTCATCAATTTATTCCGGAACGATTCGCGACAATATACTTATGGGCAAGCCGGACGCGACGGACGAAGAAATCCGCGCGGCGGCAAAGGTCGCGCAGCTTTCGGACTTCGTTGATACGCTCGACGGCGGCTACGACTACGAATTGAACCAGGCGGGAAAAAATCTTTCCGGCGGACAGAAACAGCGCCTTTCAATAGCGAGGGCTGTTGTAAAAAACGCTCCCATTTACATTTTTGACGATAGCTTTTCCGCCCTTGATTTTCTTACTGAAAAGAACCTTCGCACCGAGCTTTCCGAAAAAGCGGCGGGACGCACACAGATTGTCATTACTCAGCGTGTCACCTCCGCCATGGGCAGCGACGTGATTTTCGTTATGGATAAAGGGCGCATTGTTGACAGCGGAACCCACTCTGAACTTCTTGGTCGCTGCCGGATTTATCAGGAGATTTACGCATCTCAAACGGGAGGTGCAAGCAAATGAAAAACGACAGCAAAAGACGTTTAAATATAATTTCCCGCATTTTCCGGGAGGCAAAGCCCATCTGGGGCTGGCTCGTATTTTCCTGCTTCCTCAGCTTTTTACAGATAATTCTCGGGGTGCTCGCTCCGAAAATTCTCGGAAATACCGTCCAGATACTCTATGATTACTGGGCGGGCGAACTCATTACGGATAACCTTGCGGGAACGGTGGTAAGGAATCTCATACCCCTTGCATTCATCTACGTCGGTATGAGCGCTTCCGACTACGCCATTATGTACCTTCTCAACAACGTCGTAAGCAGGTATTATACCTGTAACGTAAGAATAAGAATATCTGAAAAGATTAAGCATCTCCCTGTTAAGTTCATAGACTCCACACCCGTCGGCGAGATACTTCGCAGGCTTATGGACGATGTTTCGCAGATGGGAAGCTCCATTCATACGGTTATAGAGACCATTTTCCCGGTATTCCTTCAGATGGCTCTAATAATCGGGATTATGTTCTTTGAAAGCTGGCAGCTCGCAATAGTGGTGCTCCTCCTGACGCCGCTTTCGGTCTTTCTTTCCTCGAAAATCTCCTCAGCCAGCGAAAAATACTTCACCAAAATGTTCGAGGAATCCGGAAAACTGAACTCCGTCGTTGAGGAATCCTATTCCAACTACGCCACCACGAAGGCGTATAACTGGGAGAGCGAAACCCTTCGCCGCCACGAGGAAATCAACCTTCGCCAGCGTGATGCCGAGGTCAAAGCTTCTTTCATCTCCTCGGCGGTGCGCCCCTGTATAACGCTTATAAACGCTCTCGTTTATATCGCCATAAACCTCATCGGCGGCTGGCTGATAATCGGCGGAAAGGCTTCCGTCGGAACCGTCGTAACAATGGTTCTTTTCGCAAGACAGATATCTGCTCCACTTGAGAGTGTTGCGGAGGTTTTAAGCGAGGTACAAAGAGCTACCGCCGCCTCGGAGCGCGTATTCTCACTTTTGGATTACGAAGAGGAAAAGCCGGATTTCGGCACCTTCGGCGAAAATGAAATCCTCGGAGACGTCCGTTTTGAGCACGTTGATTTTTCCTATGACAAAGATAAGCCCCTTATCCGGAACCTCAATCTTGACATAAAGCACGGTCAGAACGTAGCGATAGTCGGACCGACGGGCGCCGGAAAAACAACCATTGTCAATCTTTTAATGCGCTTTTACGACCCGGACGGCGGAAAAATTACCATTGACGGACGGGACATCTGTGAAATCTCCCGGGAGGAAGTTCGCGGGCTCTTCGGAATGGTGCTCCAGGACACCTGGCTTTTCGGCGGCACCGTTGCCGAAAACGTTGCCTACGGAAAGCCGGAGGCAACGAGGGAGGAAATCGTCAAAGCCTGTGAGGAAGCCTACTGCGACCACTTTATCCGCACCTTTCCCCAGGGCTACGACACCGTAATCGGCGAGGACACCACCAACATTTCCGGCGGTCAGAAACAGCTTCTCACCATTGCGCGGGCGCTTCTTGCAAACCACCGCCTGCTCATTCTCGACGAAGCCACGTCCAACGTTGATACGAGAACCGAAATACTCATACAAAACGCTATGGATAAGCTTATGGCGGGAAAAACCTGCTTCGTAATAGCGCACCGGCTTTCAACAATAGTCGATTCGGATATAATTCTTGTAATCGACAACGGTCAAATAGTCGAAACCGGAAAGCATGAGGAGCTCCTTGCCAAAAAGGGATTCTATTACAGGATTTACACCAGCCAATACGCTGTCTGAAACGAGGTGCAAAAATGTCCCATAAAGTTTTATTGATACTTTGCGACGGGCTTCGCCCGGACGCAGCCGAAAGCTGCAAACACCCTTTCGCGCAAAAACTTTTGAGCGATTATCATTACACAAGGGCGAGGACGGTTTTCCCGTCCTACACCCTTCCCTGCCATATGTCCCTGATGCACAGCCAGACCCCCTTTGAGCACGGCGTTTCGGGCAATATTTTCGTTCCGGCACAGGACGGGCGGCGGGGTCTTTTTGAGCAACTTAGGGATTTTAAAAAGACAAGCGCCTTCTTTTACAGCTGGGGCGAACTCCGGGACATCTGCGAGCCGTCGTCATTAAGCTACGGAAAATTTATATCCAGCGTCGTTTTCGGCGGCGAAAAAGCCGGAGAGCTTTTGACAAAAGACGCCGCCGAATTTATAAACGAATACTCCCCGGATTTTGCTTTCCTCTATCTTGAAAATACCGATATTGTGGGGCATATGTACGGTTGGGAGTCCGAGGAATATACCGAAGCCGTCGGCAAATCCTTCGGTTTTATTGAGAAAATACTTACGGATATTCCGGAGGATTATTCCGTTTTCATCACCGCCGACCATGGCGGTCACGGCTTCGACCACGGAACGGAGATGCCCGTCGATATGACTATTCCGCTCTTTGTAAAAGCGCCGTCGGCTGAAATTGACAAGGAAGCTTTCGCAAGCGCCAACATCATCGACATCGCGCCGTCAATTTGCGATATTATCGGAATCGCACCGGCGAAGAGCTTCCGGGGAAAAAGCTTCTTTTCAAAATAAGGACAGTAAAAAAACACCGTTTACGCGGTGTTTTTTATTTAATTTCCAATTACGGTCTTTTCAAATACTTAATTCTGTGATACTATTTTATTTAATAAACTACGAAAGAAGCGGCTTTTGATGTATTATCAGACAAAATTCGACTGTCACGTTCACAGCGACTGTTCGCCGAGGGGCGTTGACTCCGTAATGAAGCTCTGTGAACAGGCGATTCACCGGGGGCTTTGCGGGATTGCCGTCACGGACTGCTGCGACTGCGACAGATTTGATGAAATGCAGTCCATTGAGAGACTCCGGGAATCCGTTTACTGCATTTACAAAGCAAGAGCCGTTTTTTCCGAAAGCCTCATCATTTCCGACGGAATTGAGATTGGGCAGCCCCTTGACAACACAGCGAAAGCAGACAAAATTATAAACGGTCACCCATTCGACATTGTTCTCGCCTCCGTAAAGAAATACTCGGACGGGCGCAAGCCC
>JAEDJF010000086.1 GCA_016296485.1 Oscillospiraceae bacterium
GCTCTGCCGATATATTCGCCGGTACGGGTGTCGATCTGGATGCGTTCGCCTTCGTTGATGAAGAGCGGAACCTTGACCTCGGCGCCGGTTTCGACGGTGGCGGGCTTGGTGACGTTGGTGGCGGTATCGCCCTTTACGCCGGGTTCGGTGGCGGTGACTTCGAGCTCTACGAAGTTGGGAGCCTCAAGACCGAAAACACTTCCTTTGTAGGAAAGAATACGGCAAACCATGTCCTCTTTTACGAATTTGAAGCTGTCGCCGAGGAATTTTTCCTCGATGGGAACGAGCTCATAGGTGTCGGGGTCCATGAAATAATAAAGATCGCCGTCGTTGTAGCTGTAGGTCATTTCTTTTCTCTCGATAAAAGCGGTGGGGAATTTATCGGTCGGGTTGAAAGTACGCTCAGTCACTGCGCCGGAGATGACGTTCCTGATTTTGGTGCGCACGAAAGCGGCGCCTTTGCCGGGTTTTACGTGCTGGAACTCAATGATCTGATAAACAGAACCGTCCATATCAAAAGTTACGCCGTTTCTGAAATCGCCTGCAGAAACCATAAGTTTAACCTCCTAATTTGAAACGCAAAGCGCATTATTTTACAAATAAAATAATAAAGGATTTTCTTTTATTTTGCAATACTTTTTTATAAAAATGTACCGCGAATGAAGAATTTCTCCGAAATTTTCAGCGTTTTCCGCCTTTGATGCACATTTACACGTCCCGTTCTGCATTTTTGGGAGCCTCCTTGCCCTGGCAGGGCGGAGACAGCGCAGAAAGAAAAAGGCCGCCCGTCGGGCGGTCAATTAAGGAAATGTATATTATATATCGCATGGAAAAGTTACACTATTATAATAGGATCCTCCACCAGCTAGATCAAACCTCAGATCTACTTTTACAGCCCCACTACTGGTTATAGAATATTCTCGTATGACCCGATGAGTTACATCTGCAGGCATATCTCCAACAAAGTACACATTGTGTACGATTACAAATTTACCAGTGCTATCATTAGCAGTGGCATCAATCTCGACTGTACTCAAAAACAAGTTTCCAACGGAAGAATAGACATCTTTTTTAACTGTGTAGCGAAGTAATAATCGCGGTGAGGCGTCAGGATCTTTTACTGCTGCAAAGGCCGTAGCGCCACAAGATAAAACTATGATAAATGCGAGAATTAAAGAGAGAGTTTTTTTCATAATTATACATCCTTTCTCAAAATTCTGGTGAATATTATTACATTTTGAACAGGCTAAATGAGCATTGGCGCCACCCCCTAAAATAATAATTTATCTACAACAGTTCTTTTGGGTCAAAAACAAACTTTTTGACTTGAATTTTTTGGTCTTCAAATAATTTGTAATTATATTCAATATAAATTTTTCCGTCGTAAAGAATCGGGTCTTTAAAAGACAGTGAGTGCAGGTTACGCGGAACATAGGCACAGTCTATTTCATAAAGGAGCTTGATTTCACGAGTATCTTTATCTACAACCAAAGATACCTCATACACTATATTTTCTTCGGTTTCGGCGGTGACAACCACAAAGTCATAAAGCGGTTCTGGGTAGTTGTTCTCGGTTCCAAAGGGGGAATTGAAGAAAGCCGAGCCGCTGTTTTGAGCGGCCCAAACACCAATATAGCTGTAGCTTACTTTATAAATCTTGTTGAAAAAGACTGCGACAGCTTTTCCGGAATTTATATATTCGGCAATATCGGCTGGATCTGTTTCAATGTTAAAGTTGACAACAAGGTCGAAACAAACCTTTCCATCCCGGGAAGTGTAGAAGTTGTCTATCAATGCTGAGTAGGTGGTTTCGCCTATTCTGATCTTTGCGCCGTGGTCGACCATGTATAAAAGCCTGTTCTCTTTGTCATAGACCGGAATTTTTGGGGTTATTATTTCAGTGACGTTCGTCTCGGTCGAGGTTGCGGAATCGGTTGAAACGCTAACAGTGAGCTTTTTGGTGCTTTCGTCAAAAAATATATTTTTAAAATTCATGCCGATAAACTCGCAGTAGCCGCTTTGTTTTTCAATGCCATTTGGGCTGCAGTATAAAAAACTTTCTACATCGGAGGGGTTTAGCTTACTTGTGCTGATTACAAACTTTTCCGGATTTTGCAAAACAAAAGAGTATCCTCTCATCTTTAAAGCATAGACATCGCTCGTCAGCCAAAGCACACTACCGCCAATAGCAAAAGAAACAACAACGATAAATACCGTTTTTAAAATACTAGGAAGCTTTGCATGCTTTTTAGTAGGCAGCGCCGCCGCAATCTCTTTTGCGTAATCCTCTGCCGATTCGCCACGAATTTCCTCAAGAGCGGCGGCGCCTTCCTGCGCATCAAGGTAAATGGCACGAAGGCTTTGAAGCGCTTCGTCCCTATCGGTTCCGCGCTGACAATGCTTTTCGACGTACTTTTTTATTATGTTAAAATCCTCGAGATACGCGCCATTAAGCTCGTTATTCATCTTTGTCACCTCCGTTTAAAATAGCGTCAACCGAACTCCGAATTTCGCCCCAGACTTCGCTGAATTTTGAAAGCTCTCCGAGCCCTTTTTCTGTCGTTTGGTAATATTTCCGAGCAGGACCACTCGGAACGGGTACCTTTTCAGACGAGACAAGTCCGTCGCTCTCGAGTCGGAGAAGGAGGGGGAAAAGGGTCCCGTCGCTCACCTCCCGGAGCCCGAATTGGGCGAATTTAGCCGAAATTTCCTGTGAATAGAGCTTTTCTTCGGAAAGCAGCTTCAAAACGCAGCCCTCAAGTATGCCTTTGAGTATCTGTGTTTTGTTGACCATTTTTATCAGCCCCTTTTATAGATGGTTACTTGTATTACAATTAACTAAGTACATTGTAATACAAGGAACTTACTTTGTCAATGCTTAGGTGAAATTTTAAAGAGGGGAAAATACGACACTGGGTCGCCATGCGCAAAAAAACGGCGGGGCAAAAGCCCCGCCGCACTTTATTATTTTCTCAGGGACTCAAGATAT
The DNA here is from genome assembly GCA_016296485.1 of Oscillospiraceae bacterium. GTDB lineage: Bacteria > Bacillota > Clostridia > Oscillospirales > Ruminococcaceae > UMGS1668. The sequence goes on from JAEDJF010000086.1 coordinate 2,990, forward strand.
TCTTTCCGCCCTTTTTCGTAAAGGTCGTTTCCCTCGGCGTCGATGACGACCGTCACCGGCAGGTCCTCGACGACGAGGCGCCGGAGGGCTTCCGCCCCGAGGTCGTCGTAGGCGACGACCTCCGCCATTTTGACGCAGTGGCTCAAAAGGGCGCCGGCGCCGCCGATGGCGCCGAAATAGACGGCGCCGTGCTCGCGCATCGCGGCGACTACGGCGGCGCTTCGCCGCCCCTTTCCTATCATTCCCGTCTCGCCGGCGGCGATAAGCGCCGGGGAGTAGGCGTCCATTCGATAGGAGGTGGTGGGTCCGGCGGAGCCTATGGGCAGACCGTCGTGCTCCGGGGTCGGACCGACGTAGTAAATCACGGAGTTCTTAACGTCAAAGGGAAGCTCCTTCCCGGCGGAAAGCAGTTCGCAAAGGCGCTTGTGCGCCGCGTCCCGGGCGGTGTAAATCACCCCGGAAAGTAGGCAGGAATCCCCGCATCTGAGCTTCCGGGCGTCCTCCGGAGAGAGGGGAGCAGTCACTTTTATCGCCATATCAGAGCACCTCCGTTCTGTGCCTTGCAACGTGGCAGTTGATGTTAACCGCCACGGGCAGCCCGGCAATATGGGTGGGCATCGTCTCGATGCTCACCGCAAGGGCGGTGCTGCGCCCGCCGAAGCCCTGGGGACCTATGCCGAGGGCGTTTATTTCCTCCAGCAGCTCGTGCTCAAGCCGGGCGTAAAAGGGGTTCGGGCTCGGCGCGCCCGTCTCACGAAGGAGCGCCTTTTTGGCAAGGAGCGCCGCCTTGTCGAAGGTTCCGCCGATGCCGACGCCCACGATAATGGGCGGGCAGGGGTTGGGTCCCGCCTCCTCAACGGCTTTGAGCACGAAGGCTTTTACTCCCTCGACCCCGTCCGAGGGGCGGAGCATTTTTATCTGGCTCATATTTTCGCTGCCGAAGCCCTTGGGCGCGACGGTTATTTTGAGAGCGTCCCCGGGAACTATCTCGTAGTAAATCATCGCCGGGGTGTTGTCCCCGGTGTTGACCCTGTCGAGGGGGTCCCGGACGGCGGACTTCCGGAGGAAGCCCTCCCGGTAGCCCCGGCGGACGCCCTCGTTCACCGCGTCCTCAAGGCTTCCGGAGATATGCACCTCCTGCCCGATTTCAAGAAAGACGCAGGCGAGCCCCGTGTCCTGGCAGATGGGGAGCCTTTCGCGCTCCGCCACGGCGTAGTTTTCGGCAATCCGACCGAGAATTTCCCTTGCCGGAGCCCAGGGCTCCTCCCTTTCCCGAAGGGCGATGCAGTCCCGCACGTCCTTTGGGAGCACTATATTTGCCTCGATACAGAGCCGGGCGACGGCGTCGGCAACGAGGGCGGAAGAAATTTCGCGCATAGCAGTTCTCCAATCTTAAAAATAAGTGAAAAGCGGCGGAAATCCGCCGCTTTTTTTGTTAAATTCCGAGCATGAGCTTCGCAAACTGGAAGTAGATAATAAGGGACATGGCGTCAACGATGGTGGTGATAAAGGGCGAAGCCATAACCGCCGGGTCGGCGCCGATTTTCTTCGCCAGAAGGGGCATGGTGCAGCCAACGACCTTGGCGCAGACGATGGTGAGGAAAAGGGTGAAGCAGACGACCGCCGCCACCGTGGGCGTTATTCCCTCGTTCCCCATCAGCATTCCGTCGAAGAGCATTATTTTACCGAAGCTTACGACGGCGAGCACCAGCCCGCAGAGCACCGCCACCCGAAGCTCCTTCCAGATGACCTTAAAGGCGTCGCTGAACTCGATTTCCTGAAGGGAGATTCCGCGTATGACGGTTACGGAAGCCTGGGAGCCGCAGTTACCGCCGGTGTCCATCAGCATCGGGATAAACGCCGTCAGCGCAACGTAGGCGGCGAGGGCGTCCTCGAAGCTCGTTATTATCATTCCCGTAAAGGTGGCGGAAATCATCAAAAGCAAAAGCCAGGGAATACGGGATTTCCAGATTTCGATTACGCCGGTCTTTAAATAGGGCTTGTCGGACGGGGTGATAGCCGCCATCTTTTCGATATCCTCGGTGGCCTCCTCTTCCATTACGTCGATGGCGTCGTCGAAGGTGATGATACCGACAATGCGGTTTTCAAGGTCAACTACGGGCATGGCGTCAAAGTCGTATTTGCTCATGTCCTGGGCAACTATCTCCTTGTCCTCGTGGGTGTTGACGGAGATGACCTGGCTGTCCATTATGTCGCCGATTCTGGCGGAGGTGTCCTTTGCGAGGACCAGCGTTCTGATGGTGACGTAGCCCAGAAGGTGGCGCTTTTCGTCCGTCACGTAGCAGACGTTGATGGTCTCGGAATCGTCGCCCTTTTCGCGGATGACGTCGAAAGCGCCGGCGACTGTCGTGTCAAGGCGAAGGCGGATAAACTCCGTGGTCATAAGGGAGCCGGCGGAGTCCTCCGGGTACTGAAGGAGCTTATTTATGTCCTGTCTCGTCTCCGGGTCGGAGTTTTTAAGTATGCGCTTTACTACGTTGGCGGGCATCTCCTCGATGATGTCAACGGTATCGTCAAGGTAGAGGTCGTCAAGAATCTGTTTGAGCTCAGTGTTGGAAAAGCCCCGGATGAGCATCTCCTGGGAATCGCTTTCGAGTTCGACGAAAACGTCCGCGGCGGTCTCCTTCGGAAGGAGCCGGAACATCACCGGAAGGTATTCCTCGGGCATATCGTCGAAAAGAAGGGCAATATCCGTCGGGTATAACGAGCTAAACTCCTTTTTAAGGTCGTTATATCTTTTTTCGCTTGCGAGCTCCTTGAGCTTTTCAAGCGTGTCGTCGTATCTTTCTTCAAAATCAGACACAGCAAATCCCCCTTTCCGAACAAAAATCCAAGTATATAATATTCCCAAAACGGCGCGCTTGTCAACAACAAGGAGCGGGTTTCGGCAAAAAAATAAGCCGCGGCGTCCGTTTCCGGAGCCGCGGCTTTCGCAGTAAAATCAGCTTACTCTTTCGGAGATGAAACCGGTCACCTCGGCGGGACTTATCCCGAGGACCCAGGCAAACTCGCCGAAAAGGAGCTTTTCCGCCCTCTGCATCATCGTTTCGTCGGCGCTGCGGAGCTTTTTGCCCCTTGCGGCAAGCTCCGTCTTGCGAAGATATATGGTGCGCATCAGCCTTGCGATGTCTTTGCGGCTGCCCTCCTCGAGAATATTTCGGAAAGCGTCGGTTCGCTCCCGGTCGTTCGCTATCCAGTCGAAGCTCTCCTCGGGCATATTGTCGATTATTTCGTAAATTTCCTGTTCGGTAAGAAGGGCTTTGGCGTGGGTTGCGAGCTTCTCGCTGTCCGTCGGGATATAGAGGGTGGAGCGGTTGTCATAGACCGGCTGGAGCACGTAGTACTCCCGTTTT
>JAEDJF010000087.1 GCA_016296485.1 Oscillospiraceae bacterium
AGGTTTTAACCGTGCCCTCGCTGATATTGAGCTTCTGGGCAATTTTTGAGTTCGTGAGCCCGATGGTCATAAGGCGAAGGACCTCGAGCTCGCGGTCGGTAAAGCTATCGTTCGAGGCAAGACCGAGCTCGGTTTTCGGCGGAGCATCAGGATAGACGCGCTCACCGGCGACTGTTCTATCCAGAACGTCGAGTATCGTCTCCTCCTGCGCCTCTTTATACCAAAAGCTTTCAACACCTATTTCACGGGCGCGCCTTAGCAATAAGCCCTCGACCATTGAGGTCACGGCGACGATTTTTATTTCCGGGCGGAGCTTTTTAACGCTTTCGGCGGCGGAAAGACCGTTGGAGCCGTCGGTCATAAAAATATCCATTATTATCAAATCGACCTTATTGTCGGCAACGAAATCGACAGCTTTTGCCGCGGAGGAAACGGAACCGACAAACTCATATTTTTCGGAAGAATTGAGGTAGAGCATAAACATATCCCTTGCCACTACCTGGTCATCCACAACAAGGACTTTTGTTTTCGGCAAAGTTTTTCCTCCTTTCAAAGAGCTTTTCCCGGAAAAAGAAAAGTTGGGCGTTTGGTTTCTGACTTTTAAAAACATTTTAACCGTCTTTTTCGTTTTTGTCCATAGAAAAAATGTAAAATGGTAATAATTTTTAGTCTTAATTTGAAATTAAAGGCAAATCTTTAGGCTGATTCGGTATAAATTTGACGAAATTGGAAGTAGTAAAGAGAAATGATATATGTTATAATGGGGACAGAAAATTACGGAGGAGTTCTAATATGAACAATTTTTTCAATAAAAATATCGAGCCCCGGTGCGAATACTGCGCCAACGGCTACCTTTCCGCCGACGGAAAAAACGTGCTCTGTCAGAAAAAAGGCGTGGTTGAAAAGGGGTTTTCCTGCTTTTCCTTTAACTACGACCCGCTTTTAAGGGTGCCGCGTCCGTCGGCGCCCGAAATGCCGAAATTTGACCCGGAGGAATTTAAAATTTGAGAAAGTTAATTTCACTTGCTTTTGCCGCGGCGCTCGCCTTTGCCCTTGCCGTCGGCGCCTTTGCGGCGGAAACGCCCCAAAGGCTTTTTGTGCTCGACGCCGCCGACGGCGTTTCATATTCGGAAGCCGCCGGCTACGCCGCCGAAAACGGATTTTCCGGGGTTTTGCTGGACCTTCGGGGCGGCGACGAAAAAACCGTTAAGGCTTTCGCCCCGGCGGAGGGCGAAAGCCCCATTTCGGTGTATTTGCTTACTGATTCGGCAAGCGCCGAAGCCTTCGCGAAAGCGGCGGAGGAAAACGGAAACCTCGCCGGAATAATCCTTCCCGCCGGGGAGGTGACGGAGGATATTTTGTCCTCCCTTTCGGAGAAATTCGGCCCGGAGAGAGTCGGGCTTTTCCTCCCCTTCGGGGACGAGGAAGCCTTTGAGAAGGCGAAGGAGCTTTCCGCCGGAATTGTTTTCGCGGAAAACCTTCTCTCCTCCTACTCCGAGCACGGATACGAGGAATACCTCGAGGAATGCCGGGAGGCGTTCCCGGATTCCGTACTCATCACGGTGAACGACCTCGGGCGCGTGCTCGCGCCGGTCGTTCGTGGGGATTTTTTCGGCGACGCCTTTGAGCTCAACAACCAGTACCTCATAAACCGGCTTAACGGAATCGGCTTTTGCGTTTCGGACTACGGCGCGCTTCTTAAAAACGCAAACGGAAGCGCCAGCTTTCTGACGGCGGCTTTTGAAAGCGGCGTGCTCGATGAGCACGCGGATTTTTTCGTTTCTTCCGAGCTTGAAATTACAAGACCGACAAAATCGAGCCTTACTGTCAGCACCTATAAATACACGATTTTCGGCACCTCCGACCCGGAGAAACCGCTCTATATGGACGGAGCGGAAGTCGAAAGAATCAGCAAAAGCGGGCTTTTCGCCGTGACGGTGGACGTTCCGAAAAGCGGAAAGACCTTTACTTTCAGCCAGGGGGACAAAAGCGTTTCCGTCACGCTCAAGCGAAGCGGAAGCGACGGCAGCAGCGCCGGAACCACGAGCAAGCTTACCTCCTGTTACCCCTCGTCGTCGGTGCTCACGCGAAACGGAGAAACGCTGACCCTTGCCTGCATCGGTCCCAGCGGCGCTACGGTTTACGCCGAAATTGGCGGGCAGAAACACACGCTCAAGCAAAACGCCGCCGCAAATCCGGGCGTTCCCGCCTGGTTCAGCAAGGAGATAACCGTTGATGCCGACGTTCCCGAAGCGGAGGTCGCCTCCGCCGGAAAAGTTGTTTACACCCTTGTTTACGGCGGCAGCACCAAGACCTATGAGAGCGGCGCGGAGGTTTTCGTCGCCGGGGAAAACGCAAGGCTCGCCGTAAGGGCGGCAACGGAGCTTGCGGGAGTTGAAAAGGAGCCGAAAACCGCCGGAAATTACGTCACTACTCTCCGCACCGGGTGCGCCGATTACGTCACCGAGGAGGCAAACGGCTGGTACAAGCTCTCCTGCGGCGGGTACATAAGCGCTTCGCACTCCACCGTCATCACCGGCGAGGTTGACCTTTCAAACCGCATTTCCTCCGCCGAGCGGAAAAGCGCCGACGGCGCGGAAATGCTCGTGCTCAAATGCTCAAGCCTTCCGGCTTTCGAGGGGAAAATAAACGGAAAAGTTTTCAGCATCAAGCTTTACAACACCGAATGGAGCGATTTTTCCTCCACGGATATGGATTTTGAGCTTATGTACCGGGTGAACCCCGTTGACAACGGGGACGGAAGCGTCACCCTCAACATTTTTTCAAAATGCGACCTTTGGGGCTGGGACGTTTTTACCGACGAGGAAGCGGGGACTTTTACCGTCGTGCTCAAAAAGAAGCCCGTCCTTTCGGACGACCCGGCGAAGCCCCTTTCAGGGATTAAAATCGCCGTTTGCCCCGGGCACGGCGGAACCGACCCGGGCGCTTTAAGCGTTGCCGGAGAACAGGGAGTAAACGAGGCGCAGATAAATCTTGCGAACAGCAAGGCAATCGCCGAGTCCCTTGAAAATCTCGGCGCGGAAATAGTGTTCATTGCGGCACAGGACGAAAAGCTCGACACCTACGGGCGCACAAACCCCGCCAGGGAGGCGCTCGTTGACGTCTATATCTGCTGCCACGCAAACTCCGTCGCGGAAAACGCGGATGCGAACCTTTGGTGCGGAACGCAGGTCTATTACCACTACGACAGCTCTGCGGAGTTTTCCGACAAGCTTGCGAATTACATAAGCTCCGCCACGCGACGCGACCACGAGGGTTCGATTCAGGATTACTACTCCGTGACGCGGCTGACCCTCTGTCCTGCGGTAATGCTCGAGGTTGGGTTCATTTCTAACCCTGCGGAGTTTGAAAGCCTTATCGACAAGGTTGACATACAAAAAACCGCCCTTGCGGTCACAAAAGCGGTAATCGAAATTTGCGATAACTGAACTGTTGTTCAGAGCCAATATAATCAAAAGTAGGTCTTGCTTATGAAAAAATTATTTGTGCTGCTGATAATGCTTTTTTGCATGATTTTTCTTTGCGCCTGTAATGAAGAGCCTTCGGAAAACGGCTTGGACACTGAGGAAAGCAAAAGTTCTTTTGAATCCTCTTCGCTCTCAAGCGTTCAGGAACTTCCTTCGCCTTCACAAAAGGAAGAAAACTCATCTGTTCCGGAAACCGGAAGTGCCTTCAAAGACGACCCTTCGGTTTCCTACCTTGGAAAAGCGGAGGGCGCTGAAATTTATAAAAAAGCCGCCAAAACGGACGAAATGAGACTCGACATCGTTTACGGCAAAGACGGAATTTTTAACTCAACAAAAGAAGTTCCCGCAACAGAATACTGGATAATTAACAGCGGCGGAAACCTTCTTATAGAGCATCCTTTTTATGACCTTTACTTCTGGGAAGGAAACGACATTTTCGGTATTGAGCTTTATAAATCGTCCGGAATAGAAGGGTGCTATAAAGGCAACCACTATGTTTACAGCTTTATTGACGGAGAATTTGATCTTGTTGATTTAACTGAGGCTGGCGAATATGCGCCGAACGAAAGCTATACGGGAAGAAGGGATCCGAATTACGTAAGAACTCGGTACAGCTACACAAAATCCGATATACATTACGGTCTTTCCGATAAAGACGGAAACGTAATTTTCGACCCTGTTTTCACCTATTATGTGGAAATCCCGTTCTACAACAGATTTATTGTTACAACCAACAATGTTGACCGAATGGACGGCTGGGAATCATTTTCCGCTCTGGTTGACGCCGATAAGAATGTGCTTTGCACTTATACGGACATTCGTTTTTTTGAATTTGATGACGGTTCATATATCGGCATCGCATTGTATGTCGGAGGAGAAAACGGCGGACACACTTTGTATGACGAAAACGGAGACGTCCTAAAACTCGGGTACCGATTTATCGACAAGGACGGAAACGAATTAAGTCCTTGTTTTGACAGCGATTATTTTCTCGACGGCTTTCAGGAATATATTGAAAAATATCTCGACGAAGTCATAACCGCTACTTCCGAAAACGGAAGCGCCGTTGAGTTCACTGGTAGAGATTATATTATCAGATGAGAAAAAGGCAGGCGCTATTGTGCCTGCCTTTTATTTTTTTCTTTTCGCTATCCATTCAAAAAATATTCCGATTATAACGGAAAGCAAATAAACCGCGCCCCAAATCGCCCAGCCGTAATGGCTGTTTCCGTAAGCCGCACCTTCTGGGTTGGGACCAAAGAGCATACCCGCCAGGAGCCCGGCGGCAAAGCCGACGAGCGTCACGAGCGATAACTTACGCTTTCCGAAAAGCGCCGGCAAAACGGAGACCGCCGCAGCGAGCCAGAACAGCTTACCGCTAATTAGCCAGCCGTAAAGGTAGCTCCCGTCACCGGAGGGCGCCGCAAAAATCAGCCAGCCCATAAAGCTGTTTTCGGCAAAGCCGCACCAGATGAACCTTCCCGCCAAATATATTGCGAGATACCAAAGCGCCGCAAAAAGCGCCGCAGCGGAATTTTTCTTCAGCCTTTTTCTCCTGTCGGAAAGCCTCTCTTCCTCCCCCTTCCTATAGAGGTCATAGAGCTCCTCTGCGGCGGTTTTCCCGCCGCTTTCCGAATCCAAAAGCAAATCGGTTGTGGTTCCGAATATTTCCGCCAGCTTAAAAAGGTTATCGGTGCTTGGGACGGACTTTCCGGACTCCCATTTTGTGACCGCCTGGCGGCTCACGCCCACAAGCTCGGCGACCTTTTCCTGGGACATTCCGGCGTTTTTCCTAAAAGCCTTTATTCTTTCACCCAAAGTCATAATTTGCGCCTCCTTTGCTTAAAGCATACCGCCAAACTCAAACCGCGTCCACCAACCTTTCGGCAACTATCGGTTGCCGCGGCTGAAAATTGAGAAAAGGCACCCGTTTCGAGTGCCTTTTAGTTTTATTCACAATATCATTTAAAGTACATATAGAGCTGGCATTTTATCATGCCGTTATAGAGCTTCCTCCGGCGGTCGGCTTTCCGACCGAAAAGGGACTCAAACTCGTCGTGGGGGGAGATTATATTGAAGCTTCTCCCCTCGCCCGGCTGGAGCACTCTTCCAAGGTCGCGATATAGGGCTTCCGCCTCCTTTATATCCAAAAGGCGTTCGCCGTAGGGCGGGTTGCAAAGGACAATGAGTTTGCGCTCGGCTTCAGGAAACTCAAATTTTCTCATATCGCGCTGCTCAACGTGGACTCGCCCGCCGACGCCGGCGTTGTTCGCGTTCTCTATTGTAAGGCGCACCGCCTCCGGGTCAATATCGGAGCCGTAGGCTTCAAAGGTGGCGTCCCGGCGTATCTCGTCAAGGCAGCGGGAGCGCTCCTGCTGCCAGGTTTCGGCGGGCCAGCAGCTCCACTGCTCCGCGGCAAAGTGGCGGTTGATTCCCGGGGCGATATTGAGCGCCTTGAGCGCCGACTCGATAAGGAGCGTTCCGGAGCCGCACATAGGGTCACAGACGACGCTGTCCGGGTAGATATGGGCAAGGTCGGCGATGCCGGCGGCTATGGTCTCCTTTATCGGCGCGTCAACGGAGTTGCGGCGGTAGCCGCGCTTATGAAGCCCCGTTCCGGAGGTATCGAGCATGAGCATCACCCTGTCTTTAAGAAGAGTGAACTGAATCTGGATAACCGAGCCGGTCTCGTCGAACCAGCTTTGATGATATACGCTTTCAAGGCGCTTTGCCACGGCTTTTTTTATGATGGACT
>JAEDJF010000009.1 GCA_016296485.1 Oscillospiraceae bacterium
CGCGCTTCGGCGTTTACGCCCAAAGAGGCGCGCTGCCAATTGCGCTACACCTCGAAATATTTAGTTTATAAAATGAGCTGAAACTTTCGCGCCGCTTTGGTCGCCGGCTCGGCGGAACCGCTTGGTGCTTTGCGAAAGAATGGAACTCCCTCTTGCGGTGCCCAAAAATTTCTACGGCGTTGCGCCTTGAAATTTTTGACCGCTGTGCCGTAAGCGCCTCGCTTCATCGCCCACAGGGCGCGCTTCGGCGTTTACGCCCAAAGAGGCGCGCTGCCAATTGCGCTACACCTCGATTTTGTTCATAGCTTTTCTATTATACATTTATATTCAAGTTTTGTCAAACTTTTTGATTAAGCGAATTCATACCGTTCAATACTTTATCATAAGTATGAAACGGAGGCGAAAACTATGAATTTGCTCGAGAAACGTGAACAGAAAAGGCTTGCGCTGAAGCGCCGGGAGGAACGGGAAAAGCTGCGCGAAGATATGGAACGCCTTGAAGAGGAGATTCGCCGAAACGAGATACTTTTTAACTTCGCGACGGACGAATATCTCATTGAATCCATAATTTTTGAACACAACGCCCAGGAGGCAAAAATGAACTACCTTTTGAAGCAGGCGCGGGAGATATGAACGCCCAGCTTCGCTTTTGAGCCCGAAAGGGCTCGTTTTTTTGAATAATTTTCGCTTCCCGTCAAAAAATAATAAAAAACGACAGGAGTGTTTAAAATGGATAAAAACGACCTTCCGCTGGGCTTCGGCTTCGCGCTGGCGCAAAATACCGACGCGATGAAGGCTTTCGCGAACCTTCCGAAAGCGCAGCAGGAGGATATTGTTCAAAGAGCACGGAACGTATCCTCCAAAAGCGAAATGCAGTCCCTGGTAAACGGACTTTCAAACTGAAAAAGGCGGTCGGCTTTTAAGCCGACCGCTTTTTTGTGCTCAAAAAATCCGTCTTGAGCACGGGGCGCTTTTGAGCACGGTCACAGAAAACGGCGAAAAACCAAATAGCCCTGTGGATTATAAATCCCCGCAGAAAATCAAACGGTAACCGGGCGCATTAAAATTAAAAGAGCTATGGACATTTTGCCCCGCATTTAGTAAAATATATTTCGTAATAGTTCCAAATAGAAAAGGGGAGAGCGTATGCTTAAAGACAATAAAATTTGGATGGCGCACAACGGCGAAAGAATTTTCCTCGAGCCCTCGATGGCGAACCGCCACGGGCTCATTGCCGGCGCCACCGGAACGGGCAAGACCATCACGCTTAAAGTTATGGCGGAGTCCTTTTCGGACCTCGGTGTGCCGGTGTTTCTTGCGGACGTAAAGGGCGACCTGAGCGGAATGTGCCAGCCGGGAGTTGACAGCGAAAATATGCAGAAACGCATCGAGCGCTTCGGCATCGACGGCTTTGAATACAAAAGCTACCCCACCCGTTTCTGGGACGTTTTCGGCGAGGGCGGAATCCCGGTGAGAACCACCGTCAGCGAAATGGGTCCGCTTCTTCTGGGTCGGCTTCTGGGGCTCAACGAGACCCAGACGGGCGTTTTGAGCATCGTTTTTAGGGTCGCGGACGACGACGGAATGCTTCTCCTCGATATGAAGGACCTTCGGAGCATGGTGAACTACGTCGGCGAGCACGCGAAGGAATACACCACAAAGTACGGCAACATCTCCGCCCAGTCCGTCGGCGCTATCCAGCGCAAGCTCCTCACCCTTGAGGACCAGGGAGCGGAGAGCTTTTTCGGCGAGCCCGCCCTCGACATAACCGACTGGATGAAGCGCGAAAACGGCAAGGGCGTCATAAACGTGCTCCACTGCGTAAAGCTCATCAACAGCCCGGTTCTTTACAGCACCTTCCTCCTCTGGATGCTCAGCGAGCTCTTTGAGCAGCTTCCGGAGGCGGGGGACCTTGAAAAACCGAAGATGGTGTTCTTCTTTGATGAGGCGAGCCTTCTTTTCGACGACGCGCCGAAGGCTCTGCTCCAGAAAATTGAGCAGACCGTGAAGCTCATCCGAAGCAAGGGCGTCGGCGTATATTTCGTGACCCAGAACCCCTCCGATATACCGGATGAGATTCTTGCCCAGCTCGGCAACCGGGTCCAGCACGCCCTTCGCGCCTATACGCCCAAGGAGCAGAAATCCGTCCGCGCCGCCGCCGAATCCTTCCGTCAGAACCCGGATTTTGACGCCGAGGAGGTCATCACCCAGCTCGGCACCGGCGAAGCCCTCGTGTCCTTCCTTGACGCCGACGGGCGTCCCCAGGTGGTGCAAAAAGCAAATATCCTTCCGCCCCAGAGCTTTATGAAGAGCGCGGACGAAAAGGTGAAAGCGGACGTAATCGAAAACGATATTCTCGGAGCCAAATATTCCACCCCGGTGGACAGGGAATCCGCCTATGAGCTTCTTGCGAAGCGCGCCGAAAAGGCGGCGGCGGAGGCTGAAAAACAGGAGGCGGAGGAGCAAAAAGCCAAGGAAAAGGCAAGGAAAGAGAAAGAAAAAGAAAAGGAAAAATCCAAAAAGACTACGACCACGAGGAAAAAGACCTCATACACCGAGCGCGCCGCCAATAAGGCTATGGATACCCTCGGGCGGGAGGTCGGAAAGAGCCTCTATCGCGGGCTTCTCGGAATCCTTAAAGGAAAATAATTTGATACATAAGGGGCGGCTTTGCCGCCCCTTTATAAATAAAGCGGGATTGACAAAAGTCCGAAATCGTACTATAATTTTCGGGTACAACTTACAGCAAAGGGGAGAGCGGAGATTTGCAAAGCGATATAAAAAGCCAGTACGCACGGCTCACTTCAGTAGTGCGTCAGTTAGACGAGCTTTACCGCGAAGCGGCGGAAAAAATGGGACTTTCGGACAGCGCTTCAATGATAATGTACGGGCTTTGCGAAGCGGCGCGCCCCTGCACCCAGAAGGAGCTCTGCGACAGATGGGGACTCAACAAACAGACGGTCAATTCCGCAGTGAAAAAACTTTCGGAACAGGGAATACTGAAAATTACCCCGTCGTCGTACAATTTAAGGGAAAAGCTCATATCTTTTACGGAAAAAGGGGAGCTTTTCGCGTCGAAAACCGTTGCGAAACTAATGGAAGCGGAGCGGACAGCCTTTGAGAAATTTTCGGAGGAGGAGAGGGAAGCCGCCCTTGCCCTTTCCGAAAAACAGCTTCGTTTTATGAGAGAAGAATTTTCCAAGCTTGACGGAGAAAATAAATGAATATAAAACTTTCGGAACATTTTACCTATAAAAAACTTCTGACCTTCGTTTTCCCCTCGGTGATGATGATGGTCTTTACGTCGATTTACGGCGTGGTGGACGGCTTTTTCGTCTCGAACTACGTCGGGAAAACGCCCTTTGCGGCACTGAACTTAATATATCCTTTTGTCCAGATAATTTCCGCCATCGGCTTTATGATGGGCGCCGGCGGAAGCGCCATCATCGGAAAGACCCTCGGCGAGGGCGACAGCCCGAGGGCGTCGCGGTATTTTTCCCTTATCGTCTATTCGACCGCGTTTTTCGGAATCCTCTTTTCCGCCGTGGGAATACCCTTCCTTGAGCCAATTTCCATACTGCTCGGGGCGGACGAGGCAATGCTCGGCTACTGCGTCGTTTACGGAAGAATACTCCTCATCGGTATGGTCACCTTTATGCTCCAGTGCCTTTTCCAGTCCCTTCTTGTGACGGCGGAAAAGCCGCACCTGGGCTTTGCGGTGACCGTCGCGGCGGGGGTTACGAATATGTTCCTCGACTGGCTACTTGTGGGCGTTTTGCAGTACGGGCTTGAGGGAGCCGCATGGGCAACCGTCATAAGCCAGACCGTCGGCGGCGTGATACCGCTCATCTATTTCGCCCTTCCGAACAGTAGCCTTCTGCACCTCGGAAAGACGAAGCTTGAACTGAAGGTTCTTTTAAAAGCCTGCACCAACGGCTCCTCGGAGCTTGTGAGCAATATTTCCGCCTCCTTCGTCGGAATCCTCTATAACCTCCAGCTTATGAAATACGCCGGGGAGGACGGAGTCGCCGCCTACGGCGTAATAATGTACGTGAGCTTTATTTTCGCGGCGATTTTCTTCGGCTACGCCATCGGCGCCGCTCCGGTCATCAGCTATCACTACGGGGCGAAGAATACCGCCGAGCTTCGGAACCTCTTCAAAAAGAGCGTCACGATTATGTCCGCCGTCGGGATTCTGATGACGGTTTTCGCGGAGTTTGCGGCGCTTCCGCTGTCGCGCCTTTTCGTCGGCTACGACGAAAACCTTATGGAAATGACCTGCCGGGGAATGATGATTTTCTCCTCCGCGTTCCTCATAGCCGGCATAAATATTTTCGGCTCGGCGTTTTTCACGGCGCTCAACAACGGCGCCGTTTCCGCCCTTATTTCTTTCCTCAGGACCCTCGTGCTCCAGGCGGTGACGGTTCTCATTATCCCGCTTATCTGGGAGCTGGACGGCGTCTGGTTCGCCGCCGTTGCGGCGGAGGTGCTTTCCTTTGCCGTGACCGTAATTTTCCTTGCTAAATACAGGAAAAAATACAACTACGCTTAAGCTCAGATTAAAACGCCCCTTGTGCAAAATTGCGCAAGGGGTGTCGCTTTTTTGTGTAAAACGACAAAAATGTGAAACGGAAAAAATAACAGCAAAAATGGTGGTACACAGAATAAAAAATATGCTATAATGTAAAAGCTACATTTTTAATTAGCAAACGGAACAGGAAAAAGAAAATGGAGGAGTACCGAAATGTTTACCCAAAACGCGAGAACCGTTCTTGAGAGAAGATATCTTGCCAAGGACGAAAACGGTAAAGTAGTAGAAACCGTAGAAGAAATGTTCCGCCGCGTTGCCTCTACAATCGCAGCCGCAGACGCTGCTTACGGCAAGGGCGAGGACGAAATAAAAAGGCTCGAAGACGAGTTTTATGAAATGATGACCGAGTGTGAGTTTATGCCGAACTCTCCGACACTTATGAATGCGGGGCGTCCTCTCGGCCAGCTTTCCGCCTGCTTCGTGCTTCCTGTCGGCGACAGTATGTCGGACATTTTTGATACTCTCAAATATGCTGCTCTCGTTCACCAGTCCGGCGGCGGCACCGGCTTTTCCTTCTCAAGACTCCGTCAGGAAGGCTCTATCGTCCGCTCCACCGGCGGCGTAGCTTCCGGTCCCGTGAGTTTTATGAAGGTCTTTAACGCCGCTACCGAGGCGGTTAAGCAGGGCGGAACGAGACGCGGCGCCAATATGGGTATGCTCCGCATCGACCACCCGGATATTCTCAGGTTCATCGACTGCAAAGAGAACAACAACGAAATCAATAACTTCAATATCTCCGTCGCCATTACCGACAAATTCATGGAGGCTGTTGAAAAGGGCGAAAAATATGAACTCATCGCTCCCAACAACGGCGAAGTTGTCGGAACCCTTGACGCAAGGGAAGTGTTCGAGAAAATCATCGACGCAGCCTGGAGAAACGGCGAGCCCGGCGTAGTTTTCATCGACGAGATGAACCGCTACAACCCGACCCCCGCCCTCGGCGAAATCGAGAGCACCAACCCCTGCGGCGAGCAGCCGCTTCTTCCCTACGAAGCCTGCAACCTCGGAAGCATCAACCTCAGCCTTTGCGTAACCGAGGAGGATGGAATCCGCTCCATCGACTATGACAAGCTCACCGAAATCGTACATAAAGCGGTGCATTTCCTTGACAACGTCATCGACGTCAACCACTATCCGCTTCCCATCATCGACGAGACCACCAAGAGAACCCGTAAAATCGGTCTCGGCATTATGGGCTTCGCCGATATGCTTCTCAAGCTCGGCGTTCCCTATAACTCCGTCGAAGCGGAGCAGGCGGCAGAGGAGGTTATGAGCCTTATCCAGTCCGAGGGAAGAAAAGCTTCCTGCGAGCTTGCCGCCGAAAGAGGCGTTTTCCCGGCTTGGAAGGATTCCGTTTTCGGAAAAGAAAATCTTGAAATCCGCAACGCCACCGTCACAACCATCGCCCCCACCGGAACCATCTCCATTATTGCGGACGCTTCCGGCGGCTGTGAGCCCCTTTTCGCTTACGCTTTCACCAAGAACGTAATGGACGGCGACAAACTTCTCGTTTGCAACGATATGCTCGTTGAAAAACTCAAGGAGTACGGCGTTTACTCCGAGGAGCTTATGCAGCGCATAGCCGACGAGGGCACCCTTGCCCACATCGAGGAGATTCCCGAGGAAATAAGACGCGTTTTTGTCTGCGCCCACGACATCAGCCCCGAGTGGCACATTAGAATCCAGGCGGCGTTCCAGAAATACACCGACAACGCCGTTTCAAAGACCATCAACTTCCCGAACTCCGCAACAAGAGAGGAAGTCAAAGAGGCGTACCTTCTTGCATATAAACTCAAATGCAAAGGCACCACCGTTTACCGCGACGGCTCAAGAGACAGCCAGGTTCTCACCACCGGAAGCGCCAAGAAGGAGGAACCGATTCCGGCTCCGATTCCCGGCGTAATCGTCCCGAGACCGAGACCCAACCTCACCTGGGGCGCCACCGAAAAGATGAAGATCGGCTGCGGAAGCCTCTTCATCACCGTAAACCGCGACGAGCAGGGCATCTGCGAAGTCTTTACCAGCACCGGCAAGGGCGGCGGCTGTCCGTCCCAGTCCGAAGCCACCGCGAGACTCGTTTCCATCGCGCTTCGCGCCGGTATTTCCCAGGACGAGATTCTTGCCCAGCTTAAAGGTATCCGCTGCCCGAGCACCGTCCGTCAGCCCGGTCTTAAATGCACCTCCTGCCCGGACGCTATCGCGAGAACGATAGTGAAAATGAGCAAGATGCTTGGCAACGCCGGCGGAATCGTCGTCGAGGAAGAGGAGGAAACCCCGTCAAAAAAAGCTGACGACGGGAAGCCCGTCAGCAATAAACCCGTAGTAGGTCCCGACGACAAGCTCCATTGTCCCGATTGCGGCAAGCTTCTCCGCCACGAGGGCGGCTGCACCATCTGCGACTGCGGCTTCAGCCACTGCGGCTAATGAATAACAAATAAAAATGCCTCCGGCTAAAAGCCGGAGGCGTTTTTTTATTCTTTGCAGTTTTTAATATGCGCCTTGAGCTTTTTCATAGCCCAGTCGTAGTGGCTCGAAGTGCAGCTTATGAAATAGGAGCCGAGGGTCGTTCCGCCGACCCATTTATATACGCCTTTCGTGAAAAGCTCCTCGTCGGAAAATTTCTCCGCCAGGGCAATCACCTCGGCGTGGGACTTTTCGAGCATTTCTTTCGCGTCCTCAAGGGAGGTGCTTTGGTGCTTTTTCCAAAGCTCCACGTTCATATCGCCGTAGGTTTTCCAGTTATAAGGCTCCGGAAGAAAAGGTCTTGCTTCGCCGGAAAGGTTCGCGTCCACCCAAATAAGGAGCAGCCTTTGCCACTCGTAAAGGTGAACGAGCAAATCCCGAAGGTTTTTGTCTCTTTTCCAATGGGCTTCGGTCTTTTTCGGGTCGCCCGAAAAATCAAAAGGAGTAGAAAGCTCCTTTTCGGAGAGGGAAGCGATAAGTTCGTTCAGCTTGCCGTAATTTTCGCCCGCCGCCGAAAGCAGCTCGGCTTTTGTCTTCGGTCTGCCCATAGTATCACCTTTCTTTAAAAATCAGCTTTCCGCCATCATCTGGAGGTTGTAATAGACGCCTTTTTTCGCCATAAGCTCGTCGTGGCTGCCCTGTTCGACAATGCCGTTTTCGTTGAGCACGAGAATTATTTTCGCGTTCTTTATGGTGCTCAGACGGTGGGCGATGGTAAATACCGTCCTTCCGACGGAGAGACGTTCAAGACTGTGCTGGACCATTCGCTCGCTCTCGTTGTCGAGGGCGGAGGTCGCCTCGTCGAGGATGAGCACAGGCGGGTTTTTAAGGAACACCCTGGCGATGCTGATGCGCTGTTTCTGTCCGCCGGAGAGCTTTACGCCGCGCTCTCCAACGTAGGTGTCGTAGCCGTCGTCGAGGGCGGAGATGAACTCGTGAGCACCGGCGAGCTTCGCCGCCTCGATGACATCGTCATAGGTGGCGTCGGGCTTTCCGTAGAGAATATTCTCATAAATGCTTCCGGAGAAAAGATAGACGTCCTGCTGGACTACGCCGATGTTGGAGCGAAGGCTCGAAAGGGTGACGGAGCGGATGTCCCGTCCGTCAAGGAGAATCCGCCCGTCCTTTACGTCGTAAAAACGGGGGATAAGGTTTGAAAGGGTGGTCTTGCCGCCGCCGGAGGGACCGACGAGGGCGACGTTGTCGCCGGGGTTCACGTGGAGGTTGATTTTCGAGAGTACGTCGCCGTTGGAGTCTCCGTAGGCGAAGCTCACGTCCTCGAAGCGGATGTCGCCGACGACGTTTTCAATGGGCGAAGCGTCCGGGGAATCGGTGATTTCCGGCTCCATATCCATTATCTCATAGAAGCGCTCGATGCCGGTGAAGCCCTGCATAAAGGTTTCGGTAAACTGGGCAAGGCGGCTGACCGTGTTGAGAAGAACGGTGGTGTAAAGAAGATAGGCGGTGTAGTCGCCGGGGGTTATCTTTCCGTTCATAAGGAAAATTCCGCCGAGGGCGACGACGGCGATATACATACAGCCGTCGAAAAGCCTTATTACGCAGTGCAGCTTGCCGAGGGCCCTATACGCCATTCTCTTGATGCCAAGGAAAATTTCGTTACCTTTCTGGAATTTCTCTTTTTCGATTTCCTCGTTGGCAAAGCTTTGGACGACCCGAATCCCGAGAAGGCTGTCCTCAATCTGGGCGTTGATTTCACCGATTTGAGCACGCTCGCTGTGGAAAGCGCTCTCAAGCTCGTGGCGGATTTTGAGCACGAAAAATCCGAGCACGGGAATCATTATGTAGATGAAAACCGTGAGCGGCACGTTGACGCTCAAAAGAATTATAAAGGACGCGACGAATTTTACCGCGCCGATAAGAATTTCCTCCGGTCCGTGGTGGGAAAACTCGGTGACGTCGAAAAGGTCTTTTGAAAGGCGGCTCATAAGCTGACCAACCTTGGTGTTGCTGTAAAAGCTGAAGCTCATATCCTGGAGGTGGGCGAAAAAGTCCCGTCTCATATCCGCTTCAATATGCGCGCCCATCATATGCCCGATGTTGACCATAAAATAGTTGGCGCAGGTGTCGATGATGCGAAGAACGACGTAAACGCCCGCAATTCCGAGAATAAGCCGGAGGGTGAGGTTTTCCGGCGCCTCGGTGGCGGTGTTGGTGATTTTCCGCACTATCATCGGGAGCACAACGTCGCAGACGGTCGTCAGCACCGCGCAGAAGAGGTCCAGCGCCAGCGTCGGGAGATAGGGTCTATAATAGGGTAGGAATCTTTTTAAACATCCTTTTTTGCTTTTTACTTCTGTCATTTTTTAAAAACCTCGCTGGAGAAATTGATTTATCAGATATAAAACCGCCAGGTGAATGGGGTAAAACCCGTAGTTCAAAAGGCGGGGAATTTTTATTTTCGTGTTCGTTCTCATAAGCATCAGCGGCAGCGCCAGAATCGCAAAGCCCTGGGGGTCAATGTTGAATCCGAGAAAATTGTAAAACCTGTTTCCGACTATGAACGGGGCGAAAAGGAAAATCCCCACAATGATTCCGAAGCTGTCCCTTGAGCTTTTGAAAAAGGAGTAAATCACGATTATAAGCCCGACGCCGTAGAAGCTGTACTCAAAGGCGGGGGAAAGGGAAAAGAGAGCCGAAAGGGCGGTGCACCAATATTTTTTCTCCCGAATCCCGTAAAGCGCCAAAAGCCCGAGCAAAAGGGTGAAGCCGATGTTGAGGTGGAGATTTTCGTTCAAGTTCACGAGAGCGACCCAAAAATCGCCGTAATAAAGCGGGTCAAAAAGCCGCCCGACGCTTTCTGGGTAGAAAGCGAGGGTGTAAAAGGGCTGCGAAACGACGCCGAAGGCAAGGAGCCGAAGGGCGTATTTTTTGACGCTCCGGGTGTAAACGAAGCCCACCGCGACGCAGTAGGCAAAAAGCGGGAACCCCAGCCGTCCGATTATCCGAAGCCACATTGCCGACGGGAAAAAGATGTACCCCACGTGGTCAATGAGCATTGCGGCAAAGGCGATTACTTTCAAAAGCCCCGTGTCCGTATTTGTGCAAATCGAAAGCTTTTCGTTATCCATGGAGCCTTCCGTTCGCCTCAAAGACGCAGTCTCTCAAATATCCTTCAAGGCTAAAGGACTCGCCGGTGCCGATGGCGACGCATTCCTCCGGATTTTCCGCGACGGTGCATTTGAGCCCGAAGCGGTTCGAGAAATATTTGTCGAGCCCGTTGAGGAGGGCTCCGCCGCCGGTCATAACGATTCCGTTGCTCTTGACGTCGCCGGCAAGCTCCGGCGGTGTTTTTTCAAAGACCTTCTGGATTGCCGCCGCAAGCTGGGAGGCAAGGTCGTAGAATATTTCGGAAAGCTCCTGCCAGCTGAGGGTCACCCGCCCGGGAAGCCCGGTGAGGAGGTTGCGCCCTTTAACCTCAAAGGTGCGGTCGTCGTCGAAATTCCAGCAGGTGCCGATGTTCTTTTTGACCTCCTCCGCCATGCGCTGACCGATGAGAAGCCCGTGGCGAAGCCGCACATAGCGGATTATTTCCTCGTCAAAGCGGTTGCCGGCGATTTTTACCGAGTGCTTGCAAACTACGCCCGAAAGGGAAAGAAGGGCGATGTCCGTGGTGCCGCCGCCGATATCGACGATAAGGCGCCCGTCGGGCTTCGAGATGTCGAGCCCGGCGCCGAGGGCGGCGGCAACGGGCTCCTCAATGAGGAAAACCTTTCTTGCACCGGCTGAAATTGCGGCGTCAACGACGGCGCGCTGTTCGACGTCGGTGATGATGCTTGGGACGCAGATTGCGACCCTCGGCTTAAGGTAGCTTTCGCCGCAGATTTTTTTGAGAGCGTAGCGAATAAGGGCGTTGGTCAGCCGGTAGTCGGAGATAACGCCGCCGCCCATGGGGCAGACGGCGGATATGTATCCCGGGGTGCGCCCGAGCATTTCGTGCGCCTTTGCGCCGACGCAGATGATTTCGCCTGTGTCGTTGTTGACGGCGACTATGTTCGGCTCCCGGAAAAGGACGCCGCGGCTCGGCTCATAGGCTATTATTTTCGTTGTTCCAAGGTCTATTCCAATATCAGCAGGCATTTTGTCCTCCGAATCTTTATTAATAAATATATATAAGATTAAAACTTATTTATCCGATTGTCAAATTAAATCTTTTTTAAAATTTTTTCGCCGCTATTCCTCGAGCATATACCGAAGGTTCGTAAACCTTCCGCTCTTGCGGTTGTTGTCAACCATCGCCATTACGGCTCTGGCGTTTCCGACGATGATGAGGAGCTTTTTCGCCCTCGTGACGGCGGTGTAGAGAAGGTTTCGGTAGCAAAGGCGGGAGCCCATCTCCATAAGCGGAATAATTACCGCCTCAAATTCGCTGCCCTGACTCTTGTGGACCGTTATGGCGTAGGCGTGGTCAAGCTCGATGGCGCTGTCATAGGGGTAGTCCGCCACCCGGTCGTCAAAGCGCACCGCCATCATTCTCATAAGAGGGTCCATTTTTTCGATAATTCCGATGTCGCCGTTGAAAACGCCCCGACCCATTTCGCCGTCGTCCTTTTTCCAGACCATATCGTAGTTGTTTTTGGTCTGCATCACCTTGTCGCCCTCCCGGAAGAGGTTTCCGTTTATACGAAATTCCCGTTTGTCCTTGGCGGGCGGGTTGAGCCCCTTTTGAAGCTCGTTATTGAGGTTCCAGGTTCCCGCTTCGCCCCGTTTTCCAGGGCAAAGCACCTGTATATCCCAAACGGGGGAAAAGCCGTAGGCCTTCGGAAGGCGCTTTTCGCAAAGCTGGCAGACGGTTTTGGCGCATTCCTCCTCCGTCGCCCTCGGCATAAAGAAAAAGTCGTTGTCCTTCGATTCAAGATATGGGTACTCCCCGTTCACAATGTCGTGGGCGTTGGTGACAATCATACTTTCCGCCGCCTGGCGGAAAATCGTGTCGAGCTTCACTGAGGGGAGAATGTCCGATTTAAGAAGGTCGTGGAGCACGTTCCCGGGTCCCACGGAGGGGAGCTGGTCCGAGTCCCCGACCATCACGAGCCGGCAGGAGAAGTTGAGCGCCCGCAAAACGCAGTCAAAAAGTACGCTGTCCACCATGGACATCTCGTCGATGATGAGCGTGTCACATTTGAGGGTGTTCTTTTCGTTCTTGCGGAACACCGGGCGAAGCTCGTTTGCGGAATAGTCCACCTCCAAGAGCCGGTGGATTGTCTTTGCCTCGTGCCCCGTAAGTTCCGTGAGCCGCTTCGCGGCGCGCCCGGTGGGCGCCGCGAGCATCACTTCGTCGCCCTGCTGCTCAAGGAGCTTTATGAGGGCGTTGAGGGTGGTGGTTTTTCCCGTTCCGGGTCCGCCGGTGAGGACGAAGGCGTGGCTCGTGACCGCCTTTTTGAGCGCCTTTTTCTGAAGGTCGTCGTAAACGATCCCGAGCTCCTCCTCGAGCAGTTCAATGGATTTTTCAAGGGAGGAGTCGCTCTCGAAAGATACGTCGTGGAGCATCATTTTGAGCCGCCCGGCGGCGGTCGTCTCCGCGAGGAACAAATCCGGAAGATAGATAAAGCGCCGTTCGCCCCGGTAATACTCGTCCAGCTCGTGCTTTTCAACGAGCTCGTCCAGGGCTTCCTCCATCTTGTCCGTCTCGCCGAGAAGCCCGAGGGAGGCGGAGAGAAGGCTCTCCGCCGGGAGGCAGGTGTGCCCGTTGTCGAGGTTGTGGGAAAGGACGTATTTTATTCCCGCCTTGAGCCGCCGGACGTCGTCCGGCTGACCTTTTTTTGTAAAGATTGCGTCCGCCTCGGCGAAATCCAGCCCCACGTCCGGGTCGCAGAGGATATATGGGTTTTCCTTTACGAAATCCATTGCGGAAACGCCCCATTTTTTCCAGGCGCGCACAGCTATCGCCGCAGGAAGACCGAACTCCTGGAGCGAGGTCATAACTTTCCTTGCGCCGAAGGCGCGCTTAAACTGCTCCGAAATCTCAAGAGACGCCTTTTCGCTAATTCCCTTGATCCGGGCGAGCTGCTTCGGGTCGCTTTCAATTACCTCAAGGGTATATTCGCCGAAGGCGTCAACAATGCGCTTCGCGAGGGCGGGACCGATGCCTTTAAAGGAGCCGCCCCCGAGATATTTACGCATTGCGCTGATGGAGGCGGGGAGCCGCCGTTCGCAGACGGCGGCACGAAACTGGCTGCCGTAGGTAGGATGGGACGAAAAACTGCCGGTGAGGGTGACCTCCTCGCCGGCTTCGACCGCTCCGAGCTCGCCCACAACGGTCACAAGCTCGCCGTTCATATCAAGGTCGAATACAATAAAGCCGCTTTCGGGCTTATAGCAAACGATCCCGTCAACGGTTCCGGAGATGCGCTCCGGCTCCGCTTTTTCGTTTTTGTCCATCATCAAAACATACCGTCCGTTACTTTATACTTACATATAAACATTATAGCGTTTTTTAATCCTTATGTAAACCGGAATAGATAAAGCTTAATAATTCTTTTTCACAGAAAACCGCCTCGCACCCGAAACGCTTTTCAAGGTTAAGGGCTATTTCCTTTGCCGCGTCGGAAGCGCCGCGGCAGTCGAGTATCAGCTCACGGTTCATTCCGTCCGTTTCCGCTAGAAGACAGCGCACCGCGTCCTCAAGGTCGTTTTCCGGAACGGAGGATACCTTTGCCACGGCGAAAACCTTTTTGGAGATGTTTTTGCGGAAAGCGTGCTTTAAGAGCCAGTCCGCCCCTTCGACCATTCCGAGGGCGGCAAAGAAGGTCAGCAGCAAAACGGCAAGTATATCGAAGAACATTATGAAATCCCCCTTTCAGCAATGTTATCCTATGGCGGCGGGGCGCTTTTCGTGACTGTGTCAAAAATCCCCCTTTTCGCATAGCATGAAGCACAGAAACACTTTGGGGGTTTCGGCTATGAAAAAATATTCGTTTTATATAGCGGGGGGAGACCTTCGGTCAGCCTATCTCGCCGCCGCCCTCGCAGAGGGCAAAAATAAAGTTGCCGCCTTCGGGCTTTCCGGGGCGGATGAAATTTTAAAGGGAGTTTTTAAAAGCGAAAGCCTTTCCGACGCGGCGGGCTTTGACGCCGCAGTTTTGCCCCTCCCTTGCTGCGACGGGGAGGGATATATTAAAACGCCCCTTTCGGATAAAAAGGTGAAGCTCGAGGAGCTCATAAATTCCCTTGAGCACGGCTCTGTGCTCATGGGCGGCTTTGTTCCCGACTGGGTGTATAAGCTCGCCGAAAAGCGGCAAATAGCAGTTTACGACTACTATGAGCGGGAGGAATTCGCCGTTCGGAACGCCGCCCTTACGGCGGAGGCGGCGGTGGCTCTCGCTATGGAGCTACTCACGGAGACCATAAGCGATATGCCCGTGCTCGTTCTCGGTCACGGGAGGATAGGGCGGCTTCTGGCGTCGATACTTAAAGCCCTTGACGCAAAGGTAACCGTCGCCGCAAGGCGATTTTCAGACCTTGCGTGGATACGTTCCGAGGGGCTCGTTCCCATAGAGTTTATGCGTCTTAAAGAACATATTTCCGAATTCGGGGTGATTTTCAACACCGTTCCTGCAATGGTGCTCGACGGGGAGCTTTTGAGCATGACCGATAAAAAAGCGGTGATAATCGACCTTGCCTCCGAGCCCTGCGGAACGGATTTCGCCGCGGCGGAAAGGCTCGGTCTCAAAGTCCGAAAGGCTCCGGGGCTTCCGGGAAAGTTCGCTCCGAAAACCGCCGGCGAAATCATTAAGGATACGGTGCTCAATATTTTAAGCGAAAGGGAGGAAGATAGCTGTGGCTGAAAAATTAAGACTCGGCTTCGCGCTTTGCGGCTCGTTCTGCACCTTTAAAAAGGTGCTTTCGGAGATGGAGGAGCTCGCAAAGGAGTACGAGGTGATACCCATAATGTCCGAGGGGGCGGCGAACACAGACACCCGCTTCGGCTCGGCGGAGGATTTTCGCCGGGAGATAGAGAGGATAACCGGGAAAAAGCCCATAACGACAATCAGGGAGGCGGAGCCCATAGGTCCGAAGGCGCTCCTTGACGTGCTGCTCATCGAGCCCTGTACCGGAAACACCCTCGGAAAGCTCGCCGGCGGAATTACCGATACTGCCGTGACAATGGCGGCGAAGGCGCACCTTCGCAACGGGCGCCCGGTGGTGATTGCGGTTTCGACTAACGACGCCCTCGGTGCCTCCGCAAAAAATATCGGCTTACTTATAAATTCAAAAAACATATATTTCGTCCCGATGCGCCAGGATTCGCCCGAAGGCAAACCCTGCTCGATGGTGGCGGATTTTGGAAAAAGCGGCGACGCAATAAAAGCCGCCCTCGGCGGGCGGCAGACCCAGCCGGTTTATCTCTGAATAAAAACTCCGTTTCTTTCCAATAATCATTTCGCTCTTACAGAAATGAAAGGAAAGGAACGGAGCTTTTTAATGAAAAAATTTTTGTCTGTTTTTCTGTCTTTGACTATATTTATTGCCGGGGCGCCGAAGGTCGCCGCCCCGGCGCTGACTTTTTCAGAAGCCGCCGAAATGGACCTTCGTACCCCAAGCGACCTCACTGCCGATGAGCTCAGAAACGGCCTGAAAAAGTACCTTGTGGACCTTGCGGAGGACTTTGTCGCCGCCGAGGAAAGGTACGGCGTGAACGCCGTTTTTCTTGCGGCGCTTGCCGCCTTTGAGTCCGGCTGGGGGCGGCACTGCTTCCGGGAGAACAATATTTTCGGCTGGGGCAGAAAGAGCTTTGAAACAAAAAGCGAGTGCATTGATTTCGTAGCGTCAAAAATCGCCCAGCACTATCTCTCCGAGGACGGTAAATATTACCACGGAATGAACCTTTACGGCGTGAACCGCTCCTATAACGGGAGCGACGTCTGGCTGGAAAACGTGGCGGCGATAATGTCGAAGATAAGCGAAAAGGCGGCGGTTTGCGCCCCTGTCCCGGACTTTGCCGAGCCGGAAGAGCCGCCCGTTTCCGAAGAATTTTTCGGAAGCGAAGAAATTATTGAAACCGACGAGTTTTACGAAACCGGCGAACCAGCCGAAGCTGACGAGCTTTCCGAAACCGACGGAACGGAGGAAGAGAGCCGGTTCACCGGCGGCGTGATTGTCATTGGCTCTCACTGAAATCCGTGAAAATGTTTTTCCGGCAGCACTCGGGCGAGTACTGCCAGCGGTCGATATGCCCCTCCGTGACGTAGTAGCAAAGAGGGGAGGGGGCGTTTTCCGCTTCAAAAGCGTCAACGATGATGAGCTTTATTTTCATCTTTTCGGGGATAAGGCTCTTTATGTAAACCGAGGCGGCGTCCCCGGGGCGGAGCGTTGGACAGGGCTCCGCCAGCCCCGCAAGATTCGGCGTTAGCTCCACGAAAACGCCGTAGTCCTCAACGGAGCGGATAGTCCCGGCGACGGTTTCGCCCGGGGCGAAGCCCGCGGCGTTTTCCTCCCAGGTGCCGAGCAGCTCCTTGTGTGAAAGACAGATGCGCCCGCCCTCGTCCCTTCCGGAGACCACGGCGAAAATGCTCTGACCGCCTTTGAACCTGTCCGAGGGGTGGCTTATTCTTGAAACGCTGATGTTGTCAATGGGAAGAAGCGAGGAAATTCCGCAGCCGATGTCCGCGAAACAGCCGAAATTCTCCATATGGGTGACAACGGCGGGAATAATGTCCCCGGGAAGGAGCGTATCAAGATAGTTTTGAGCACAGTCCTCCTGCACCGCTCTTCTTGAGCATATGGCGGTAAGTTTGCCGCTCCTGTCGTGCTCAAAACCGGTTATCCGGAAACAAACGGGCTTGTTGACCCGTGAAATAATGGCAATATCTCTTGTTTCTCCGCTTTCAATTCCGATGGCGCCCTCCGTCCTCGGAATAATCGCCCGCATGGGTCCGAGGTCAAGAATGAGGTCGTGCTTCGCGGAGCAGACCGCCGCCCGCGCTTCGAGCACCGTACCGCTCCGGTAGGCTTCCTGTAACGAAGCAACGCTTGCGAGAGCCGCTTTGTTTGCGGCTGTATCTATGATTTTGCCTTCCGGCTGAAATTCCGTCATTTGTTTTTCCTCCCCAAAATTTTGTAATTATTTATATTCAGCCGAAAGCGCAAATATGAAAGCGGCGGTCTCTTTTTTAAGGAGACCGCCGCCCTTTGTTATTACCGTTTTGTGTTTATTCTCCCGTGCTCAAAGTGTCCTTCACCATAATCACAGTGCTCAAAGCCATTATCGCAAGGGCAATATAGAACTGCGCCCCCGGCGCTTCGCCGAGAAGCGCCATACTGAAGCCCACCCCGAGGAACGGCGCAACGGAGTAATAGGCGCTGGTTTTCGCAGCGCCAAGGTCCTTTTGCGCCATTATGTAAAAATTGATGCTCAAACCATAGGCGACGAAACCAAGCAAAAGGATAAAAGCAATATATTTTGTTGCCGGGAGGCTTTCGCCCACGGCGAAAGCCACAACAAGGCTTCCGAGCCCGGAAAAGCAGCCCTTTATTGTGACAATCTGTACCGAGCTTTTCCCGCTTATCATCTTCGTGCAGTTGTTTTCAAGACCCCAGCAGGTCGCCGCCCCGAGAACGAGCAAAGAGCCGGTGTTGAACTCAAAGCTGCCCGCGCCCTCGAAACTTAAAATGGCGCTGGCGGCGGTCACAAGGACGATGGCAAGCCGGGTTCGCTTTGAAATGACCTCTTTGAAAATGAAAAGCGCAATGAGCGAAGTGGCGACAATTTCAAAATTGTTGAGGAGCGACACGTTTGCGGAGCTCGTCCGCTCAATTCCGAGCATCAGGAGAATTGGCGCTATAATGTCGAGCACCACCATTCCCACGGTGTAGGGAAGGTCCGCCTTCGTGAGCGGCTCCGCCGAGGCGCCCCGCCCCGAAGCCTTCTGGATTCTCCCCAAAATGAAAAGCCCGATTCCTGCGCCGAGATAGAGAAACGCCGCCATCATCGTCGGCGCGGCGTGCTCCAAAAGGAGCTTTGAAAGGGGCACGTTTATTGCGTAAAGCGCCGCCGCAAGAACGGCGAAAACAGTTGCTTTCAGTCCTTTAGTCATTTTTCCTCCTTGAATTTCCGGCGGTATTCCCCTTCAAAATTGCGCCCCATATTTTTTGCGTGCTTTCGGAGGTAAACCTCCGAAAGCTCCTCGGCGCTGATTCCGTAGCGAAGGAGCGCGTCGCTGAAATACATCAGAACGTCGCACATTTCTTCGCAAAAAGCCTCCCGCACGGCGGGGTTTTCGGCGATGGCCCTGTCGCCCTTTTTCTTGATTATGGCGATACATTCGCCGATTTCCTCGACCATATAGAGGACGAAATTCCGCCCGTATTCCGGCTCAATCGGGTGCCAGCTATCCTTATGCGGCTCAAAAAGCTCCCTTTGCATTTCGAGCATTTCGGAAATTTTAAGGTCAGGCATCGGGTTTTCCTCCTAAAGAATACACAAATTATGAAAATATTATAATTCTTTTTAATCGCGTAAGCAAGTTGCAAAAACGAACCGCTTATGCTATATTTATTATTTGTAGAAATATATCCGAAAGGAGCGAAGCTTTAATGGACGTTCGCGTCGGCGATATACTTGTGATGAAAAAGCCCCACCCCTGCGGCGGAACAAGATTTTCCGTGCTCCGCTCCGGAATGGACTTTAAACTGCAGTGCGAAAAATGCGGGCACCTCGTGGAGGTTCCCCGAAGCAAGGCGGAGAAAAATATAAAACATATAATAAGGGAGGCTTCTCCCGATGTTTGATAAACTTGCGGATATCGAAAAGCGCTGGGAACAGGACGGGCTTCGCCTTTACCTTCCGGAGGTAATAAACGACAACGAGCTTTATACATCCCTTTTAAAGGAGTACCGCGCCCTTTCCCCGATAGTCGAAAAATATAAGGAATATAAATCCGCGAAAGCCCATTTCGACGAGGCGGAAACCCTCCTTTCCGAGGAAACGGACAAGGAACTTCGGGATATGGCGAAGGAACAGCTTGAGGAGAGCCGCGAAAAAATGGCGAAAACTGCCGAGGAGCTCAAAATTTTGCTTATCCCGAAGGACCCGAACGAGGAACGCTCCGTAATCGTCGAGATACGAAGCGGAACCGGCGGCGAGGAAGCCGCCCTCTTTGCCGCCGACCTTTACCGAATGTACACAATGTACGCCGAGAGCAAGGGCTGGAAAACCGAGGTTATCTATTCAAACCCCACGGAGCTCGGCGGCTATAAGGAAATTTCTTTTTCCGTCGAGGGGGAGGGAGCCTTCGGGCGTTTCCGCTTCGAGAGCGGGACCCATAGGGTCCAGCGCGTTCCTACGACGGATTCCCAGGGGAAGATACAAACCTCCGCTGTCACCGTCGCCGTCCTGCCGGAGGCGGAGAACGTCGAAATCGAAATTGACCCCAAGGATTTACAGATAGACACCTTCCGCTCCAGCGGCGCCGGCGGACAGCACATCAACAAAACGAGCTCCGCCATAAGGATAACCCATATCCCCACGGGTATGGTCGTTGAGTGTCAGGACGAGCGAAGCCAGTATAAAAACAAGGATAAAGCGATGAAGGTGCTTCGTAGCCGCCTTTATGAGCAAAAGCAGCGCGCCGTTGACGAGAGCCGCGCCGCCGACAGGAAGGCGCAGGTCGGAAGCGGCGACCGCAGCGAGCGGATACGCACCTATAACTTCCCCCAGGGGCGGATAACCGACCACCGGATAGGGCTGACCCTCTATAAGCTCGACTCGGTGCTGAACGGCGACCTCGACGAGCTAATCGACGCCCTCGTCGCCCATGACCGGGCGGAAAAGCTCCGCTCGGGGGAGGAAAACTGATTGGTTTGGAGACGTAATGGAAACTTTACTTTTTGACGCGAAAAATCCCGGTGCGACGGACGCCGTCGCGGAAATACTTAAGCGGGGCGGTCTTGCCGCAATTCCCACCGAAACGGTCTACGGTCTTGCGGCGAACGCCTTCGACGGGGAAGCCTGCGCCAATATTTTCAAGGCAAAGGGTCGCCCGGGGGACAACCCGCTTATAGTCCACATCTGCGATATGGAAATGCTTTCGGACGTCGTTTCCGAGGTGCCGGAGGGAGCAAGGCTCCTTGCGGAAAAATTCTGGCCCGGTCCGCTTACAATAATAATGAAAAAAAGCGGCAAAATACCTATGGTGACGAGCGCCAACCTTCCGACGGTGGCGGTGCGCTTTCCGGCGCATCCCGTTGCGAGGGAAATTATAAAAAAGACGGGGCTGCCCCTTGCGGCGCCGTCGGCAAACCTCTCCGGAAGTCCCAGCCCCACCACTTTTCAGCACTGCGTGAACGACCTTATGGGTCGGGTGGACGCGATAATCGACGGCGGACCCTGTTCCGTCGGCGTCGAATCGACGATAATTTCCCTTGCGGGGGAAAGGCCCGTCCTGCTCCGCCCGGGGTATGTGACCCTTGAGCAGCTTCGGGAGACCATCGGCGAGGTGGAGCTTTCAAAAGCCGTGCTCGAAAAGCTAGGCGAGGGGGAAAAGGTGCTCTCTCCGGGAATGAAGTATAAGCATTACGCGCCGAAAGCGGCGGTGAGCCTTGTGAAAGGCTCCTCCGAAAAGTACGTAAACTTCGTAAATGAGCACGCCGGCGAGGGCGTTTACGCCCTCTGTTTCGACGAGGAAGCCCCCGTGCTCAAAACAAAAACCGTTACCTACGGCTCGGAGTTTTCCGACGCGGAGCAGGCGGAGCATATCTTTGAAGCGCTTCGGGAGCTTGACAGCCTCGGCGCGACGCGGGTCTTTGCCCATTCGCCGAAAATTACCGGCGTCGGGCTTGCGGTTTATAACCGCCTCGTCCGCGCCGCGGGCTTTGACGTAATCGAACTTGACTGACATCGGAGAAGAGGGAGAAAAATGGCGGAGATAATCGGTCTTACGGGACAAACGGGAGCGGGAAAAAGCTCGGTGCGGAAGATGTTTAAAAGCCTCGGAGCGGAGGTAATAGACGCGGACGAGGTGGCGCATTCCGTCGCGGATAACGAGCTTTGGTGCCTCGTGGATATTGTTGAGCATTTTTCCTGTCTCGTGCTCAACGACAAGGGA
This sequence comes from Oscillospiraceae bacterium, assembly GCA_016296485.1. Classification (GTDB taxonomy): domain Bacteria; phylum Bacillota; class Clostridia; order Oscillospirales; family Ruminococcaceae; genus UMGS1668. The sequence goes on from JAEDJF010000009.1 coordinate 21,118, forward strand.
AAGCTCAACCGCAAAGCCCTCGGAAAAATAGTTTTCTCCGACCGGAAAAAGCTCCTCACTCTCAATAAAATAATGTTTCCCTACATCGTTGACGCCATAAAGAGGGAGGCGGACGCCTTTGAACGGAAGGGCGCAAGGAGCATCGTCATTGACGGCGCGACCCTTATTGAGAGCGGCTGCGCAAAAATGTGCGACTGCATCATTTCCGTCACCGCCGACGAGGAGACGAGAACCCGCCGGATAATCGAAAGGGACGGTCTTACGAAGCTCGACGCCCAGCGGCGCGTTTCCGCCCAACACCCGGAGGATTTTTATACCGAGGTTTCGGACTTCGTAATAAGAAACGACGGGAGCCTTGCGGAGCTTGAGCAAAAAGTCGGGATTGTCGCCGGAGAAATTGCCGCAAGGCGGCAGCCCATCACCTTGGAGGAAGAATTTTGAGCAAAGCTGTTAAGAGCGCCGCGGCGCTCGTTCTGATTATCGTCTTTCTCGTTTTCGCGGGAGTAATGATGAATAAAGCGTCGAAAGCTCTTGAGCACTGGGCGTACCCAATAGAGTACGGTGAAATGCTCACCGAAAAGGCGCAGGAATACGGCGTGCCCCTTTCCGTCGTTTACGCCGTTATCCGCCAGGAGAGCAATTTTGACCCGACGGCGGAAAGCCGGGTCGGCGCCCGGGGACTTATGCAGATAATGGAGACCAGCTACGAGTGGATAGATTATTACCGCGGCGCCTCCGGCGCAGCCTGGGAGGATTTTTATACTCCCGAGGTGAACGCCGACTACGGCGTCTGGCTCCTTTCCTATCTCTATAAGGAGTTCGGAAACTGGGAAACGGTCTATGCCGCCTATAACGCCGGACCTAATATAGTCAAAAAGTGGCTCAAGGACCCGGAATTTTCCGAGGACGGCGAGACGCTCTGCAATATTCCCTATGAGGAAACCTCGAAATACGTTGAGAAAGTCAGCTCATACCGAAACGGCTATATCGCCGTTTACGGCATCGACTGATTTTTAAATAAATAAAAAATATTACATATAAAGGAGAAAAGCTATGAGCGAAAAAGAAAAAACTCCGGGACAGCTTCTTAAAGAAAAGCTCTTCCGCAATCCCAAAAACGCCGGACGCACCCTTTCCGACGAGGAAATCAAAGCGGCTTTCGACTATTGCGAGGGCTACAAAGAGTACATCAGCAAATGCAAGACCGAGCGCGAGTTCGTTGACTGGTGCATTCCGATTCTTGAGGAACAGGGCTTCGTTCCCTTTGAGCCCGGCAAAAAATACGTAGCGGGCGATAAAGTCTATAAATAACCGCAACAAGGCGTTCCTTTTCGCAAAAATCGGAAGAAAGCCCCTCGAAGAGGGTATGCATATCGCCGCGGCGCATATCGACTCTCCCCGCCTTGACCTCAAGCCCAACCCTCTCTATGAGGACGAGGAGCTTGCTCTCTTTAAAACCCACTATTACGGCGGTATCAAGAAGTATCAGTGGACCGTAATTCCTCTTGCTCTTCACGGCGTAGTCGTCAAAAAGGACGGTACCTCCGTCACCGTCACCGTCGGCGAGGACGAAAACGAGCCCGTTTTCTGCGTGACCGACCTTCTTCCGCATCTCTCCAAAGAGCAGATGGGAAGAAAACTCAGCGAGGGCATCAAGGGCGAGGAACTCAATATTCTCGTCGGCTCCATGCCTTTTAAAGACGACGAAGTCAGCGACAGAGTAAAGCTCAACATCGCCAATATTCTCTTTGAGAAATACGGCATAATCGAGGAGGACTTCCAGTCCGCCGAGCTCACTATGGTTCCCGCCGGAAAAGCCCGCGACATCGGCTTCGACCGCGGACTTATCGGCGCCTACGGTCACGACGACAGAGTCTGCGCCTACGGCGAGCTCACCGGTATCCTTGCTTCCGACCCGGAGTACACTGCGGTCGCCTGCTTCGCAGATAAAGAAGAGACCGGCTCCGACGGTCCCACCGGTATGAACAGCAAGATGCTCTCCTATTTCGCTATGGACCTCGGTCGTCCCTACGGAATTCCCGGTCACGTCATCCTCAGCCACAGCAAATGCATCTCCGCCGACGTAAACTGCGCCGTTGACCCCACCTTTGACAGCGTGAACGAGAGAAGCAACTCCGCATATCTCAACTACGGCATCGCCGTAACGAAATACACCGGCTCCGGCGGCAAAAATTCCACCAACGACGCTCCTGCGGAGTACGTAGGTGAAGTGAGAAGAATCCTTGACGACGCTAACGTTGTCTGGCAAACCGGCGAGCTCGGAAAAGTTGACGAGGGCGGCGGCGGCACCGTTGCGAAATACATCTCCCGCCTCGAGGTTGACACCATCGACGTGGGCGTTCCGCTTCTTTCAATGCACGCTCCCATGGAGATTGCGGCGAAAATCGACATCTATATGATGCACAGAGCTTCCGAAGCGTTCTATAACGCAAAATAATTTAACCGTAAAAAGAGCGGGGCAGCGCCCCGCTCTTTTTTTACCGCTTAAGTCCTCATAAGAGGTATAGATATAATTATAAGTAATATATTTTAAATTATAAAATAGCCGCCGAAGGCGGCTGTTTTTTTATCTTTTACTTTTGCCCGAAAATCCCTTTGTAAAGCCGAAAACCGTGCCCGAAAGGGCGAGGAGCGCACAGAGGTTCGGAAGCACCATCAGCCCGTTGAAAACGTCCGAAAGGTTCCAGACGAGGGGAAGGCTCATGGCGGAGCCGGCGACGGCGCAAAGGCAAAATAACGCTCTGTATAATATGACCGTTTTTTTACTCTTTGCGAGAAAACCGAGGGCTTTCTCGCCGTAAAACGCCCAGCCGATGACCGCCGCCAGCGCGAAGAGGAACATCGAGACGGCTAAGAAGCCGACGCCGATTTTCCCGAGGTACGCGCCGAAAACCTCCGACGTGCTGTTTTCCGCGACCTTTGTTATTCCGGAGGAAAGTATCACCAGCGCCGTCAGCGTGCAGACGAGAATCGTGTCAGTAAAAACCTCCACGATTCCCCAGCAGCCCTGCACCGCCGGGTTTTCCTCCCGGCTCTCCGCGTGGGCGAGGGAGGCGGAGCCCATTCCCGCCTCGTGGGTAAAGGTTCCTTTGGCGAGCCCGGTGCGAAGAGAACTTGAAACAAAAAGCCCCGCCGCTCCGCCCCCGGCGGAAATGGGGCTGAAAGCTCCGCGAAAAATCGAAGCGAAGGCTTCTGGAACTCTTTCCCGGCAAAGATAGAGAAGCTCAAGACAGCCGATTATATAGAACGCCGCCATCAGCGGCACGAGGCAGGAGGAGGTTTTAGTTACCGCTTTTGCCCCCTTAAAAAGCACGGCGGCGGTCAGAAGGGCGATAGCCCCGCCGACGAGAACTTCCGAAAGACCGAAAGTCTCCCGGCAAATCGCGGCGGCGGCGTTCGTCTGGACCATATTTCCGCCGCCAAAGGACGCGAGAACACAGAAAAACGCCCAGAGAGCGGCAAGCTTTTTTGAGCCGAAGGCTTTTTCAATATAGATTAAAGCGCCGTCGCCCTCTTTCCAGAATTTCACAGCGAGGGACGCTTCGGCGAATTTGAGCATCATTCCGAGGAGAGCCCCGACCCACATCCAAAAGACCGCCCCGGGACCGCCGATGGCTATGGCGGCGGCGACGCCCACGATATTCCCGGTCCCGACCGTTGCCCCGAGGGCGGTCGCCATCGCCTCAAAAGCGCTTTTGTCCCGCTTTTTAAAAAGGCTAACGACCGTTGACCGAAGTACAAAGCCCGCCTTTCTGAAAGGGAAAAAGCCGCTCCCGACGGTAAAAAAAGCGCCAGCGCCTAAAAGGAATATCAAAAGCGCCGGACCCCAGACGAATTCCGCCGCTTTTTCGGCGGCAAGCTCAAGTTTTTCCAAAGCGCAGACCCCCTTTCGGAAAGTTTACGCGGGAAAGAAGGGGTATATTCATAAATTTAGGCATAAAAAAGGTCGGACAGCAAGTCCGACTCTTTTTATGTTTAAAATTATTCTTTTATTTTCTCCGCGATTTTTTCAAGGTCCGAAGGGGTTTCCGCAACAAAGACGTTTCCGTCCCCGGCGACGTTTTTGACGGCGGAGGTGAGGTCCTTGTCTTTTCCGAGAATTACAAAGCAGTCGTAGCCGTCGTCAACGGCGAGCTTCACCGCCTCGTAAAAACGAATGGCGTTCACCTGCTGTTTCGCGAAATAGTCGGAAGGAAGAATCATATTGTCAACCTTCTTACCATATAAAGTGGAATAAAGGTCGATGTTGAGTTTGTTGTGGGCGAGGGGACGAAGGGCGTCCTGGAGCTTCGCAACGTAGGGGAAAACCATCATTGAGTGAAGCGGGAGGGAGTCCCGAAGCTTCGCGGGCTGGACCTTGTGCTTCGCAAGCTCGGTGAGAACGGTTTTGAGACCGTCCTCGTCGCCGATAATGACGGTCTGCTCCGCCGCCTCGACGGCGGTCATCTGGACGAAGCCCGCCATACATTTGTCGGAGGCAAGGCTTACGAACTCGTGCTTCACGTTGCGAAGACGGTAGGTGTCGAGCTTTCCGGCGGCGACGGCTTCCTTTCTCATATCCCGGTAAGCGCTCGCGGCGGTGAGTCCGTCCTCGACGGAGAAAACGCCTCCGGCGGTCATCGCGGTGATTTCTCCGGCGCTATATCCGATAAAAGCCTCGGGCGCGGGAAGAATATCTTTTGCGGCTTCATAGAGAGCGAGTTCGTGAAGGAACTGAAGCTGGAAAGAAACCTCCGGGTCGGTGACCTCGGCTGCCTTTCCTTTGGTCGAAAGAAGGGCTGCGTCGGCGCCGAGGGCGTCGGAGCCTTTTTTGTAAATTTCGTTACAAATTTCGGAATAATCACAGACCCCTTTGCCGATTCCGGCGTGGGAACAGCCGTACCCGGGGAAAACAAAAGCTATTTTTTTCAAAAGAATGAACCTCCGTCAACAGTAATCTAAAATATAATATACCATAAAACTCCGGCGGTTTCAATGAAAACAATGGGACAGAAAGCAAAAATATGACGAAAAAATATTGACAAGGTAAACTGTTTTGGGTATGCTTATTTAAGACAAAATAAGGGCGGCGAAAAAGCCGCCGTTTTACAGGAGGTTTTTATTCAATGGTATTTGAGAAAGTGAGAGAGATCCTTTGCGATCAGCTTGATATTGCAGAAGATGATGTTACCCTTGATACTAATATTGTTGAAGATTTAGGAGCCGATTCCCTCGACCTCGTGGATTTTGTAATGTCTCTTGAGGATGAATTTGATAAAGAGATTCCCGACGAGGATATCGAAAATATCAAAACTGTGGGCGACGTTGTTTCCTATATTGAAAATGCTATCTGAACGATAAAATTTTAAGGAATAACAAATCCTGAAAATAGCGGAACGGTTCGTTCCGTTATTTTCGTTTTTCAAAGTAATGAGGAGTGAATGAAATGGCAGAACAGAAAAAAATGGTCGAGGCAATAACCTCGATGGAAGACGATTTTGCCCAGTGGTACACCGACGTAGTTAAAAAAGCGGAGCTCATCGACTATTCGAGCGTTCGCGGCTGTATGGTACTGCGCCCTTACGGCTACGCCATCTGGGAGAATATTCAGAAGATTTTCGACGCCCGCTTTAAAGAGACGGGTCACGAGAACGTATATATGCCAATGTTCATTCCTGAAAGCCTTCTCCAAAAGGAGAAGGACCACATTGAGGGCTTCGCGCCGGAGGTTGCCTGGGTGACCATCGGCGGCGGAGAGGAGCTTTCGGAGAGAATGTGCGTGCGCCCCACCTCCGAGACCCTTTTCTGTGACCACTATGCAAGAGTTATAAAGTCTTACCGCGACCTTCCGAAGCTCTATAACCAGTGGTGCAGCGTCGTGCGCTGGGAAAAGACAACCCGTCCTTTCCTTCGTTCAATGGAATTCCTCTGGCAGGAGGGTCACACCATGCACGAGACCGCCGAGGAAGCAGTAGCCGAGACCGAGCGGATGCTCAATATCTACGCGGACGTTTGCGAAACCAATTTCGCTATGCCTATGATAAAAGGTCAGAAGACCGAGAAGGAGAAATTCGCCGGCGCAGAAGCAACCTATACTATCGAAGCTATGATGCACGACGGCAAGGCGCTCCAGTCCGGCACCTCCCACTTTTTCGGAGACGGCTTCGCAAAAGCTTTTGACGTTCAGTATACCGGTCGTGACAATCAGCTTCACACCCCCTTCGAAACCTCATGGGGCGTCTCCACCCGTCTTATCGGCGCTATCATAATGACCCACGGCGACAACAACGGACTTGTGCTTCCGCCGGACGTTGCCCCGATACAGGTGGTCATCGTTCCCGCCGCCCAGCATAAGGAGGGCGTCCTCGAGGCGGCTAACGCCGTCAAGGACCGCCTCGCGAAATTCTGCCGCGTTAAGCTCGACGACAGCGAGAACTCCGCCGGCTGGAAATTTGCCGAGTACGAGATGAAGGGCGTTCCGCTCCGCCTTGAAATCGGACCGAGAGACATTGCGCAGAACCAGTGCGTGCTCGTCCGCCGGGACAACAGAGAGAAATATTTCGTTTCCCTCGACGAGCTTGAAACGAAGGTTCCGGAGCTTCTCAAAATGGTTCGCGACGGTCTTTACCAGAGCGCCCTTGAAAACCGCGAGCGCAGAACCTTCGTCGCCCATAATCTTGACGAGTTCATCGAGCTTGCGAACACCAAGAGCGGCTTCATCAAATCCATGTGGTGCGGCGACCGCGCCTGCGAGGAGAAGCTCAAAGAGGTGGCGGGCGTTTCCTCCCGCTGCATCCCCTTTGAGCAGGAGCACATTGGCGACGTTTGCCCCGTCTGCGGAAAGCCCGCAGACAAAATGGTCTATTGGGGCAA
>JAEDJF010000088.1 GCA_016296485.1 Oscillospiraceae bacterium
AATATGGGCTGGCTTATTTTCGGCGGAATACTGCTTTTGCTCCTTGCGCTTTTGATGATTCCCGTCCATATTACCGCCGATTGGAACGAGAAATTTTCGGTAAAAATAAGGTATCTGTTCATTAAAAAAACTCTGTTTCCATTTGAGGAAAAAGAAAAAAAGCCGAAAGAGAAAAAGCTGGAGGAAAAACCCGCCGGGGAACAAAAGGCAAAAAATAAAAAGCGAAAACCGACCCTTGAGGAGATAATCGACGGGCTTATCGACGCCGTGAAGCGCTACGGTCCCGGCGCGAAAATGATTCTTCGCAACATAAGGGTCCACAGGCTGGAGCTTTTTTGGAAGGTTGCGGCAGAAGATGCCGCCGCTTGCGCGATACGGTACGGAAGAATCTGCGCCCTTTTGAGCACGGCTCTCGGCTTTTTCCGAAACTTTATGCGGATTGAAAAATCGAGCTTCCGCGTCTATCCGGATTTTACAGCCGAAAAGGAAGAAACCCGCGTCAGCGCGGATATTGAGTTTAACCCTCTTATTGTGCTTATCGGCGCAATAAGGATTGCCTTTGCTTTCGTCAAAAACGTCTTCAGCGAGAACCAAGGCAAAGGAAGAAAAAAGAAAAGAAAAATCTCCGCGGCGAAAAAGCCGCTCGACAATAAAACTAAGGAGTGTGCGTAAATGAGCGAAAAAAATCTTGAGGGACTTCTTAACGTATCCCTTGAAAACATCAAAGGTCTTGTGGACTCGAACTCCATAATCGGAAGCCCCATAACTACACCGGACGGCGCCACCATAATTCCCGTTTCCAAGGTGAGCTTCGGCTTTGCCTCCGGCGGTTCCGATTTCCCGACCACAAGCCCCAAGGATATGTTCGGCGGCGGCTCCGGCGGCGGCGTCACCATTTCTCCCGTGGCTTTTCTTGTAATTAAGGGCGACAGCGTGAGAATGATTCAGGTCGCCGACAAGGACAGCATTTCCGAGCGCATCGCCAATATGGTCCCGGACGCCATCGACACCGTTTCCTCTTTGATAAGCAGTAAGAAGAAAAATGCTGCCGCTCCTGTTTCCGAAGCAAAACCGGAAGCCGAGGAACAGCCCGCCGCTCCCGAAGCCACGGCGGAATAAGACTGTAATAAAACCCCGTCGCCTTACATAGCCTTTTATGTGAGGTGATGATTTTTGAAAAGGGTAGTATGTTTGCTTCTTGCCGTTTTGACGGTTTTCGCTATGAGCACGCCTTGTTTCGCGTCCGCCGAGGGCGCCGTGCTCATAGACGCGGAAAACGGACGCGTGCTTTTTGAGCACAACAGCAGCAAACAGCTCCCTATGGCGAGCACCACCAAAATTATGACGGCGCTCCTCGCCCTTGAGGAGACGAACCTCGACGAGATGTTCACCGTGGACAGCAAAGCGATAATGGTCGAAGGCTCGTCAATGGGACTTATAAAAGGCGATAAGGTGTCCCTTCGGGTGCTGGCGTTCGGAATGCTCCTCGCCTCCGGCAACGACGCGGCGAACGCCGCCGCCGTCCGTGTGTCCGGCTCTGTGCCGGACTTTGTGGAGCTTATGAACAAAAGGGCAAAGGAAATAGGTATGGAAAATACCTCTTTTGAAACGCCCTCCGGGCTTGACGGCGAAAACCACTATTCCACCGCCTACGATATGGCGCTTCTTGCGCGGGAGGCGCTTAAAAGTCCCGCTTTTGCCGAAATTTGCGGCAGTTCGAGCGTACAGCTTGAGTATGGAAATCCACCGTACCTGCGCTGGCTTTCAAACCACAACCGCCTTTTGAAAACCCTCGACGGGGCGACGGGCGTAAAAACCGGATTCACGAAAAAATCCGGGCGCTGTCTCGTGTCCTCGGCAGAAAGGGACGGCGTTTCGCTGATCTGCGTGACCCTTAACTGCCCCGACGACTGGAGCTACCATACGGCGGTTTATAACGAATATTTTGCGGCTCTTGAAGCTGTGCCCCTTGAAACGCTGGTTAACGCGGTGACGGTGCCGGTTTCCGGCGGGGTGGCAAACGCCGTTTCGCTTGCCGCAAACCCTGTAAAAGCCGCGCTCAAAAGCGGCGAATACGAAAATATCAAGGTCGTTTTGAGCACGGAGCCGTTCCTCTTTGCCCCGGTGGAAAAGGGGGCGGTCGCCGGTCACGCCTACTTTTATCTTGATAACGTGCTGATATCCGAAACGGCGCTTGTAACAAAAAATCCCGTGGCGGAAAAAGCTCCGCCGAAGCGCAGTTTTTGGCAGAAAATAAAGGACTTTTTTGAAACTAAGGAGAAATAATGAAAGATACGAGAATACAAAAAGCAATTGCGGACGCCGGCTACACTTCCCGAAGAAAAGCCGAGGAGCTTATAGCCGCCGGAAAAGTTAAGGTCAACGGACACCCCGCCGAAATCGGAATGAAGGTTGACGTAAGGAAAGATATAATAACCGTAAACGGCAACGAAATAGAAATGGCAAAGGGCGAAAAGCTCTGGTACGTCGCGCTCAATAAGCCCCGTGGTTTTGTGACCACCACTTCTGACGAGCTCGGAAGAAAATGCGTTATGGACCTTGTGACCGATATTCCCGCAAGGGTATATCCCATCGGGCGCCTTGACCGCAACAGCGAGGGGCTCCTGCTCCTCACCAACGACGGCGCTTTCGCCAATACCGTGATGCACCCCAGCGGCAATATCACAAAAACCTACCGCGTAACCGTCCGGGAGGACGTCAACGAGGAGGAGCTAATCGAGCTTTCCACCGGCGTTAAAATAGACAGCGGAATGACCCGCCCGGCACAGGTCACCGTCCTTGAAAAGGGCGAGGAGCGCACCGTCCTCCAGTTCATCATCAGCGAGGGCAAAAACCGCGAAATAAGAAAAATGTGCGAGGCGGTGGGTCTAACCGTAATTCGCCTTAAGAGGACCTCTATCGGCGCTGTAAAGCTCGGAATGCTCCAGCAGGGGAAATGGCGCGAGCTTACGAAAGAGGAGCTCTCGGGCTTAAGAGCGGCGTCAAGGAAGGGCGCCCCCGGGGAGCAGACCCTGCCCAAAACCACGAAAAAGCCTTTCGATAAAAGACCGGCTTCCAAAAAGCCCGTCAGAAAAATTTCGAGAGGAATATAAAAAATAAAACAGCCTTCTGTTAAAAGAACAAGAAGGCTGTTTTTATATCTCACAGGTCACAAAATTTCAGCGATTTTTAAAGAGCATTCGTCAGTTCCCAAAATATGCGTATCTACTGTTAGGTCGTATCCGTCCTTCGGAAACAAATATTTATAAGAGGACTCGGCGGAACCGATGCACCTGTTTTTGCGCTCCGTCTCTCTTTGCTTTAGAACGTCGAGCGGACATGTAACATGTATCAAATAAAGACGGTAAGGACTTAATTTGTCTTTTAATTGCTTAAAAATTCGCTCGCTGGTAATAGAGTGGTCAACAATTACTCCGGGATTTGATTCAAGGACTTCAAATGTTTTTTCGCAGAGCTTTTCCGATATTTCAAAAACATCATCTTCATAAATTGCATCCTCAGCGGTCATTTTAAGAAAATCGTCAATGGAAACTATCCTGAATTTTTCATTTCGTTTTTCTTCTATTAATTTTTGAAGGGCTTTTGCCAAGGTGGATTTTCCGCTGCTGGAAGGTCCGTTAAGTAAAATTATTTGTTTTTGCACGGCTTCGTTTGCTCCTCTGTATCAAACGGATTTAAAACAAAAAGCCCGGACTTTTGTCCGGGCACGTTTTGCTTTATAATCAGAAATAAATGCTTACGGCGTAAACAGCAAGAGTTACGACAAAGAAAACAACGGCAAGAACTTTGGTGATTCTTGCGAGCTTTGCGTCCATGCTCTTTGCGTCAGCTTTAAGACCTGCTGCGCCTTTTCCGCCGAGAGCGGAGATTCCGTCAGCCTTGCTGCTCTGAAGAAGAACCGCAATGGTGATGAGAACGCAGGTTATAATAAGAAGAATACTTCCGATAATTTCAAAAACAGTCATTTATAAACCTCCAAAAATAACACGATAGCTATAATATAATAACATAGCTACACCCTTTTTGCAAGAACTTTTTTGCTAAAAAAGCAAAAAAGTGGTCCATTTTTCCACGTATTTTGCGGCAAATGCCGTCAATAATTATAACAGTTGCCCGGTTTTCGAAGAAAGAGCGTTTGCCTACGGTTATTTTTGAAAATCAAGCAGCTTTAAGCGGACGCTTTTTAAAGCGTCCGCATTTGATTTTTATAGGGAATTACACAAAATCGGGAGCTTCTTCGGTGTCGGAGAACTCGACGAATCTGTCCTTGTAATTTCCGGTAGCCATATCCTGGAGTTTCTGATGATGAGGATAGAGCATCTGGAAAGCGGAAAATGCGGCAAAAAGCGCGATGAACGGAGTAAGGTACTTAAGAGCCTTGTGGGCGGAAACGCCGAAAAGGACACCGAGGGAGAGAACAAAAAGTTCACACCAAAGGAAATCCTTATAGTCGAAATCCTGAGCGATGTCGTAAGCTCTGTCAAACCATTTTCTGAAGAATGTGCACATAATCAAAATCTCCTTTCAAAATCACTGTTATTATAAACTGATTTGTTCAAAAAGGTCGCCGTCTTTTGGAATGGCGCCGGCTGCGGGAAGATTCCTCGTTCTGAATCTATGGGCGTTTTCGAGCATATTTTCCTCGAAAGGCTTTACGCTTGCAACGACGGCGTTTTTCTTAAGGGTCATTGCCGCGACGCCTTGGGTGTCGCGCGTAGCCTTTGCGGGAATCGCACCAGAATGAACAAGAAGAAGTCTTCCGCCGGAAGAGGAGAGAAGAAATTCTCTGTCCTCCTCGATTTTAAAACAGGCAACAAGCGGAGATTTGTCGGAATATGCTCCGAGAAGGCGTTTGCGCCTTGTTTTTGTTTCATAAGAGGAGAGCGGAACTTTCGCAACCTTACCGTTCTCAAAAAAGAATACCATAAAACCGGTGTAGTTTTCAACTACCGCCATGAAAATTGCGCTTTCTCCTTCGTCAAAACCGAGCTTCGACGGGATGTAGTCGCCCATTACGCTTGCCTTCGTGTCGTCAAAGTCCGCCGCGTGAGCTTTATACACCTGGTTTTTATTGCTGAAGAACAAAAGCTCCACGGCGTTGTGGCTTTCGGTGCTGAAAATAATTTCGTCGCCCTCTTTGAGCTTCTGCTCTCCGGACATACGGAGGGACTGGGGAGTGATTTTTTTGAAATAGCCCTCGCTTGTAAAGAAAAGGTTCACCGGGTAATCCGGAATCTCTTCATCGGGCTCCTCCGTCTCCGTTTCGTTTACATAGATAATTTCGCTTCGTCTCGGCTGGTCATATTTCTTGCTGACCTCTTTGAGTTCGTCGATGATAATTGCGTCGATTTTCTTCGGGTCGGCAAGAATGGCCTCCATCTCCGCAATTTCCTTGCGAAGGTCGTCAATGTCCGCCGTGCGCTTGAGAATATATTCCCGGTTGAGGTGGCGAAGCTTTATTTCCGCCACGAACTCCGCCTGCACCTGGTCGATTCCGAAGCCGATCATAAGGTTCGGGACGACTTCGCTCTCGCTCTCCGTTTCGCGGATTATCTTGATGGCCTTGTCAATGTCAAGAAGTATTTTCTGAAGACCTTTCAAAAGGTGGAGCTTGTCTTTTTTGCCCTTAAGGTCAAAATATATTCTCCGTCGGACGCATTCTTTTCGGAACGCAGTCCATTCGGTGAGAAGCTGTCTTACTCCGAGCACCATTGGCGCTCCGCCGATGAGCACGTTGAAGTTGGCGGCGAAGCTATCCTCGAGGGGAGTGGAGCGGTAAAGCTTTTGCATAAGCGCGTCCGGGTCAACGCCGCGCTTAATATCTATCGCGAGCTTAAGACCGGAAAGGTCCGTCTCGTCGCGCATATCGGAAATTTCGGTGATTTTGCGCGCTTTGACAAGCTCGACCATTTTGTCCATAATGGCTTCGATGGTCGTTGTGGAGGGAATCTCTATGACCTCAATGCAGCGGTTCTCGGCATCATAGCGGTATTTCGCCCTGACTTTGATGCTTCCGCGACCGGTCTCATAGATTTTTTCAAGCTCGTCCCGGTCGTAAATTATCATTCCGCCGCCGGCGAAATCCGGCGCGGGAAGGGTCGAAAGAATGTCGTGCTTCGGGTTCTTAATGAGCTTTATCGTCGTGTCGCAAATTTCGGAAAGCCTGAAAGGGCAG
>JAEDJF010000089.1 GCA_016296485.1 Oscillospiraceae bacterium
CATCACACGATTATGGATATTGTTCATTTGATGCATCCACAGCATTTGATTTTCGGCTTTGAGTTGTTCGGTTACATTTTCATTTTCGGCAAGCTCTTTTACTAACAGAATAAACATTTCTTCTGCTTGCTTGTCAATATCGGTAAGGTAACCGTTTAACTTTCCGCTTGTCAGCAAATTTATATACAATACCTTGTGATTTTGCTTTAGATAGCACTTGTGCCGCTGACTCCACATTCCGATTGGCTTTGTTTCTTGTTCGGGTATTTGTAATTTGGGTAGATAATAATCTCCAACCTTTGTGTATGTGCCGCCCATTTGCTCAAAAATAGTCTTTTCTATAATCTAAAACCTCCGTCGTCTTAATTCTAAATTTCTTAATCGGTGCGTGAGCAAATTTGATAATCAGTTCATCCACAGCATCGGTATATCTTCCGTCTGCAATGAGTTTGTTTCTCAAATTGTTTAGACTGTCGATAATACCGCTGTGCTCATAATCGTCAATCGCTAAGTAATATTTTTGCTTTCGCATACGCTCGACCTCCTTTGTGTCTACATTGTAACATGAGAATATCAAGATGACGAATGTGCGATTTTATTTTTGAACATAAAGAAAGACAGAGTAAAAAGCATTTTTGCCTTATACTCTGTCTTTCTTGCCTTTGCAATGCCCATAAAGTTTTATTTTTAAGTGTTTTTCAAATTACTTCCTTATGTGGCGTTAGCATTCGGGAAGCTCTTTTTGCGTGCGTTTGAAATGCTGTTGATAATAGAAAAACTTTTTGATATAATGGCGGCGGAACAGTAAAAGAAAGCGGGGGAAAAACTGTGAACGATTTTGAACTCGGGAAACTTATGTACGGAAAAGCCGTTGATTTTATAAATAAAAGATACCCGAAAGGCTGGGGAGACTGCGTCGTAATGTACACCGAGGACGGACAGTTTCTTATAAGCGCTGCCCTTGAATCGTATAACGCCGCGGCTTGTCTTTGTATGGAAACAGGGGCAATGTGCGAAGCGCAGAAATATAACCTTAAAATCACCCATTCTCTCTGCGTTTCAAGAGACAGCGAAAACGAAACGCCGATAATTCTTACTGCCTGTGGAATCTGCCTTGAGCGTTTGAGATATTGGGGCGCAGAGGTAAAGGTCGCGGTCTCAAACCCGGAAAACGAGATTATTTTCAAAACGGTGGGTGAGCTTAGCCCTAACTATTGGGGCGACGCGCTTAAAAACGGGGAAAGGGAAGAGTATAAGCCCGGAATTTTACTCGAAAGAGAATAAAAAAGAACCGCCTGCTTTGCAGGCGGTTCTTTTAATACTAATACGGAATCAGTCTTTAACCTCTCCGAGCTGGCGGTCGAGCCAGGCGGACGCAAGGTCGAGGGCGGCGTAAAGCCCGTCGCGCTCTGCGCGTTTAAGGACGAGCTCGGTGGGAGCGGCGTTGGGGTCGGTGGACATCATCTGAAGAACGACGTGACCGGCAACCTCCGTTCCGGCGGATTCAACGGTATTGGCGATTTGGAGCATAACCACATAGGGGTCGCGCATATCTCCATAGTAGAGTATCTTTTTGCTTCTTACGAGGGGACGCCCCTTGTAAGTCATAAATTCCTGTTTTTCTTCTGCCATAATATCCTCCAAAGCTCAGTTATTAAGATATGTTTTTACAAGAATCTGGAGAAGCTCGTCGCGGTCAATTCTCCGGATAAGGCTTCTTGCGTTGTTGTGGGTGGTGATATATGTAGGGTCTTCGGAAAGGATATATCCAACGATTTGGTTGATGGGGTTGTATCCTTTTTGGCGAAGGGCATCATATACGGTGGTGAGAATAGCCTTTATCTCTTTCTCCTTGTCCTCACGGATTGAAAAGGTCATTGTAGGTTCATTCATTGGTGAAATCCTCCTCTCGCATTGAAAAATAAATTACCACATCTATATATTACATCAAAAACGGAATCATAGCAAGGGATATGGTGTAAAAATTTAATTAAAACTGTTTTAGCTATATGCAAAGTGGGTGGCGTTGTGATATAATAGCAAAAAAGAGAACTTATTAAAATATAAAGAAGTTTTTCGGACGGGGATGTGTTGACGAATGGCAAAGCTCTATTTTAAATACGGCGCGATGGGAAGCTCGAAATCCGCCCAGGCTCTTATTGCAAAATATAACTATGAGGAACGGGGAATGAAGGTCTGGCTTATCAAACCCATGACCGATACCCGGGACGGCGCCAATATAATTAAGTCAAGGATAGGTCTTTCCGCCGTAGCGGAGGAAATATCCTCCGCCGACAATATAAAAGAGCGCTTTTCCTGCCACAGGGACTGTGACGTGATAATCGGCGACGAGTGCCAGTTTTTTACCCCGCAGCAGATTGACCAGCTTCGGGACATAGTGGACGAAATGAACGTCCCGGTTATGTGCTTCGGGCTCCGTACGGACTTTGTGACAAAGCTTTTCCCCGGAAGTATGCGCCTTTTTGAGGTTGCTGATTCAATAACCGAGATAAAAACAATTTGCGAGTGCGGCGCGAAAGCAATCGTCAACGCAAGAATGGACGACAACGGTAAAATCGTCACCGCCGGCGACCAGATTTGTATCGGCGGCAACGACAGATACATAGCAATGTGCCACAAATGCTGGAAAAAGCGCATTGCCGAACAAAAATAATATTTGAAACAAAGAAAAGGGGGAGCTTCAATGAAGAAAAAACCTTATCCGACTCCGCATATAAACGCAGCGCCGGAGGATTTTGCAAAAACGGTCCTCATGCCCGGCGACCCTCTTAGGGCTAAATTCATTGCCGAGAATTACCTTACCGACGCGAAGCTTGTAAATAACGTACGCGGGGTGCACGGCTATACCGGAACGTATGAAGGCGTTAGGGTATCTGTAATGGGAAGCGGTATGGGAATGCCCTCCATAGGAATATACAGCTATGAGCTTTTCAATTTCTTCGGAGTGGAAAATATAGTCCGCGTCGGCTCCGCCGGAGGGCTTCGGGAGGACGTAAAAGTGGACAGCGTTGTGGCGGCTATCGGCGCCTGCACCGAGTCGAGCTTCGTTTCTAACTTTAACCTCCCGGGAACCTTTGCGCCCACCGCCGATTTCGGGCTTTTAAGCTCCTGCGTTGAAGCGGGAAAAGAGCTCGGAATAGACGTAAAAGTGGGAACGGTGCTTTCGTCCGATGTGTTTTATAAAGATGAGGACTACGAAATAGGAAGCGGACTTTCCAACGTCGAGCGCTGGGCGAAAATGGGCGTGCTCGCGGAGGAAATGGAGGCCGCGGCGCTCTATATTAACGCGGCGCGCGCGGGCAAGAAAGCCCTTTGTGTCTGCACCGTTTCGGATAATCTTATAACCGGCGAAAGCCTTTCCTCAAAAGAGAGGGAAACTTCTTTTGATGATATGATAAGACTCGTGCTCAAAACTGCCGTGAGCATCGAGAAACGGGAGTGATGCTCAAATGCGGATGTACGATATTATAGAAAAGAAGAAAATGGGCGAAAGCCTTACCGATGACGAGATACATTTTGTAATCGATGGCTATGTAAAGGGAACCATACCCGATTATCAGGTTTCGCCCCTTCTTATGGCTATATATTTTTCCGGCATGGACGACAGGGAAACCGCCGCTCTTACTAAAGCAATGATGAACTCTGGGGACGTAGTTGACCTTTCGGAGTTCGGCGACGCGACGGTCGACAAACACAGTACCGGCGGCGTCGGCGACAAGACGAGCCTTGTGGTTGCGCCGATAATGGCTTCGCTGGGCTGTAAAATGGCTAAAATGTCCGGGCGCGGTCTTGGGCACACCGGCGGAACCGTCGATAAGCTCGAATCAATTCCCGGCTTTAAAACCAGCCTTTCGCCGGACGAATTTTTCGACCAGGTGAGAAATACCGGGCTCGCGATAATCGGCTCCACCGCAAACCTCGCCCCGGCGGACAAAAAACTCTATGCTCTTCGGGATGTTACGGCGACGGTCGACAGCGTACCGCTCATCGCTTCGAGCATTATGAGCAAAAAGCTTGCCGCCGGTGCTCACAATATCGTGCTCGACGTAAAAATCGGAAGCGGCGCGTTTATGAAAACCGAGGAGGATGGAAGAACCCTTGCCCGGAAAATGGTCGATATAGGAAAGAGCTTCGGAAGAAATATCGCCGCCGTGGTCACCAATATGGACCGTCCGCTGGGCTTCGCCGTCGGAAACTCCCTGGAGGTGCTCGAAGCTGTGAGCGTGCTCAAAAATGAGAGCAGGGGCGACCTTCGGGATATTTGCGTGGCGCTGGCGTCCAATCTCCTTTCTCTTTGCTACGGCTGGAGCGAAGAAGAGAGCGAAGCAAGGGCGAATGAAGCCATTGAAAGCGGAGCGGCTCTTGAAAAATTTAAAGAGTGGATTACCGCCCAAGGGGGCGACGCGTCGTTTGTTGACGACCCGTCGCTTCTCGGAAAAGCCGAATACACCTTTGAATTTAAAGCGGAGAGAGACGGATATATTTCCCATATGAATGCGGAAACCATAGGGAAAACCGCCTCCGTTCTCGGCGCAGGAAGAGAGAAAAAGACCGACGATATAGACCATACCGCCGGAATAATTCTCAAAAGGAAGACGGGAGATTATGTCAAAAAAGGAGAAACAATAGCGCTTTTCTATACCTCGAAAGAGGAATCGGAAAAAGCGGCGGCGGAGATGTTTTCTTCTGCTGTTGATTTCAGCGACGAAAGCCCGATTGAAAAGCCTCTCGTTTACGGAGTCATAAAATAATTTTGGGGGACGGTGGAAAAATGTTTGTAATAGGTATCGCCGGAGGCACCGGCAGCGGAAAAACTACTTTTACAACAACGCTTGTGGAGAGATTTAAAGATGACGTAACCGTTATCCACCACGATAACTATTATAATATTCTTGACCATCTCACCTTTGAAGAGCGCTGCCAGGTAAACTATGACCACCCGGCGTCTTTTGACACAAAGCTTATGATTGAGCACATCAAAATGCTCAAAAGCGGCGAATGTGTAAGTGAACCTGTGTACGATTATACGATACACAACCGCTCTAAAACCGAGACGATACTTCTTAAACCATCCAAAATACTTATAATCGAGGGCATTTTGATTTTTGAAAACAAAGAGCTTTTGGACCTTATGGATATGAAAATCTTTGTGGATACCGACGCTGACGTGCGCCTCGGAAGAAGAATCCGCCGCGACACCCAGGAGAGAGGTCGCACCATCGACTCGGTTCTTGGGCAGTACGCCGCCACGGTCAAGCCGATGCACGAAAAATACGTTGAGCCCAGCAAAAAGAACGCAGACATAGTAATTCTTGAGGGCGGAAAAAACAAGGTAGCTCTTGACCTTTTTTCCGGATATATCCGGGAGTACATCAAAGACAATCCGTAAAGCGGTATAAAAAGCGTATCCGGAAACCGGATACGCTTTTTATAACTTTTTAAATGGTTTTGACTATAAATGTAAGTTTATATCTTGAATTATTTACTGATTTGTGTTACAGTAAAGGTACTGTGAACAAAATTTACACAGGGAGGAAAAAATAATGAAAAAAATTCTTGCAGTTATCCTTGCTGCGGTAATGATGCTTACCGTTATGGCAGGATGCAACAATGCAAACTCCGCCAACAACGGTGAAGACGCAATCATCAAAAAAGTTGCTCTCGTAACCGACGTTGGTACTATTGACGACGAGTCCTTCAACCAGGCTTGCTGGCAGGCAGTTGAGGCATGGTGCGGCGCTAACAAAGTAGATTACGTTTATTATCAGCCCTCTGAGGACTCTACTGATGCCCGTGTTCTTTCCGTCGGTCAGGCTGTTGCCGAAGGCGCTAACGTCATCGTAATGCCCGGCTACCTCTTCGGTGCTACTCTTATTCACGTTCAGGAGCAGTATCCCGACGTTTACTTCGTAGCAATCGACGTTGCCTCCGGTGACCTTACTGAGGACTATGTTACCTACTATGATCCCGCAGCAAACGCTGTATGCGCAACCTTCGCTGAAGAGCAGGCCGGTTATCTTGCCGGTTACGCAGCTGTTAAAGACGGCTACACCAAGCTCGGCTTCCTCGGCGGCATGGCTGTTCCCGCTGTTATCCGTTACGGCTACGGCTTCGTTCAGGGCGCTGACAAGGCTGCTTCTGAAA